>JAIQFW010000149.1 GCA_020073105.1 Terriglobia bacterium
AAGTGCACCGGCACCACGCCGAACTGGTACATCAGGCTGTTTAGTGCCCGGTGGCTCTGCGCTCCCACCGACAATTCAAACAGGAACACGACCACATTCAGCGCGATAATGAAGTAGGTCACGTAGGGCGTGCTGAAGCGCGGTTGGTCGTCGCGAATGGGAATCATGCGAAACTAGAACAATGGGTAATTTGGTAATCGGGTAATTGAGTAATTGAAAATCGGGACCCGATGTTGATTCTAAATTACCCGATTGCAAATTACCCAATCTCTCAATTTCTATGAATGGGGTTCTCATCATCGACAAGCCCGCCGGGCTGACCTCGCACGACGTGGTCAACCGCGTCCGCCGCATTCTGCACGAGCGTTCCGTCGGCCACCTGGGGACGCTTGATCCCCTCGCCACCGGCGTGCTGCCGCTGGTCATTGGTACGCTTACCCGCTTGGCCCAGTTCTACACCGCCTCGGAGAAGACCTACGAGGGCGTAATCCGCTTCGGCTTCTCGACCGACACTTACGATGCTGAAGGCGAGCCGACCAGCCCGGCCTCGCCAGTTAAAGTGTCACTTGAGGGCGTTCGTGCGCTGGCCGCACCCTTTCGCGGTGTGATCCAGCAAATGCCGCCGCCATTTTCCGCCAAGAAGATCCACGGCGTACCGGCTTACAAGCTGGCCAGGAAACAGAAAGAAGTCACGCTTCAGCCGGTGCAAGTCGAGGTCAAGGAGTTTGAGATTCTGAGTGTGGACGGCGATCGAGCGACTTTTCGTGCCCGGGTCGCCTCTGGAACGTACATGCGGTCGGTGGCGCACGACATGGGCCAGCAGCTGGGATGCGGCGCTCATCTCGAGTCGCTGCGGCGGACTGCCGTCGGCGAGTTCGCGCTGGCCGACGCGCATACCCTGGAGGCGCTGGAAGCCGCCGTCAGGAACGGCTCAACCGAGGAGATCTTCGTTCACCCGCGGAAGATTTTGCCGGAGCTGCCATGCGTGACGGCGAATGAAGAAATGGCAGGGCGCATTCGCTCGGGGCAGACTGTCAATCTTCCCGAATTCACCCGCGCCCGGCAGGTGAAGGTGTTTCAGGGACAAAGGGAACTGATCGCCATTGCCACCCGGGTCGCCGGGACGCTGTTTCATGCCGGGATCGTGTTGGCAGGGAGCCAGCCGGTGCCGACTGTCAAGTGATTCACCGAGCGCCACGATCACTACCCCTTGTCATTCCGAGCCGTCCGCAGCCGCGCAGGCGCGGCGAGGGCGAGTCGAGGAACCTGCTGTTCGGGGCGAATAGCACGAAGGCGGCTGGACAGAATCCACCTCGCCAGCGTATAAATTATCCGACTCTGAGGGGGGTCACGGCGCAAGCCGTGACCCCTTTGCGTTTTGCCGAATGAGGCACGGCGGGTCGGGCGGCTAACCCAGCATGAGAAGGGTTTTTACGAAATCAGAAGCAAAGAAGCGGGTCATCGCTTCGACGCGGATATAAGGAGCGCCATGGCAAATGTTACGTTGAAGTTATCCATTGGAACTTTCTCTGTAGAGGTGTCCGGCCCGGCAGAGTACGCGGAAAAGAAACTAGAAGACTTGATAGCCAAGTACTTGAGTAGCTCCGTCAAGTCTGGTCCGTCTGATTCGGGTGCCTCCAATGCGTCACTGCTCCGGCCCTCCGCCGGGAAAAAGAAGCGTTCTCCTTCTGAAATTTTGAAGCGAGCCGGTAATCAAACTGAGCGCGCTCTGTTGCTCGGATACTACGTGGAAAAAATGGAGGGCCAGCCCAGCTTTACAACCAGTGAACTTAGAGATCTGGGCAAGCAGGCAAAGCATTCCTTCACAAACATAAGTGACAGCGTCGCTGGCCTTGTTGGAAGAGGGCTGGTGATGAGTGCCGGCGAAAAGGACGGTCACCGCGCATACACTCTCACCGCAACCGGTGAGGAATACGCCGAATCATTGATGTCCAATCCATAAGCGTGCTAGAAGCCCTCCGCACCTTACGTCGCGAACTCGACTCCCTGCTGGAATCGCTGAAGGGAACGGCAGGGGTATTCGTAGTCTCCAATTCTATTCGCGAGAGAATTCAACAGTTTTATCTTTCGTGGTCAAATCTACGACCTCGGCTCGAGTCGGCGCAAGTTCCCCGGGCAGTGCTTAATCGCGCAGAAAGCCTGACAGAGGAAATCGTTCGGCTGAGTACCGGTCGCAACCGCAAAGAGCGATACCGACGGAAGCTGGGGGCCCTTCGCGGGGTACTCGGCAAAGAGCTTCTTCTAGAAATCGCACGACTGCAGCGCTCTGTCCCAGCGGAGAAGGTCAGCGCCCACGTCATCGAGAGAAGCGTCCTGCCCGAAATTCCAGGCCTTACAAACGACTTGATCCCAAACGCCCTATACGGTTGGGCCAACGCAATCCGAACGTTCCTTCGGAAAAACAGCTACGATCACAACGCCTTTGTGATGGTCGCGTACAGGCCTGCTCTGAAGAACCTTATTTCAGATGTTAAGCAAGCACTGACCGATCTCGGACTCAATCCAGTGGTCGCCCGTGACCACAACCTGACCGACGACCTGTACAACCCCCTGGCTTGCTTACTGTGCTGTCGGTATGGCGTAGCGATTTTCGATGAGGGTGAGTCAAAGCAATTGCACAATGCGAACATCGTCTACGAGTTGGCTATGATGCAGACTCTGAAGAGACCGTGCATGATTCTGAAACATCAAAATGTTAAGACCATGCCATCCGACTTCCTACACAAACTGTACGAACCCTATAGTACTTCGAAGGAAGCAGCGGACGCCGTCAAAGGCTGGTGGCAGAGACTTGAAAGACTACAGTAGAGGCCTCCCGCATCTTCAGTTTGAAGGAGAATTCTGCTACCCTTTTGTTGTTCTTTCCCTGCAAACTTCTTGCGATTCACCGCGTTAGCGGTGATAGCTCACGTGGAGGCTACTCATGGCTGACGCAAAGATCGAGATCAAGGTCGGTGCTGTTTCTTTTTCAGGGGAAGGCGACGGTAAGTGGCTCTCGGAGCAATTGGATAAAGTAATCGAGAAACTCCCAGAATTGGCGAACGTTGCCCCCGCTGAACCTGAGAATGGCGGAGACAAAGAACACGGAACGCGAACCCATCACGGCAAGAAAAGCAATGTGGGTACGCTCGCCAGTTTCTTAGCTACGAAGAATGCAAAGAACAGCAAGACGCGGAAATTCTTGGCTACCGCACTCTGGCTTCACGACAGTAGTGGCGCGAACCGGCTTGCCACTGGAGATGTGAAAAAGGCGCTGAGCCAACATAATCAGGGGTCAGTTGGCAACGCCTCACAATGCCTCGTCCAGAATAACAAGCAGGGGTTCACGGCCAAGGACGGCGCGCAGTTTTATGTTACCCCTGAGGGTCGTACCGAGATTGGCTAATGATAACCGCAGCACAGGCACTCTCCGCAGTTCCATCTGGGTTGCGTGACCCGCTCATCTCCGAATATCAGAGTATTATTCAGAACTTCCTTGAACATCGATGGCTCCCTTCGGAGTTGAGTGGCGGTCGCTTTAGCGAGATTCTTTACACCATTCTGGACGGACACGCGAAAAAGTCCTATGCCGCCGCGCCATTCAAACCGGGCAATTTCGTCGAAGCCTGTAGGAAACTGGAAAACAACGCCCAACCCCATGTCCCTCGCAGTTTCAAAATCTTGATCCCCCGGTTGTTGCCCGCTCTGTACGAGGTTCGGAACAATCGCAGCGTAGGCCACGTTGGGGGTGACGTCGATCCGAACCACATGGACTCGGTCGCCGTGCTATCCATGTGCAATTGGGTGATGGCTGAGCTTGTGAGGGTATTTCACGGAGTGACCGTCGCAGAGGCACAGAGAGTCGTGGATGCCCTTGCCGAGGTAAGAGTTCCGGTCGTTTGGTCGGATGGAAACATTAAACGCATACTGCGGCCCGAGTTAAAGTTGCAGGAGCAGATGCTCTTGTTGATCGCCGTCTCCGTGCCGGATGTAAGTTCAAAGGAATTGATTGAGTGGATCGAATACGATGACCCCAGGTATTTCATTCGAACCCTTCGTGCTCTCCACACGAAGCGTTCTGTCGAATTCAATGAAAGGACGGATCGCGTGAAGATTCTCCCTCCCGGTGCCAAGTTTGTTCAGGATTTGGTCCGCAAGAAGAATCTCTCCGACATCAGCTGAACGCGAAAAGGTCGGCAGGTGGGGGCAGAGGTGTGGTCGTGGAGTGCCTAGCATTCTAATGCTGCTTCCACACCGTCTCCACCCGCACCTCCACACCGTTCTCCCCCGCCTTCGTCAAATTCCCGTTTATAATCCTCCTCGCCCATGACCTTAGCCACCGGCACCAAACTCGGTCCCTACGAAATCCAGTCCGCACTCGGTGCGGGCGGCATGGGAGAGGTCTACCGCGCCCGCGACACGCGGCTCGATCGCACCGTCGCCATCAAGATCCTGCCCGAGCATCTCTCCGGCAGTCCTGACGCCAGGCAGCGCTTCGATCGCGAGGCTCGGGCCATCTCGGGCCTGAACCATCCCAACATCTGCACGCTGCATGACGTTGGCCATCAGGATGGGGTGGACTTTTTGGTCATGGAATTCCTCGAGGGCGAGACCCTCGCGGACCGGCTGATGAAGGGTCCGCTGCCCCTCGACCAGTTGTTGAAATGCGCAGTGGAGATTTGCGACGGCCTGGAGAAAGCCCACCGTAGCGGTGTGGTGCATCGCGACCTGAAGCCGGGAAACGTCATGCTGACCAAAGCCGGGGCCAAGCTGATGGACTTCGGTCTGGCCAAGGCCGTTAGCCAGGCCGACCTGCCGCCTTCAGCTCTCACGGCTACTTTGGTTTCTCCCGCTGCCAATCGTCCGCTCACCGCCCAGGGCACGATCGTGGGAACGTTTCAATACATGGCGCCGGAGCAGATCGAGGGCAAAGATGCAGACGCCAGGTCTGACATTTTTGCCCTGGGCGCAGTCCTGTACGAAATGGCAGCAGGGAAGCGCGCGTTCGCCGGCAAGACCACGGCCAGCGTGGTCGCGGCGATTCTGGCATCGGAGCCGCAGCCGATCTCGGCGGTGCAACCAATGGCTCCCGCAGCCCTCGACCAGGTCATAAGAATTTGTTTGGCCAAAGATCCCGGGGAACGCTGGCAGTCGGTGCATGACGTCAAGCTGCAGCTCCGTGCGATTGCTGCAGGAGGTTCGCAGGCTGGTGCGCAGGCGGTTTCCCCAAGACGTAGAGACCGTGCCGGATGGATCATTGCATCCGCGCTGTTGCTGCTCCTGCTTACCGCAGGCGCGGCCTGGTGGATGAACGCCCGCCGCGTGCCAACCGCAATGTACTTCAGCAGCACCGCTCCATTTCCCGCAAATAGTGTCGCGCTGTCGCCAGACGGCAAGGTCGTGGCCATGGTCGCGTATTCCGACCAAGGAAACAAGTACGTCATCTGGACGCAGGCGGTGGGTGGACGAACTGCGACGGTGGTCCCGGGAACCGAGGATGCATCCCTGCCATTCTGGTCGCCGGACGGGCGGTGGATCGGCTTTTTCTCCCAGGGGAGGCTTAAGAAAGTGGACCTTCTCTCCGGCAGGTCAGCCCAGGTATTGTGTGATGCACCCGGCGGCCGGGGCGGCGCCTGGAACCGGGACGGGACCATTCTTTTCGGACTCCCGTTCGGACCGCTGTACCGGGTGCCGTCGTCGGGTGGGACGCCGGTGGCGCTCACCAAGCTGGACGTGTCTCGTTCGGAAGCCAGCCACCGCTGGCCGGCGTTTTTGCCGGATGGGAAGCACTTCGTCTATCTGGCAGCTAATTTCTCCGGGCAGTTCGACAAGAACGCGATCTTCGTGGGCTCACTGGACTCGGACGAAAAGAAATTCGTAGTCAGCGCAAGCTCGAACGCCGCCTATGCCGATCCGGGCTACCTCTTGTACTTGCGGGACGACGCTTTGGTGGCCCAGCATTTCGACGTTCGCAACTACGTTCTGAGCGGGGAACCGCGCACCCTGAGCGACAGCGTCCGATACTCCCCGCAGATTGACCTTGCGGTGTTTGACGTGGCGGGCAAGAGTACTTTGGTCGTCCAAACCGGAAGGGGCACGGCCAAGTCCCAGCTGCTGTGGTTTGACCGGAGTGGCAAGCAGGTGGGCGCGGTCAGCTCGCCGGGGATGTTCGCCAACCCCAGCCTCTCACCCGATGGCCAGCGGGTGGCCGTGGACCAGATCGACAGCGACGGCCGCCACGTCAATATCTGGATCCACGAACTGGCAAACGACGCGGTGGCGCGACTGGGATTTGACCCGTGGTTAGAGCAAGTCCCAGTGTGGAGTCCGGATGGCCGGCAGGTTGGCTACAGCGCGAATGAAAAGCTCCACTTCAACCTGCATCTTAAGAACGCTGACGGCTCCGGTCCCGACGAGGAGATCGCCGACCTGGACGCCGTGCAGCAGAACTTTTGGAGCTGGTCGCGGGACGGCAAGTACCTGCTGGCAAAGAAGGGCACCGAGTTATGGTACTTGACCCTGCCCGACCGGCAGGCCAAGCCTCTTCTGCAGGCGAAGTGGGCGGCAGCCAATGCGCAGTTTTCGCCTGACGGTAAGTGGATGGCCTATGCCACCAATGAGACCGGGAGCTGGGAGGTCTATGTGTCGCCGTTTCCGATGGGAAGCAGCAAGTGGCAAGTCTCGCGGGAAGGCGGACAGGAACCGCGCTGGCGGCGTGACGGCAAGGAACTGTTCTACATGTCGGACGAAGGCAAGATGATGGCGGTCACCGTCAAGACCGGCACGAGTTTCGAAGCGGAACCACCGCGAACGTTATTTCAGACCCATCTGCGCCAGCCGATCTCCTCGCTGGACGTCTTTTCTTACGACGTGAACGCCGGCGGCAGCAGGTTCCTGATCAACACCAAAGTGGACTCGGCCAGTGCAGCTCCGCCGTCCATCATCCTGAACTGGGCCTCGGAGATGGAGAAGTAGGCGGAACAGCCCGATCCCTCGTCACTCCGAGGCGTTCGCAGGCGCACCACGCCGACGACGGGTCGAGGAATCTGCTTTTCTCCAGGTCTTTCGCAAGGGGGGAAGCAGCGCTGTCAGCAGCGGTCCGGAGGAGCACGAAGCGAAGTTAACCCAGGCGCATTTGTGGGATATACAATGTCCGATAACAGGTATTATGTAAACTACGAAACCCGCGCCCCAACGCTCGATCTCCTCAGGGCTCCTCCGCCTCCAGTTCCTTTACCCGGCGGGCTGTTATGGGAGGGGAATCTGGTGGCACGTCCACAACCCAAAAGCCATTCACCTGTCGACTGGGAGTACAGTTCTTAGTCCCCTCCGGACGAGTTCGGAGACCGCCTCTCCCATGGACAGGCTCCGGCCCCTTGCGTACCGCCGTACATCGGCAATCAGATCGTCATCCAGGTTCAGGGTTGTCCGCACAGCCGTTCCTTCCGACAGATTCCTCTTCGAGTATCGCACGCAACTCTTCCCGGAACCGCCGCAGCGCCTCCAGCCTCTCCGCCGTAGCCTCGACCATCTCCTGCTTGGCCTGGAACACCTGCCGTCCCCCCACCTCAGTGAGCACGCCCATGACTTCCCCGATCTGCCATCCGGGCGTGCCCAGCATCTGCAGGCCGTCGGGCCCAGGCACCAGCAGAGCGATGCAGTTGTCCCGCACCACGCCCACACACTTGGGAAAGCGGTCGAAGGTCTTGAGTTCAAATCCTGCCAGGTAGATTTGCTGGAGTTGGTGGGCGGGGTCAGGAGGCATTGTTGATTGTTGAATTCTGATTGTTGATCTTGGCCGAGCGTTGGAAAAAGCCCGGCGTGGTTCTCAATCAACAATCAACAATCACAAATCAACAATCACATCTTATATCTTCCCAAATCCTCGTCGTTCAGCCCTTCCAGCCACTTGCGGAGTTCCTCGCTGGTGACGCGGTCGGAGGCGTTGGTGGCCTGCTTGGAGTTCTTCAATACCTCGTCCTCGACAAAGATCGGGCAATCCATGCGCAGCGCCAGGGCCAAGGCGTCCGACGGCCGCGAATCGATGCTGATAATGTGCCCGTCGCGCTCCAGCCAGATCACGGCGTAGAAAGTGTCGTCCCGCAACTCGGTCACCACCACTTTATGCACCTGGGTATCCAGCCCCGACAACACGTTCTTGATCAGGTCGTGGGTCATCGGCCGCGGCGTGCTTACCTTCTCAATCTCCAGCGCGATGGCATTGGCCTCATAAATCCCCACCCAGATGGGCAGCACCGTGTCGCTGCCGGCGTCTTTCAGGATCACGATCGGCATATTCGTTACCGGATCCATCATTAGGCCACGGATTTTCATCTCGACTTCCATCGTGATCTCCCGAGCTTTTATACCACCATTTCGCCCAAAAGGCTGTTCGGAAAGCACACCGTGATAATCACGGGCACGTAGCTGCCGACGCTGGGGACGGTGCTCTCCCCGGCCGTAAAATTCAGCACTTTGTTCTGCGAGGTGCGTCCGATCCACTGCTGCCGGGCCTCGTTCTTCCCTTCAACCATCACTTCAACTATTTTTCCGAGGTGGCGGTCGTTTGCCTTCCTCTGAAGGTCGCGCTGCTTTTCGTTCACGACCGCCAGGCGGCGAACTTTTTCTTCATCCGGAATCGCGTCCTCCAACTTCAGGGCCGGGGTGTTCGGGCGCGGCGAGTACTTGAAACCAAAGATGGCATCATATTGGACGTCGTCGAGCAGCGATAAGGTTTCCTCGAACTCGGCTTCGGTCTCGCCGGGGAAGCCGACAATGATGTCGCTGGTGATGCTGATTTCCCGGCGCGCCGCCTTCATCCAGGAGATGCGCTCCAGATACTGCTCGCGAGTGTAGAGGCGCTGCATGGCATCGAGCACGCGAGTCGATCCACTCTGCACCGGAAGGTGCACGTGGTCGCAGAGCGTGGGGACTGCGTCAATGGCTTGCACGATGTCGCGGCCGAAGTCTCTCGGATGGGAGGTGGTGAAGCGTACTCGCCGAATTCCCGGGACCTCGCCCACCGCCGCCAGCAATTCCGCGAAGCTCCTCTTCCCTGCCGAGTCTTTGTACGAGTTCACGTTCTGGCCGAGCAGCTGGATTTCGCTGTAGCCGAGATCAGCCATCTGGCGGGCTTCGTCCAACACCGAGTCCGACGTCCGGCTGCGCTCCTTGCCGCGGGTGAACGGCACCACGCAGTAGGCGCAAAACTTGTCGCAGCCCTCGATGATGGTGATGTAGCCGCGGTGCGGGTTGGTGCGGGCGGTGAACTCGGTTTCAAAACATTTATCGGTCTGGCGATCGTCGAGCCCGGTCGCACGCTCCCCTGCCTCGATTTGAATCAGCATCTCCGGCAGATTGCGGTACGACGCCGATCCGCAGACCAACGAGACATACGGCGCGCGCTCAAAGACCTTGGCGCCTTCCTGCTGCGCCACGCAGCCGAGCACGCCGAACTTCTTGCCTTGCTTCTGCAGCTTCTTGTAGTCAGCCAGGCGATGGAAGACTTTCTGCTCGGCTTTGTCGCGGATGGAGCAGGTGTTATAGAGGACCAGCCCGGCTTCCTCAACCGTAGGCACCTGACGGTAGCCTTCGGAAACCAGCGTCCCAATGACCTTTTCCGAGTCATGGACGTTCATTTGGCAGCCAAAGGTCTCGAGGTAAAACGTCTTGGGGCTCTCTGCCATCCTCGGTCAAGTATAGCGCAGGTGGGAAAACTCCCGCCGCGGATTTGCGCGAATCAACGCGGATAGAAACAAGCACCAGGCCACGGATTTACGCGGAGCAACACGGGCTAGATACTGAACCGTTCACACTATCTTCTGGGAACTTTCCGCGTCCAACCGTCCTGAAGTCAGCATCATCGGCACATCGTCCGTACAGGAGAAAACGCAATGTCCCTATGGCCTGGCAATTCATTCGCCGAAAGGCGCGACTTATCCCTCCGAGGCATGATTTTGGCGCTATCGCTGATCACGCCGCTACGCTCGCCAGCGGACTCCGTGCACACGCAGCAGCGCACGGTGACCCAGCTGGCCGAGGGCATCTACGAAATCCGCCACCCAGACGCGCCCGACAAGTTTCCGCAGGGGAACACGGTGGTGATCATTGGGGACGCAGCCGTGCTGGTGGTGGACTCCTGCTTTCTGCCCTCCAGCGCCCGCCAAGACATTGCGCAGATTCGCCAGTGGACGGACAAGCCCGTCCGCTACCTGCTCAACACCCACCATCACATCGATCACAATTTCGGGAACGCCGCCTACGCCGCTGCCTTTCCCGGACTGACGATCATCGCCCATACCGAGTCCGCCAAGCTCATGGCCCTCCGCCATCCCAGCTTCTTGTCTCAGTATCCGCAGCGCGCCGTGGGATTCCGGAAGATGCTTGAGACCGGGAAGGATTTAGACGGTGCGTCATTGACTGACGTTGACCGCCAGGAGTTAAAAGAACGTATTGCGGGAACTGACGCGGTGTGGGCGGAGTTTCGCGAGTTGAAGCGCAAAGCTCCGAACCTTACCTTCGATCACGAACTCGATCTGGACCTGGGAAACCGCGAAGTGCAGCTGAAATACCTGGGGCGGGGTAACACCGTCGGGGACGCAATTGCCTATCTGCCGAAAGAGAAGATTCTGATTACCGGCGACCTGGTGGACCATCCGGTGCCCTACCTCGGAGGCGGTTTTCCGGTCGAGCAAGTCGCTACCCTCAAGCGCATGGCTGAGCTGGACGCCGAGACCATCGTTCCGGGCCATGGCGACGTGCTGCACGGCAAAGCCTACGTGCAACAAGAGATTGACTTACTGGAAGCGGTGATCGTGGCCATCAATCAGGAGATCGCGCAATCCATTGTTCCTCCACGCCGGCGGCTGGACGAGATCAAGAAAGCGGTCGAGCAAAATGTGGACGTGAAGGGGTGGCGGCAGAAATTCGCCGGAGATGACCCCGAGAACCAGAACTTCTTCGATACCTTCTCGTTGCCTGGTCTGATTGAAGCGGCGCACGCGGAGCTGTGGCCGCGGTAGAGGGCCGCGGTCGTTATCCCGCGTTTCGCAAAAGCGGTTCGTGGGAAGGAAGTGCAGAGGTCCTTCGTGGGGAGACGCTCGCCAGCGAGCGTCTCCACTGCCTCAGATGTAATGAAAACAAAGGCGTGCCTCCAAGGGTAGAGTACGTGCTCGAAGCACAAGCCCTGAAGGAGGCACGCAGATGATCCACGTTGGCGTAGATCTTCACCAGAGATTCTGTTACATGACGGCGTTAGAAGC
>JAIQFW010000150.1 GCA_020073105.1 Terriglobia bacterium
TACCAGATCAAGGCGGTGCTGATCGCGCCGCTCGCCGCGCGGCTGGCGCGGGTCGGGCGCATCGTGCCGCTGATCAACGGCCTCGGCGCCGTGTTCGACCGCCACGGGTTCGAACTGGCCGGCCGCTCCCACCGGACCCGTCAGGAAGTTGGTGTGGTTCCAAATGTTGAAGAAGTCGGCCCGAAATTCAAACCGCATCTGCTCGCGAACCGGAAAAGGCTTAAGCACGCTCATGTCCCAGATCTGATAGCCGGGGCCGCGAACGATGTTTCTTCCTTCATTGCCGTAGGTTCCCTGCACCAGATTGCTGGCAAAAGCGCACGTGTTAAAGAAGGTACCGGCCACGCAAGGCTTACCATTGGGGTCGCCGACCACATTCGGCCGGGAACAGTTATAGCCCACTGTGCCCGCGCAGTCTGTGTTTGAGCTATTCACGTTTGGATCGGTGATTGTGAACCAGTTGCCGGTGGAAGCTGAAACGATTCCGGCCAATTGCCAGTTCCCAATCAGTTGATTCAAGAAGCCCGAAGCGTTTCCGGCAATGGCCTGGCCCTTGCCAAACGGAAGCTGGTAATCAAAGCTCAGGACGAAGTGGTGGCGGACGTCAAAGTCAGAATTTCCGTATTCCATCCCAGGGAAGCGCTGATCGCGGAAGTCTCCATTACTGAGCGAACCTAGGCTGGCGCTGGAGGCTTCGTCCAGGGCATGACTATAGGTGTACGAAGCCTGAAATTGCAGCCCTCGGGTGGCACGTTTTTCTATGTGCACTTGCAGCGAGTGGTAGTTGGAAATCGTGTTGGAACGGAACGCGTCGATCGTCCCATCCACTGCCGGGAAGGGACGGCGCGGAGCCAGTGGCGCATTAGGATCGGGGCTCGGAGTGGCCTGATTGCCGTTGTAGAAGCCGTAGAGTCTCTGGCCGTGAGAACCTGCATAGGAAACTTCCAGCACGGTTTCGGCCGGCAGCTGGTATTGGATACCGAGGTGCCATTGCTGCATCATCGGCGTTTTGAGATGCGGATCGAGAGAATACAACAGCGGATTGTTGGGATCGCTCAGCCCAGCCGCGGGATACCCCTGCGTCCAGAAGTTGTAAATGCCCAGGGTATCGTCAAACGGCGGGCCTGGCTTCACGCCGATGGCGCAGTTATTCGGGTCCGCTGAGTTGGCGTTCGGCGGAGTCGGAGAGCCGCATGGCGAATTGAATGCCTGTTGCCGGAAGAACGGCGGATTGAATCCCGGACTGGGGAACGAGAATGGACCGCTCTCCTGGCCGCCGTAGAAGATCCCATATCCGCCACGCAGCACCAACTGGTCGTTGATCTTGAACGCCACCCCCACCCGTGGCGCGAAGTCCTTGTAGTCGGGGTCGATCAGTCCCGCAGACGCGGTTCTCTGAATCGGCAGGAACGACGCGATGGCGGGTGTGAGCTGGGCGTCCTGGCCCTTGGGCACGACCATGGAACCCGTCCGGAAGTCAAAGGTACCCAGCTCGTTGCGTCCTTCCGTGACCGGCTTGAACACTTCATAGCGAAGCCCCAGGTTCAGGGTCAGTCGACTATTCACCTGGATGTCGTCTTGTGCGAAGAACGCAAAGGTGTTGCGGTGATAATCCACGTTGCGCAGGCTGGCGATATCGGCGAAGTCGGGGACTCCGAGCAGGAAGGAGGCAAAATCGACTCCTCCGGTGAGTGACCCGTCGGGATTGACGGGCAGTGCTGGATTGTCGGTGAAATCAGGTCCGAATCCCATGTCTCCACGAGGCGCGGAAATTTGAAATATGGTGAACTGCTCTTTGCGGATCTCGGTGCCAAACTTCAGGGAGTGGCGGCCATGGATCCAGGTCAGGTTCTCGTTGAACACGTAGCTGTTTTGTTTCTCGATGGACGGCAAGAAACCAGAGCTTCCAATGCATGCCGTGTCGACGAAACAAATATTCGGCAGTCCGCCGAAGTTGGGGGAGAAAGGCACTCCCAGCAGACCGAGCTGGCCAGAAACATCGGTGTTGGCATTGGGCTGCAAGCGATGAGAGTTAATGCGGTTGTACCCGAACCGCAGCTCGTTCACCAGGGTGGGCGAGAAAGTGTGCAGTTCGCTGATGGCCACGCTGCGATAACTATTGTCCTGATCACCGGCGGTAAAGCCGCCTCCGTCCAGTTCATTGGTAAACGGTCCGGGAGTGAAGATGGGCTGGTCCTCGTAGCTGACCCGCGCGAAGATGTTGTCTCGCTCGGAAATCTTGTGGTCAACGCGGACATCGAAGTTGTTCTGGGTCGTTCTTTTCTTCGGGTCACTCAGGAAATTGTTCCCGCCAATATTGAAATTTGGAGTTGGGTTGGGGTAAAGAGCCGCGAGCGCCGCCGCAGTCGAATTGATCGCATTAGGGCCGGTCGCGGGGAAAATATTGGTCGGCACCCCAGCGCCATTGGTGGCAATCGGGAAGCCGCAGAGACCGCTTGGATAATTGCCGCTGACTGGCCGCGTTTCCGTCAGCCTGGTATTGAAGATTTCTCCCTGATAGGTCAACCCTCCGTTGCAATCGAGAACATTGGCATTGGTGTTGGGATCCACAATGGGCGTACTCAGGTCGAGAAAACTTAAAAAGTTTCCGGCGCGCATCTCCGGCGTGGGAATCAGCATGAGCTGCGGCGTGGCCTGACGAATGCGCAAGCCCTCATAGTCAACGAAGAAGAAGGTACGGTCCTTGATAATGGGGCCACCAAACGTGGCCCCGAACTGGTTCTGCTGGTACACCTGTTTTCCCAGAAACTCGAACGCGTTCCGGCCATCCAGGTGATCATTCCGGAAGAATTCGTAAACACTGCCGTGGACGCGATTGGTCCCGGATTTGATGACGGCATTCAGGATTGCGCCGTTGCCGCGGCCGAATTCCGCGCTGTACGAGTTGGTCTCCACTTTGAATTCGGCGATGGCATCCACCGATGGCTGAATCACATAGGCGCTGCCATTCAAGACATCGCCTAAATTGGCGTTGTTATCCACACCGTCGAGCAGAAAGTTGTTCTGCAGGGCCCGGGCGCCGTTAGAGCTGAAGCCAAAGCTGGTTTCAGTGCGCGAGCCCGGTTCACTGGGAGCCACACCGGCGGCGAGTTGCGCCAACTGCGCCAGATTACGGCCATTCAGGGGCAAGGTGGTGGCGGTGTGGCTGCTTACCACGTGGCCGAGTTCGGACGTTTCAGTCTCCAGTTGTGGGCCTTGCGAGGTGACAACCACAGTCTCGACGACCTGGCCGACCTGCAGCGTCACATCAATCGCGGGGCGCGCCTGCACGTCCAGCACGATGGGGCCCACGAGCGCTTTCTTGAAACCCGCCTTCTCCACGGTGATGTTGTAACGGCCGATGCGCAGTGGCCCCGCCACATACTCGCCACTCATGTTTGTGCTTGTCTCAAAGCTGGTGCCACGGTCCGCCTCTGTGGCGACCACCTTAGCGCCAGCGACGACCGCACCCGATGGATCCCTCACGGTGCCGACGATCGTGCCGCTGTCCTTTTGCCCCCAACAGACGGTCGTTAACAAGATCATTGCAACCGATGCAACCACCAGACGCGACTGCCTCAAAAAGTGCGGCATACCTGCCTCCTACCAAACACCATGAAATAGGCGTTGCTTTTCGACTTGAGTTTCCACATCGACCTTCAACTACGGACTCACTTCTAGCAGCAGGTGTTCTGTGAAAGAGACCTTGAGCCTCGGGTCCCGTGAATCCACATCACCCAACTGCGTTCCATGCTCGTAGTCCATGACCCGGTACTTTCCTGCTTGCAGCCCACGCAACTCGATTTCCCCCGACCACGCTTTGCCCTTCTCCGGCGTATAGAAGGCGTAGTACATTCGCCCGTCTTTTTCGATCGCGTACCCTTCGGGGACGTCATACCCGTAGGTATACAGGTCGAGAAACCTGCCCCGAGAAAGCAGTTTCTCGTTATAGATATTGATCCACTTCTTCCAATGAGCTTCCTTGGTGGAAGTGAGTTCCACGGTCTTGAACTTCGGCCCGTAGTCCGGCCAGGTGAACTTGGTTCCCAACACTGCCCCTACCCCAACCTCTGAGGCAAAGTCCTTGCCTTTGTCCACCTCGTGCAGGGTGTTGCTGAGTTGGACTTCGGTAAGCTCGACGTGGTCACCATAGACGGCGGCTTCCGGTCCGAGTAAGGCCTTGTACATCTTGGTTCGCAACCGCACCTGTTTCGAGCCGACTGGATCGGCGGTGACCGCCTGGTCGATGTAAGGGAGCCACGCCAGGTTCGGCGGCGTTCCGCACGGGCAGGCTTGGGTGACGCTGTCGGGCTTCAGCGCGCGCGTGGTTTCCAGAATGATCTTGTAAACATCAGCCACGGCGCGGATCGAGTCATCCGGCGACTTGTGATGGTGCTTGGGGTTGTAGCAGGCGGGTACGGTGTAAGCGAAGTCGAGCTTGTGACCGTCAAAGTCCCAATCGCGGATGAATCGTTCGGTGAGCTTCTTGTAATACTGCTGCACCTCGGGAACTGCAGGACATAGGGCACCGAGGTCGGCGGTGGCGCGGGCTGGCTTGCCCTCCTTATCGAGGACGAGCCAATCAGGGTGGTCCCTCACCACATTCGACAGCCGATACGGGCGATGGTTGAGGATGTCCTTGCCATGCCCGTCTTCGGCCACCAGGGGGATCCACCATAGCGTGATATGGATACCGGCATCGTGGTATGCCTTTACGACCTTCTGCAGAGAGTCGTCGGGGAAGGTCTCGTTGCGCGGTTCCCAGTCTCCCCGAGACGCGAACCATCCGGCATCCAGGGTTGCCCAACGCAGTCCGAGTTCCTTCAGCTTGGGAATCGTGCCCAGCATCTGCTTAGGAGTGAAATCCATCTCGTATCCCCAGCCGCACCAGTTCGCCTCATAGTCCGCCTTTGTCGGATGGGCAAGACTTAGACCGCTGCCTTGGAGCATTTTTGAGTAAAGACTCAAGGGCTCGAAGAAGTCGCCGTAGAAGACAGAAACAAACGTGAGGGGTGTGGCATAGACCTGCCCGGGTTGCAAGCGCGAATCAGCGTCCACAACCACGGCCGCGTCTACCCGGCCATCAGCGCGGGTGTGCACCGGCAGACTCAGGCGCGTGGGCACGGCCTCGGCGTGGCCGATGGCCTCGCCCACCGACTTCGTCCAGAACGCCACCACCGGAATGCCGCCGCCGGTCTGGTTCTCATCGTTGCGCAGAACAACTTGCATGGGATTCGGACGAGAGAACTTGTCCGTAATGAACATCACGTCGTCTTTTCCCCAGGCCTCGCTAGAACCGTGAAACGACCACATCGCGTAAGGGGCCACCTGCGGATCGCTCAACGACGCATTGAGAATGTGTTGCTGAGTGACCACGCGGTTCAGAGCCACATCGCTTGTTCCGGTGTTCTTGTACGATGTGCTGGACAGCAACAGATTGGGAAAACGGTCGTACACCTCGAGCGCCACCGTCTTCTCAAGGCCGGGGACCGATTGGCTTTTGCCGGAGATCTCGATTCGCTTGCCGCTCCCGCCGAGCCTTCCTGAGGCATCGATGATTCTTGCGTGATCGAGGTCCAGCGCAAAATCCTGAATCTCTTTGCCACTACTCACCACGTAATCGGTACTGGAGTTGGAATCGGCTTGCGGATCATCGAGGGTCAGTTCCTGGCCGTGATACAGGAGTTTCGCCTGGAGATAACCGTTGGCAGCGAGCCGGAACTCCGCTGTTGATGTCCGGATCATCACCGGCCCGCCAGGCTCGGTCGTGATTCTGATCGTTGATTTGGCCTGGACGGCCGGGTTGCCAGACGGCGCCCGGTTGCAGTCCGTGAAAGGGGCAGTCAGCAGGAGAGCAAGGCAAAGCCCAGCGAGTTGGGAATTCCTAAGCAGGCGCCCACCGTCTGAACCGGCCCGACGTGTGTTCATACACAGAAATCCCTCTGCCCGTGGAGGGCAGGGACGAAACTGAGCAAAACACCTTTGGTGTAACGTTTTACTTAACAGGCACTAATATACCCAAGCCCGTTTCATGTCAAGCAAAAAACCAATGACATCGCTGCCAGCCGACTAGCCTGCTCCCGCCTCGGTGAAGAACCGTTCAATCCCGGGAGAAAAGGCCAGGCCAAGGTCATGAGCAAACCCCTGCAATGTATCCAGACCCGCGTCGGGGTGAATAGTGTGCGGCGACAGGCACTTGTAGCTGGCCAGCAAAACTCCGAAGTCCAGGGCTGTCTCCAGGACACCATCCGCTCTGCGGTCCGTGGCAGGCCCGGTCCGCAGTAGAGGAATGCCCGCGGCCAGGGCAGCGATCACACCTCCTAGCAACGCGTCACCTGCACCTGCAGTGGAGCTGACCTTCACCTTGGGTGCAGGGCAATGGTTGCAGGCCCTGTCGGCAAACGCATAAGCGCCGGTCTCGCCCACGGTCACAACCATACCGAGCTTCGGATACTTGGTACGCAGAAATTCCAAGCAGCCATCGACAAATCTCCCTGGTTCTCCGGGTGAGAATTGACAACCCACCAGTGCCGCAGCCTCGCCCTCGTTGAGAGACACCAGATCCAGAAGGTCAAACATCCCAGCGTCTCTCGCCGTCACGACTTCGGCTGCAACAAAAGATGCTGCTCGCAATGCTCCAGCAGAAGTTGCCAGTTTCAGAAGGCGATGTCGTACTTCTAGCGGAACCTCCGGCGCCGCAAGCGCTATGGTGCGCCCTCCCCGCAAGGCCTGCCGGTCAGCCACTCCGTCAAGGTCTTGCTCGGTTAAAGCCCCCGCTGCGGAATTGCTGGTCGTGATGTTTCCGCCATCGCCATCGGGGTACTGAAAACAGACGCTGTACATCGTTGGCTTTCCGGGAATTGTATGGACCAGCCGGGTATCGATGCCCGCATCCGACATTTCTTTGAGGAGTTGGCGCCCAGGAAGATCATCGCCGATGTTCCCGATCGGCAAGACGTGGAAGGGGGATCCAGAAGGACTGGCGCCCAGGAGCCTGGCAACATAATGGATGATGATGTGGAGCTTGCAGTAGTCCCTGACGTCCAGGAGTTGGCCCGGTCTGCTTTCCTCCCGGCCCAGGGTGTGATTTCCTTCGAGCGCGAAGAAAATTCCTGTCCCGATTCCGCCGACACCAAGCAGTTGCTGGTAGGGGGAACTCTTGTCGATGCGTAAGGCGCGCATGCTTTCCCTAGAGGAGCTCCCATTCGGGATGCTCGCTGATCGGGTGCCGCGCGGTCTCCTCCGTGGCTGTGATCACCGCATCGGGATGGCGTTGCAGTAGAGTCATGGGATACTCCGCGATCGGCTCCGAGAACAAAGCCACGCGCAGAGCCGTCTGCTTCCACGATCCCGTGTCGCTGTAAACCCGCACCTTCTTCGCCGACAAGCACTCTTTGATACCCAGGGTGATCGACATTGGCGGCACAAACTGGTAGGCCCCGCCGAAAGTCCGCTGTGACAGCGCGAGAATAGTGTCGAGGTTGTTCTCCTGAATCCGAATCGAGGAGATGGAAAGTTCATCGAGAGTGATCGAGCTGTAGGGATGGCGGCGTGCCTGGTTGTAAGCGATGTGCCCGTCTTGCCCCCAGCCCCCAACGGTGATGTCTACAGGCGCGGCCGCGATGGCAGCGCGGACAGAGTCCGCGGTTGATGGCAGAAGCCAGAACCTCTGCTGCTCCGGCACTTGCAGCTCTGGCCGGATGCCACCGTAGAAGTGCGTCTCCATGAAACTGCGGAAATTGTAGGGGTGGTTCTTCGGCAACGGTCGGTTTTGCCAATCCAGGCACTCGTCCATGTGAAATACCGAAAGCTGCCGCAATGACAGGCCGCGTGTGTTGACCAGATCGGTGAACGGCGCGTACCAGCACATCGGGCCGCAAGGAATGATGGCGCGCGTCGGCAGGCCCTGCCGGTTGTTCGCCTCGATGACGGCAGCCAACTCCTCCGCCATCAAGTTCCCCATCTCCGCCGAATCCGCAACCATGCGGAATTTCCCCCGCAACTGCGGATGGCCCGCTAACTCCCTTGCTGGAATCCGGCACCAGCGGTAAAGGTCGGCTCTGCGAACATGGTCCATAGAATCTCCAAATTCGTTGTGCCCCTCGACGCGCTGGCCCAAATCAGAGTGGCGCCGGGCAGGTCGAGTCACGCACGATCAGCTTGGGCAAAACCTTTCTATGCCTTGGCGGGACGGGGCGTTTTTCCGTCGCCGCCTTGATCAACTCTTCGATCATCTCCGCCGCCAGAGAACCCTGCATCTCCAACAACTGGTGCACGGTGGTCAGCGGAGGATTGTAGAAGGCGGAGCTGGGAACATCGTCGAAACCAACCACCGAACAGTCCTTGGGGACTTGGCGGCCAGCTTGCGTGAGAGCGCGAATGGCGGCACAGGCAGTCACGTCGTCAAACGCAACCAGCGCCGTAAAGTCCGGGGAACGCTTCAACAGTTCCTCCGTCAATTGGCAGCCTTCGGCATAAGTAGAATTGCGCCCCTTGATCTCCAACACCAGCTTGGGATCGAGCCTCAGACCCACATCCCGGGCGAAGGTCTCGAGGCCGCGCCAGCGCTGCGTGCTGTCCACCAGGATTTTTGGTCCTTTGATGAAGGCGATACGGCTGTGGCCGAGCTCGTAGAGATGCTGGATCGCCAGCCGTGTACCCGCTTCGTTATCGACCACCACCGAGCTCAGGGAACTATCTTCCAATTCACTGCCAATCACAACCGCAGGGACATTGCGATCGGCAAACTCGGACAACAGTTGCGCATCGAGGTAGATGGGATTTGCCATCGCAATGATGCCTTCCACCCGCCTCCCCAGCAGCATGTCAAGACAGCGATGGAACTGGGAGCGATCGTCCTGCAAGTCGGTGACGATGGGAAAGTAACCAGAGGGCCGCAGATGATTCTCGATGCCCCGCAGAATCTGCGTGCAATATGAGTCGGTGATGTCGAACACGACCACGCCTACGGTCTGGCTGCGCCGGCTGCGCAGAGAGCGCGCGAACAGGTTGGGACGGTAGCCCAATTTTCTGGCCACCTTCCAAACATGCGTCCGGGTCCGTGCGGAAATACGCTGGGCCGCGGGTCCATCGTTCAAAACCATGGAGACCGTGGTAACCGAGAACCCACTCTCGCCTGCGACATCGCGGATGGTGACCATCTTTGGTGTCCTGCGGCCGATCAAGTCAGCATTCTCTCCGAAAGAAAGACTACTCCTTCTCCTCGTTGCCTTTCTGGCCATAGCTCGTGTGGTATCGGTCATACCATTTTTGAATCTCGTCTGCCGGCAAAGGGGTGGCGCTTCCAATCTGCAGCGCCAGATGGCAGGTCTTGGCGACATCCTCCAACATGACTGCCGCTTTCAGCGCCGCTCGCGGGGTCGCCCCGAATGCGAAAGCGCCATGGTTGGCTAATAACACCGCGGGCGCTGCGTTTCGGTGACTCAGGATTGCTGCGCCGATGTGATCACCAACGTTGTCCGCGTAAGGAGCACAGGGAATCTCCGGGCCGAACTCATCGGCGATGGCTGTCAGATAAGCCGGAATCGGCCGGCTCAGCAGCGCAAAGCAGGTCGCATAGTTGGAGTGCGTGTGCACGATGCCGCCGATGTCGGAACAGTGCGAGTACAGGTACAAGTGGTGAGGCAGATCGACACTCGGCCTCAGCCGGTCGCCGGCCTCCCCGGTAGTGATTTTGCGGCCCACGAGGTCAGTCGTGACCAAAAGCGCCGGCGACAGCTTTTCGTAGTCCATACCGCTGGGCTTGATCACCACCAAACCGCTCTCGCGATCAATGCCGCTTGCGTTCCCGCTATGCATGGTCACCAAGCCTGCGCGGCAGATGCCCAGGTTTGCCTCGAATACTTCTTCCCGCAAGCGCTTCAGCCTGTCCATAGCTTTGCTCGCATCGGGCAACCCAGCCCGATTCAACAAATCACTCGCCAATCCGACCTGGGGACCATCGTCATTGACAGCCGCCGGGCCGGAAGTCTAGATTTGGCTGTATTGTATCGTTTCACCGGAGAAATTGCTTGGGAGATTATGGCAAGCGTATTCGGCTGCATCGAATCCTTGGCGGTGGGCGCCGCACGATCGTGGTTGCCTTTGATCATCCCATCGTCCACGGACCCATCCCGGGCACAACCGACCCAGCCCGGCAAGTTCAGCGGTTCATCGACGCCCAGGTCGACGCTGTGCTGCTCAATCTGGGAGCACTTCGGTATTTCTCGGAATCATCATCTCGAGGGCCAAAGCCCGGACTGATCGCGCGCCTGGACTGGACAACCGCCCTCGGCAACGCTACGAAGCTTCCCGCAAATCAGTTCAAGAGCTGCCTCGTAGCCCGCCCCGAGGACGCTCTTCGCAGCGGCGCTGATGCGGTGATCACCTTTCTCGTGGTTGGCACGGGTGACGCCGAATTCGAGAAAGATGAGGTACAGCGTGTGGCCACGGTGGCTCGCGAGTGCGAGCGCCTCGGCGTGCCGCTAGTAGTGGAATCGTTGGCCCGTGGGCCACAGGTTGAGAATCCTTGTGACCCTAAGTGGCTCATGTTGCATTCCCGCATGGCAGTAGAGTTGGGAGCTGATCTTATCAAGACCGAGTATTCAGGCGATCCGGCCACGATGCGGACGGTTGTCGACTCCTGCCCGGTCCCGATTCTGGTTCTGGGTGGCAGCCGCACCGGCTCTGACGACGGCGTTCTGGCCTCTGTGAACTCCATCGTTCAATCCGGTGCTGCCGGCGTGTTCTTTGGACGAAACGTATTTCAGGCGGACAACATGCCCGTGCTTTTACAGCGGGTGCGTGCCGTGCTGGAAGGCCGCAAGCCGGCACAAGGATAGAAACTGTGAGTTTCCTGGCAGTGGACATGGGCTCCAGCAGCTGCAAGGCCGTGGTCTTCTCCGAAGACGGCCGAGTGCTGGCACAGGGCAGCCACGCCTACTCACCCGAGTCTCCACGTCCGGGCTGGGCCGAGATGTCTCCCGACAAGTTCTGGGATGCCTTGCGGGCGGTCTCTCGCGCAGTGGCAGCGGAGGCGAGCGAACCAGTCGAGGTCCTTGCCATCAGCTCCCACGGGGAAACGTTCATTCCCGTCGATTCGCGACAGCAGCCTGTCAGCAAGGCAATTCTCAATATCGACAACCGCGCGGTGGCCGAGGCCGA
>JAIQFW010000151.1 GCA_020073105.1 Terriglobia bacterium
GGTCAGCCCAATCGCCAGAATGCACCCTTGCACCAAGTAATAGTCGCGATTGCCGATGGCCTGAATGGTCAACCGTCCAATCCCCGGCCAGGAAAAAATTGTCTCTGTGACGATCGCCCCGGCCAGCAACGCGCCAAACTGCAATCCCAGCACGGTGATCACAGGAACCATGGCGTTCCGCAGTGCATGCCGATAGACGACCGTTCGTTCCGGCAGGCCCTTGGCGCGAGCGGTGCGAATGTAGTCTTGGCCCAGTTCTTCCAACATCGAAGTCCGAACCATGCGCGTGAGGATGGCGGCCAGAGCCCCGCCCATGGTCACGGCTGGCAGCACCAGATGCGCGAACGTACCGGAACCCGAAACCGGCAACCATCCCAATTTGATCGCGAACAACAGAATAAGGATAGGGCCGAGTGCGAAGTTGGGAAATGACAGGCCGAACAGGCTGACCACGCTCAACAGCCGGTCATCCCAGTGGTTTCTGCGTTGGGCCGAACGTACGCCGGCTGGAACCGAGAGCAGTACCGCCACGATCAAGGCCGCCAACGTTAATTGCAAGGTATAGGGATAGCGTTGCGCGATGAGCTTGCCGACATTCTGATTGAACCGCAGCGATGGCCCGAGATCGCCGTGCAGCACGCCCTTCCAGTAGTGAAGATATTGCCGGCCCAGCGGCACATCGAGACCGTAGGCGTGACGTGCGGCTTGTACATCGGTTGCCGGCGCGCCTTCCCCCAGCATCTGCAAGATGGGATCGCCGGGAACCAGGTGAATTAGAAGAAAAACTACCGACACCACGAGCCATACGACCGGCAGCGTGTACAGCACGCGGAGCGAGAGGTAGCGGAGCATCAAGTTCAGTTCGCAGTTGTCAGTTCTCGGTTCTCAGAGGTCCGAGACGGCTCAGTCCCCTGCCTTCCCTACCGCAGCCGGCACCTTTTCGATCTGCACCTTGGCGATGCGATGACCTTCCATCTCCTCCACCGTGAAGCGATGGCCCTCGTGCACAAAGCTGTCCCCGACTTTGGGAATCTTCTGCAGGCGGGCGAGCACAAATCCGGCCAGAGTCTCAAATCCGCCGTCCCGCGGCACTGCCAGATCATACTGCGACTCCAGGTCCCGAATGCCAAACGACCCCTCCAGAACGACCGCGAGGTTGCCTTCAAAGACGGGTTGCTGCGGCGGGATATCAAACTCATCTTCAATCTCGCCGACGACTTGCTCCAGGATGTCCTCCACGGTAATCACTCCCGCAGTCGAGCCGAATTCATCCACCACCACCGCCAGGTGCCGTTTGCGATCTTTGAATTCCTCCAGCAACTCGGTCAGGACCTTGGTTTCCGGCACTACCAGCACGTCTCGCATGATCTGGCTGATTCGCATGCTGGAGATGCGGGCCGCGATCGGCTGCGAGGGATCAGCAGTGAGCCGCATCCGGACCCAGCGCATCAGGTCCTTGGAGTAAAGGACGCCGATGATGTGCTCGGGGCCGCTTTGCCGGTCATAAACCGGGATCCGCGAGTGCTGCTCCTCGACCACCCGGGCCAGGGCCTCGTCCAAGGTCAGATCACTGGGCAAGGAGAAAATGTCCGGCCGCGGTACCATCACCTCCCGCACTGTGATGCTCTCCAACTCCAGGGCGTGGTGGATCATCTCTTCCTGATAGGGTGGAATCTGGCCGAACTGACGGCTGGCAGTCACAATCAGCTTGAGTTCGTCCGGCGAGTGTACCGGACCCTGCCGGAGTTTTCGCGAGCCGAACAGTCGCAACACCGAGCCCGCCGCCTTGCTCATTCCGAAGATGAAAGGCCGCATCAAGGTCAGGAAAACGTCCATCGGCGCGGCCACCGCCAGGGCAACCTGCTCACTCCGCTCCAGGGCCAGGGACTTGGGAACCAATTCGCCGAGGATTACATGCAAGCAGGTGATCAGAAGAAAAGCCACGACGATGGCAGTCCCATGCGCATACAGGCCAGCGTGCGGAACTTGGCCTAACACCTGCTCCATCATGTGGGCCAGCAGTGGCTCACCCACCCACCCCAGGGTCAGGCTAACTATCGTGATTCCCAGCTGGACCCCGTTGACCACCTCGTCCAGGTTGCGGTGTAGTCTTTGGACGATCCGGGCGCCGATGCGGTGGGCTTCGATGAGCTGCTGGATGCGGGTGTCGCGAATGCTGACCAGGGAAAACTCAGCCGCCGCAAAGAAAGCGTTGGCCGCGACCAGGAGCAGGATGAGAAACACCCGGAGCAGCACAAAGGCAATCATGGAAGGCTAATTCTAACATTCCAAAGGCAGTACTTTATTCTCGCCGCCGCCAAATGGTTGTAGAATAAAGCCTAACGCTGGAAGCTGTAACTTCGCAGTCACCTCTGGATCTTCCCGCTAGCATCCAGGAGTCTGAGCAGATTTCCTGCTTCCATTTCCCGTGCTGCCCGGTCTAAAGCTGTGAGCCGGGAACAGATTCGATCTCAACAGGCATAGGCCACGAATCTCGGGAACAAAGGTCAGGCTTTCTTCGTAACAACCCTTGAGAGGGCGAAGGATCGTCATAAGCGCAGGAGGCAGATGTGAATGGCAATGGCAATGGTAAGAAGAAGCGCCGCAAACGGATCATAATCATCAGCGTCGTCGTAGGGGTGGTGTTGTTGTTTGTGGTCACGCTCACAGCTTTTACACGCGGTGGCACCAAGATTGATCCCTCCAAGCTGGCCAAGGTGGAAAAGGGCGACCTAGCCAAGAGCGTGGTGGCCACGGGTAAGGTCACTCCCATCACCAAGGTCGAGGTCAAATCCAAAGCCAGCGGCATTGTGAAGAAGTTGTTCGTCGAGTACGGCGACACCGTGAAGAAGGGACAGTTGCTGGCGCAACTGGACAAGGACGAAATCCAGGCCCAGGTGGACCAGTCCCGCGCAGCCCTGCAAGCCGCCGAGGCCAACTGGACCAGCTCCCAAGCGGATTACGAGCGCTCCAAAGTCGATGCCGAAGGCCCGGATGTGCCGTTGCTCAAGCGCCAGTACGACCGCGCCGTGGAGATGGCCAAAGCCGGTGTCGTATCTGAGTCCGCCCTGGACGATGCGGACAAGAGTTACAAGATGGCGTTGAACAAGCAGAACGTCTCCAAAGCGCAGATGACGGTCTTGAAGGCGAAAATTGCGCAGGCCCAAGCCGAAGTTGTCCGCGATCGCGCCAATCTAGCCCAACTGGAGGAGCAGCTTAGCTACACCGACATTGTTTCTCCGATCGAAGGCATCGTGTTGTCGCGTGACGTGGAAATGGGAGACGCAGTCAGCTCCATTCTGGTCTTAGGTTCTTCGGCAACCCTCGTCATGACTTTGGGCGACACCAGCGAGGTTTATGTGAAGGGCAAGGTGGACGAAAGCGATATCGGCAAGGTGTATCTCGGCCAGCCGGCCCGCATCAAGGTGGAGTCGTTCAAGGACAAGACTTTCTACGGTAAGGTCACTAAGATTTCGCCCATGGGCGTGGAGAAGGACAACGTCACCACCTTCGAAGTGCGCGTTTCCATCAACAACCCCGGTGGCGAGTTGAAAGCGGAGATGACCGCCAACGCCGAGATCATTCTGGAAGAGCACAAGAGCGTGCTGCAGATTCCGGAAGGTGCGATCATGTACGACAAGGACAAGAAGGCCTCCGCCGAAGTGCCGGACCCGAAAGGCAAGGAAGGTAAGAAGAAGATTGCCTTGAACATTGGCATCTCAAACGGCGCCAAGACCGAGGTGCTGAGCGGATTGAAAGAAGGCGATCAGGTAGTGTTGCAGTGAGAGCTGCTTGCCGTGCGCAGCCAAGCTCACATTCAGGGCACGGGTCAGCGATCCGTGCCCTTCGCTTTTGCGTGGGTGCTTAGCCTGGTAGCAACAGACAACAACATAGAGTTGTGAATAGCCGGATAGAGAGACAGCGATGAAATTGAACAGGATGCTTTCCCCCACTCTGATGTTCAGCTCTGCATTGTTATTGATTTGTCTGCAAACGCTCCCGGCAACGGCTTCCGCCGAGGGCTCTTTCCAACGCACGCTTCCGGTCACAGGCCCGGTCAATATCGACCTCAGCACCAGCTCAGGCAACGTGCACGTGCGTACCAGCGGCTCCGGTCAGGTTCAGATCACCGGGCGCATCAAGGCCACGAACTGGTTCAGCAATGCCGAGCGGCAGGTCAAGGAGATTGAGGACAATCCTCCTATTCAGCAGAGTGGAAACGATATTCGCATTGGACACACCAACGACTCTGAGCTCTTCCACAACGTGTCCATCAGCTATGAACTCGTCGTGCCAGTGGCCACCCGGTTGCGCTCCCACACCGGCTCAGGCAATCAGGACATCGAGGGACTTAACGGGACAGCTGAGATCGAATCCGGCTCGGGAGGTTTGAAGATCTCCAATATCGGTGACACCGTGCGTGCCGAGACCGGTTCCGGAGACATTGAGATCAGCGGCGTAAAGGGTAACGTTCGGGCGAAGACCGGGAGCGGCTCGGTCCGCGCCACCGGCGTCGCCGGCGGATTTGAAAGCCACACCGGCAGCGGCCACATAACCCTGGAGCAGATCGCGCCCGGCGCGGTGCGTGCGGAGACTGGGTCTGGAGGCATGGAGCTACGCGGTGTAAAGGGTTCGCTTGACGCCACTGCAGGCAGTGGCACGATTACGGCGGAGGGCAATCCCACGGGATCGTGGGCCGTTCATCCCGGTTCGGGAAGCGTGCACCTCAGACTGGCTTCGGAGGCCTCCTTCGATCTTGACGCCCACACCAGTTCGGGATCTATCTCGGTCAGCCAGCCGGTCACGGTGCAAGGCACCATGGGACGGAAGGAGCTGCGCGGCAAAGTCCACGGCGGCGGGGTGCCGGTGGAAGTAGAAACGGGGTCGGGGAATATTGAGATTCAGTAGTAGGAACCAGGAGTCAGCAGTCAGGATTCAGCGACCGATTTCCCCGTGCGCACCAACCACGAGCGACTCACGACCCGATTACCTCGGTGCCTTGACTCCCCCTTGCCCCGCACGTTACTTTCGCCACACTGGGAGAGTTCTGTCTTCCACAGTGAGGAAATCTTGGCGAACCGGCCCATCGTTACCCTGACCACCGACTTCGGCATCAACGACCACTTCGTCGGCACCATGAAGGGCGTGATCCTGAATATTGCCCCCGAAGCCGAAATTGTGGACATCAACCATGCTGTGCAGGCCTTCGACGTCCTGGACGGAGCGCTGACCATCGCCCAGTCCTACGACTATTTTCCTTCCGGGACGATCCATGTGGTGGTTGTCGACCCGGGTGTCGGCTCGGCACGGCGGCCGATCCTCATGTCCACGGAGAAGCACTATTTCGTGGCCCCGGACAACGGTGTGCTCTCGCTGGTCTACAACCGCGAGGAGCGGATCCGGGTGCGCCACATCACCGGGGAACACTATTTTCTGCAGCCGGTGAGCAATACCTTCCATGCCCGGGACGTTTTTGCCCCGGTGGCCGGCTGGCTGGCCAAAGGTGTGGGCTCGGAGAAGTTCGGTGAGGAGATCAGCGACTACACCCGTTTCAACGCTCCCAAACCCAAGCCGGTCGACGCACGGACCCTGCGTGGCGTGATCCTCAAAGTTGACCGATTCGGCAACCTGGTCACCAACTTCACGCCGCAGGACATTCCTGCCCTGTTCCAGGAGACGCCGCCGGCGTTCAAGATCGTGGTCGGTAAGTGCGAAGTCACCGAAATGCACACTAACTACGCGGAAGGCACTCCCAACGAAGTCTTTGGCATCCTGGGCAGCATGGGATACCTGGAGATTGCCGCCAATCGCGCCGCCGCCGTACAGCTGGTAGGAGCCGGACGGGGTAGCGAAGTCAACATCGTGCTGGAAGGCGCCGCCGCGGCGGCAAACGGGCAGTAGAGCTTTCTTCGCTCACGAACTCTTTGGTTTGGGATGGGCGTAGCGCTCCATCTCTCCCGTCCACTTCAGGAAGCGCCAAAGCTGGTCCCGCTCCCGCCACAGGAATTCCCAGAACTCCAGAAACCCGATCTGCTGCATCTTGACCCCGGTATAGGTCTCCATCCGCCAAAGCAGATACGGGCTGCGCCAGGGGGCCAAATGGTGACCACGGGTGGCGTTCCACAGGAACCGTAGGATGTAGCGCATGGATGAGAACATCATAACCACAAAAGGCACAGAGGAAAAGCACTCACCGCCGAGAAGAAACCCGAACGACCTGCAACCACAGAGGGCACAGAGGTACACAGAGAAGAAATGGCGACCGGTGCGGGAATCGTTCTTCTGCCTTAGAATCTAAGTTCGCATGCCGGACGAGAGCTCACGCCAGAAAGCCGAAGACCACTACTATGCCGCGCTGGACCTGGTTTCTGACGGGGACCACGAGCGCGCTCTCGCGGAGTATGAGAAATCTCTGGCTGCCGATCCTGCCTTTACCGAAGCAATGCACGGAATGGCCCGAGCCCTGCAGGATTTGAACCGCCTCGACGAAGCCATCACCATTGCCAAGCGGATCGCCGAACTCGATCCCGACGACGTGTTGGCCCACACCAGCCTTTCAGTGCTATATCAGAAGAAGGGCATGATCCCGGAAGCTGAAGAGGAAGGAAACAAGGCGAGGATTCTGGGGTGGAAGCAGCAGTTGAAGAAGGAGTAGCTAGTAGCTAGGGGCTAGTAGCTAGGGGCTAGTAGCTAGGGGCTAGTAGCTAGGGGCTAGGGGCTAGGGGCTAGCAGCTAGGGAAAGCCGTTTTTGCCCAGCTACTAGCTACTAGGCCCTAGCTACAACTCATACTTCTTCATCAAATGCCGGAAGGATCGATAAGAGATCTTCAACAGGCCGGCGGCACGCGTCTGCACCCCATTGGACTGCGCGAGCGCGGACTTCAATAGTGAAACCTCGATGTCGGCTACATACTTTTCCATGTCCACGCCGTCGGGCAAGACCGCCCCGTTAGCCATGGTGAAGGTTCCGTTTGCGCCCACACCCGCCGCTGCGGCGCGGGCCTTCGGCCTTTCGGCGGGAATCTCTGCATGCAGTTCGTCTCCGGTTTCCAGCGCTACGGCACGTTCGATCGTATTCTCCAGCTGACGGACGTTTCCGGGCCATTCATACGAGCACAGCGCTTCCAGCGATGGCTGGTTCACGCGCAGGATGCTCTTCCCTGCCGCGGGCGCGTATTTCTTTAGAAAGTGATTGACCAACAGGGGGACGTCCTCGCGGCGCTCGCGCAGGGGTGGGACAGAAATCGGAATGACGCTGAGACGGTAATATAAATCCTCGCGGAAAGTTTGCTCCGCGACTTGTTTGTCCAGGTCCCGGTTGGTAGCGGCGATCACCCGTACGTCGATGGGAATTTCGTTGGTCCCGCCCACCGGACGCACCACCCGCTCCTGCAGCACGCGCAGCAGTTTGACCTGCATGGTCATGGTCATTTCGCTGATTTCGTCGAGGAAGATCGTGCCCTGGTCGGCGACCTCGAATAGGCCGCGCTTGTTCTGATTGGCCCCGGTAAATGCGCCTTTCACGTAGCCGAACAATTCGCTTTCCAGCAGGGTTTCTGGAAAGGCCCCGCAGTTGATGGACACGAAGGGCTCGGTCGCACGCGGTGAACACACATGCACCGCCCGGGCGACGAGTTCCTTGCCGGTACCGCTCTCGCCGTAGATCAAGACCGTGCTCTGCGTCGAAGCTACGGTGCGGATGGTCTGCTTCAACTCCTCCATCGCCGCACTGACCCCGACGATGTTATCCAGAGAGTTGCGGGTGGCGGCGTCCCGCTTGAAGGCAAAATTCTGCCGGCTCAATGCCATCTTCTCGAGCGCCCGGTTGATGGCCAGCTTGATCTCGTCCACCAGACCTGGGGACTTGCGGATGTAATCGGTGGCCCCACCGGCCTTAACGGCCTGGACTGCAGCTTCGTAGTCGTCGACAGCAGTGATCAGGATGACGGCCGAGTCGGGAGAAACCTGGTGGGCGTGGCGCAAGACTTCAATGCCATCCGTACGTGGCATCTTGATGTCGGTGACAACGACGTCGTAGAGAGCGCCGTCGAGTTTCCGTTTCGCGGCCTCGCCGGAATTGACGGTCTCGACTTTGTGCCCATCGCGTCGCAGGGCGATGTCGAGCATTTCGCAGATGGAGCGTTCGTCGTCGCAAACCAGGATGTTACCCACGCGCTCCCCCTACGGCGGCCGCCTCTGCAACACTGGTTGCTACCACGGGCTGAGACGCAGAGTCCTTCTGCGCGGAGGTGGACGCTTCTCCCGCCGCGAGGCGGCGCAGACGCAGCACGAAAACGCTTCCTTGCCCGGGCTTAGACCGCGCCCAAACCTTCCCCTCATGCGCCTGGACGATCTCGTAGACGATGGCTAGACCCAGGCCAGTGCCCCCCTCGAATTGCGATTGGAAGGGCTCGAACACCTTCTCGATCAACTGCTGGCTCATTCCGGGGCCGGTGTCGGCGAAATTGATCTGCCAGTCTTCCCCCGAAGGTTCCACCGAAACCGTCAGAGTACCGCCGTCGCGCATGGCGCGCACTGCATTCTCGCAGAAGTTCCAAAAGACCTGCTTGAGCTTGTCGCCATCCGCCATTGTCCAGGCTGCCTTGAGCCTGAACCTCCGCTCCACCCGAATGGCTGTATTGTGTGCGGCGAGCCGATGCTCCAGCAGGGTCAGAGTGTCTTCCAGCAGGGGCAGGACGTCCACCTTCTTGAACTGGTACTGCCGGCCCCGGGAATATGCCAGGAAGTCAGTGATGATGTTGTTGAGCCGCTCCGATTCGCGCGTCACAATCTGCAGCAACTGTCGGTGCTCCTCGCTCAAGTCCGGGATGCCGGAGAGCAGGCTCACGGAGCCGGCGATCGAAGTCAGCGGATTGCGGATTTCGTGGGCGATGGCCGCCGCCAGACGTCCCACAGCAGCCAGGCGGTCTTGCATGCGAACTTCGCGCTCTAGGCGCCGGATCTCGGTCAGATCGTCGAGCGTGTATACATATCCTAAGGTCCCTTTCTCCGGGACCCCGAGTGCGGAGGCCTGGACGCGGAACGTTCGCCGGTAGCCATTGGGAAGGACTCGCCGCACCTCAGTGTGCCCACGCTCCGCTTCCACCTGCGGGAGTGGATCGACAAAGAATTGACCGATTGCCTGCCCAAGCAGTTCGGACTCTGCAAGATCGAGCAGCTTCTGGGCGGCAGTATTCACCAAGGTGATGTGCCCATCCAGGCCTGTAGTGATCAACCCACCCGTAATCGAGTGAATGATGTTTTCGTGCAGGGCCTGCAGGTCTTCCAGAACGCCGCTGGTGTGTTTCAGCTTTACGTCCACCTGGCGCAGCTTGGCCACCAACTGGCCCGCAAGGTAAGCCACTGCCAGATAGCCGAACAGGTTTACAAAAATGATGGCCTGCAATGCTTTCAGGTCGAGGTGGACCGTGGAATAGGAAGGAATGACCTCGAAATAGGTTAACTCCAGAACGGTGCCGTACAAGATGAACGCCAGGGCGGCCGTCAGGTAAGCCCAGGCCCGGGGCAGCAGAATGCAAGCTACGATGATGACCAGCGGATAAAGAAAGTTGAACAGGCTGTCTACGCCGCCGGTGGCATAAATGACCAGGCTCACCAAGGCCAAGTCCGTGAGCACCTGGAGAAGCGACTGGATGCGGTACTCCTGCCAGAAGGCGAGCAGTACCATATAGAACACTGAGATTGCGTACCACAGCAGGATGACGTTGACAAATAGCCGGAGCGGAAAGGGAGTAGGAGCGAGTTGTGCAATCGTCAACTCGATTCCCAGCAGGAAAGTCAGGATGATGATGCGGACCTTGACCAGCCAGGCCAGCCACTGCCGCTCATCAAACATGGATTGCATTTCAATACCTAGTAGCTAGTCGCTAGGAGCTAGTAGCTAGGACGGATAGCTGTTCGGGGACCGCGGCACAATTAGACGATTGTCGCAGTCCCTAGCTACTCGTTACCAGCTACCAGCTACTGTCTTATCCTGCCAACTTGGCGATCATCGAGAACAACGGCATGTACAGCGAAATCACAATGCCGCCGATCATGACGCCCAACAGGCCGATGATGATGGGTTCCAACATGGCCAGCATGTCTTTGGTTGCCGAATCTACTTCGTCTTCATAGAAGTCGGCGATCTTCTGCAGCATGGAGTCCATGGCGCCGGTGGCTTCACCTACGCCGATCATCTGCGTCACCATGTTGGGAAACACGCCGCATTCGCGCAGTGGATCCACGATGGTGCGGCCTTCTTCGATGGCCTTCCGCACCTTCATCAGGGCCGCTTCAAGCACCTTGTTGCCCGAGGTCCGGGCTGTGATGCTTAAGCCTTCAAGGATGGGAACGCCCGAGGTGATCAAAGTGCCCAACGTCCGGGTGAACCGCGCTACTGCAATCTTGCGCAGGAGGATGCCCAGCACCGGCAGCTTCAGCAGGGCGTAGTCCATGTAGTAAGCGGCGCGCTCGTTCTTGCGCATCTGCTTGACCCCGAAAATCATGCCGCCAATTCCCAGGATGAAGAACCACCAGAACTGGCCGACGAAGGCACTCAATCCGACGACCACGCGGGTAGGAAGCGGCAGGGCCACACCCAGGCCGGCAAACAAGTTGGCGAAGATCGGCACCACCCACTTCAGCAGCGCGCCCACGATCAGGAAAGCCAGCGTGACCACGGAAACGGGGTAGATCAGGGCCGACTTGACGGCGGCCCGCAGTTTGACCGCCTTCTCCACGTACACCGCCAAACGCTGCAGAATGATGTCGAGAATACCGCCGGTCTCGCCCGCTTCGATCATGTTGGTGGTCAGATCGTCGAAGACCTTGGGGTATTGGCGCATGGCGTTGGCCAGGGTTGCGCCACCTTCTACGGTGGTACGCACGCCGGTAAGCGTCTTCTGGAACGCCTGGTTCTCCTGGTTGGCCGCCAAAATCTCCAAACACTGCACCAGCGGCAAACCGGCGTCGATCATGACGGAGAACTGGCGGAAGAAGATGGCAATCTCCTTCACCTTGACTTTGCCGGAGCCAAACGTAGGC
>JAIQFW010000152.1 GCA_020073105.1 Terriglobia bacterium
GGCTACGGTTTGTTGTCTTGCGTGCAGATCACAGCCTACAATTTTCATCTCGGCCTCCTTCGTCCCGAGCCTTTTTGGTTGGATACCGCAAAGTCTACTCGGTCCGTTGTGGGGCCGACGTCGTTATGACATCAGTTACAAAAGGAGGTTCGATGAAGCAATCCCGTTCAATCGTGCTCAGTATGAGGTTGCCGGTGGAAAGTGGAAGACGCTTGAAGCGCATCGCCAAGCGGCACGGGTGGACATTGAGTGATGCTAGTGCGCGCCTCGTAGAGAAGGGGTTAAGGCGTTCGGAATTTGCCTTTTTGGATTTTCGCGATTCACCAGTCGGTCGGCAGGCCTATATCCAGGGAAGTGCCCTCGCGGTATGGGAAGTCCTGTTGCTTCTTCGGAGCTACAACGGAAATGTCATGGCCGTAGCCAACCATCTAAAGTGGCCGGAATCGAAGGTTCGTGCTGCCCTTAACTACTCGGAAGCGTTTCCCGAGGAGATGAATGAAGCGATCGCCGAGAACGATTCAACCGATTTCGAGGACCTAAAGCGCATGCTCCCTCAAACAGTCGAATTTGCCGCCAGAAAGACGAGGCGCGGCTGAGATGCTCAGGCTGCTTCTCGACGAGCATATTTCCCCAGAGGTAGCGAAAGGCGTTCGACGTCGGAATCGAGCGCTCGTGATACACACGATGGTCCAGTGGGAGGGGGGGAGACTTTCTTGGAAGGGAAGATTCCGTTTGCTTGTTGGAAGCAGCGAAGCAATCCTTGATCCCGGTTACTTATGATCGTAGGACGATTCCGCCGTTGCTGAAGCTGTGGGCAGAAGAAGAGCGATCTCATGGCGGTGTGATTTTTGTCGATGAAAGGACAATCGCTCCGTCGGATATCGGAGGGCTAGTCCGCGCTCTGATTTCGCTCACCGCCGCAACCGAGGAAACGGACTGGACCAATAAAGTGTACTTTCTTCGGGCTCAAAGGTGACCGAAAAGCTCGTGTGGTCGGGAACCATCGCCGACGAAGGGCACTGACCGACAGGACAAACTGCGCCATGAGTCCTATTCAGTCCGCCTCCTAGCGGCTGCTACGAGACGAACCCAACAAGCGCTGTGCCATGAATGAACCCGGCAAGGTCCCCGATCGAGTACCTGCGAGCCCCCATTCTGCCCCCAGCTCGCCCCCAGGTGGAGTTTCGCCTCTGCCGGCACGCCCTCCGCGGGGTCCCCACCCCGCCCTGACCAGGCACAAGGGGACCGGGGCTCCCCTAGAGGCTGTTGGGCAGGACTTCGACGATCGCTAATGAACAGAAAACCTAATTCCACCCCCCTTATGTAGAGGACTGCCGCGGGCGGCTCACAACCCTCCAAGGAAAGCCCCCCGCGCGGCAGAACCTCAAATTCAGATTAGTAATAAGGAAGAAACATATGTCCGAAGAGAAAGACAATCAATTGCAACAAGGGTCGACCCCGTCGGTCGAACCCGACCAAGCACGCCCAGTGTCGGAGCGCAAGCTCCAAGCCAACCGTGAAAACGCCAAAAAGTCCACCGGACCGAAGACTGTCCGGGGCAAGGCTTACAGTCGCCGCAATGCGCTCAAGCATGGACTGCTCGCCACAAGTCTGCTGTTCCGCCCTGACGGAGCCCCTATCAACCCCGACCTGCATACCCTGTGGGAAGGACTACAGGAGAAGTACGGCAAGGGCGATGTACGCACCGATCTGCTGGTGGAGAGCGTGGTGGTGGAGTGCTTCCGCCAGCAAAAAGCGCTGGACTGCGAACTGGAATGTTACAAGCAGGCAAAAGGGCATTTCAGCCCGAACGGAAACCTGCCCAATCTGCAGCGGTATCGCACGGCCAGCCAGCGGGCTCTGGAGAAACACCTAGAGCTACTGGAGAAGCTGCCACCAGCCTCAGCGGCAGGCGAAACCCAGCCGGACGACGCCGAAGCTGCCGCCGACGAAGAGCCGGCGCCGACCGCCGAGGTCGCAGAGGCGGCTTAATCCAACCCCCGGCGGCCGGGAACCGCGTCCCCCCGCCGCCCCACCTTATCGCTCCAGCCCGGACTATTATGCTGAGAAACTTTCCGGGCATTGTTGTTTGCAAAATATACGCTCATATCGTATATTTATCGCATGTGGATTCCACGTGATATTGAGGCGCGGCTGCGGCGGTCCGCACGAACCCGTCCCGTAGTGGTGCTGACCGGCGCCCGCCAGACCGGCAAGACCTCCACCTTTCGACGACTCTTCCCGCACCACGAGTTCGTATCCCTCGACCTTCCTACCGAAGCCGAACAGGCTGAAAAAGAGCCGCAAAGGTTCCTTCGACGCCACCTCCCGCCCGTGATCATCGATGAGGTGCAATACGCGCCTGGCCTATTCCGCCACCTCAAGGGAGCCGTGGATGCCAGCCGACCCCGCAATGGACAGTTCCTGCTCACCGGCTCTCAGAAGTTCACCCTAATGAAGAGTGTTTCCGAGTCCCTGGCCGGACGGGCCGACATCGCAGAATTGGAAACACTGTCCTTTGCGGAGATTCGTGCGGCGGTGCCGCAAACCGCTCTCGAAACTGCCATCGTACGAGGCGGGTTTCCGGAGTTGCATGCCAACCCGGACATCGACGTTATGGCCTTCTACAACTCTTATCTCGCCACCTATCTGGAACGGGACGTGCGTTCGCTGGCCAACGTGGGGAGCCTGCGGGATTTCGAGCGCTTTCTGCGCGCTTGTGCCCTGCGTTCCGCGAACCTGTTGAACAAGGCTGATCTGGCGCGAGATGTAGGCATCGCTCCCTCCACGGCGAACCATTGGCTGTCCACGTTGGAGGCTTCCGGGCAGATCGCGTTACTCGAGCCATGGTTCTCGAACCGCACCAAGTCCATCGTCAAGAGTCCCAAACTCTACCTGGCGGATAGCGGCCTGCTTTGTGCGCTGCTGAACATCCGCTCCGAGGAAGCTCTCCGTCAAGCGCCGGGGGCAGGCGCCGTCTGGGAAACGTTCGTCTTTGCCCAATTGCGAGAGCGCGAGCGCCGCGCCGGGCGGATGGGTAGCCTGTTCTTCTGGCGTGATCGCACGCGTGAGGTGGACTTCGTGGTTGACATCGGTGGACGTCTGGAACTGTTCGAAGCGAAGTGGACCGAGGTGCCGGTCGCCGGCGACGCAGTGAACCTCGGTTTCGTGCGCAACGTCGTGGGCAGATCGCGGATTGCTGGCAGCGCTATCATCTGCCGCACGCCGAACAGTTTTTTGATCGCTGACGGACTTCGGGCTTTACCCGTGACGGAACTGGAATAGACCACTCAACGTCGAACCGGCGGCGCTTTTCTGCCTACCGACCAACCACCTGTCCATTGTCCAATTCCTTCAGAGCACACCTGGCACGGCAAGTGATCCGTCCAGTGTTGTTGCCATCGTGCCCACCAGTGCTAGGATGCTCAGTCCAGGACCATTCCTCTGCCTCCCGATCCTTGTGGGATCATGTTCCATAAACCGACCTTGCCACCCAAAACCCATTTATATTATGATTACAGATGTAATAAATCGTCATAATGATTGTATTTGACGCATCCACGCTGATCCTCATCGCGAAGGCCGAGCTTCTTGATTTGTTCCTGGCCGAGATTGCGCTTAAGGCCGCTATTCCGATGGAGGTTGCGAAGGAATGCTGTGGTGTTAGGAAGTCACTGGATGCGCTACTGATTCAAAAAGCGCTGGATGAATTGAGACTCAAAGTCATCGCCGTCAAGAACAGGAAACTCGTTGGCAAATTGCAAGGAGATTTCGGACTAGGCAGGGGTGAAGCGGAAGCCATCGTGCTCGCCCTCGCTGAAAAGGCTCAAGTCTTGGGCATTGATGACAAGAACGGAATCAATGCCTGCAAGTTGCTCGGCATTCCGTTCACCACGGCTATCGGCATCTTAGTTAGAAGCCGCGAGAAGGGGTTGCTTGCGAGTAGCGAGGCCCTGACCAAACTTACGGCACTGGCAAAACATGGGCGTTATAAAGAATCAATTCTGGAAGATGCCAGACGGAAATTGGAGACAAGACCATGAGCAAGACCATGAGTATCCGGATGGATCGTGAGAACTTCGAATTCCTGAACGAACTCACCAAGGAACAGAGGAGCGATTTGTCCAAAGCCGTGCGGGACATGGTTACACGCGGTAGAATCTTACTCGCGGTGGAACGGTACAAAAACGGGGAAGCATCCCTCGGCAGAGCCGCTGAGCTTGCCGGAGTCCCCGTGGGAAAGATGATGACGATCCTAACGGAATACGGAGTGGAGAGCAGGGTCGAACAGGAGGACTATCTCCAGGGACTCCAGGGTCTTAGTAAGGTGTGGTAACCACCTCCTGCTTGAATTGCTCCTTCGGAAGGTCCCGGGCTTTGTGCAACCAGGTTGCACAATCGACCTGCTGCCGATCCGTCCGGGCCAGCTTGGCCAACTCCAAGCCCTTTGAATTCTCCATTGGGAACACCAGGTGGCTCGGGAGGCATCGGATGCACGAACGTACACTGCGGCGCATCCTTTGTTTGCTGTGGCCAGGGCCTAAACTAACGGTTCGGCCAAAGGGCTATGTCACTTGGAACGTCAATTGGTTAGCTCTTGACTGGACAGGGGAGAAATGACGGCGGGGGCCAGCGAATGCAGGCGGGAATGACTGAGAACTTCTGAGATCGGATGGGATCGAGGGCGGTCCTGCAGGTTCTGCCGGAGGCGCGGACTGGCTTGTACCGGGACGTCTTGACTCATCCCCGAAAGTCTTGATTACGAGCAACGTGAATGCGCCCTCGATATTCACTAGGCATGACTACATATCGCAATGTCACACCCGCTTTACGGAAGTACGACTAAAGACCACGATGTATGTTATCCTCACAACGCCCTCTTGACTCCGGGCCCCCCATCCCGGATTTGGGATTTTCCCAGGAAAACCATCTAAAGTAGCCGGAACTCTCTGGAGGAACTGTGCCTCGCCATTTCGTCTCTGTGGTCGTTTGCGGTTCGGTCGTTGGTCTTCGGGTCGCTCGGGTTCTCTCACACACGATACAGACTACGGTTCAGACACTTCGCACATTCTTATTGGCCTGCCGGCCAGCGCGCGCGACGATTACATTGGGGTTACTGTTTATATGCGGGTTTGCGCAATCAGGCTGGGCGCAAACTGGAACAAACCCACTTAATTTGTTCCAGAACTACTTCGTTACGGGCGACTACGTGGTCGCTGGCTGGGTGGAGGCACCACCAGACGGAAGCGGCTACGCCCCAGGAACAATCAGCGTTCCCGATATCAAGCAGCCCTTGCAGAATGGCGTGCCTACCGCCCTTCCGAAGGGGGCCGATATCGTTGCGGCTTACCTCTATTGGGCGACCGTTGAAGGTAACCAGAGTTCGTTTGCTGGGCAGCAGGCCTACTTCAACGGTTATTCCATTACCGGAACGGTCCTGGGGAACCCCAACGCACCCGTGTCCTGGAGCTCGGGCGGATGTTCGGGCCAAGCCCAGGGGTCAAAAACGATGCGGACTTACCGTGCGGACGTTCGCCCGTACCTTTCGCTGGACCGGGATTCCTTGTCCCCGACATTTGGAGCGCTCGTCGCCAACGGCACTTTCCCCGTGCGCCTGGCGGATAGTGGAAGCAATGGCAACACCGCCCCCAACGCCCTGGGCGCAACGCTCGTGCTCATCTACCGAGTTCTGTCGCCTGCGGTTCCCCTGAACGCGATTGTTATCTACGATGGAGCCTACGCTCCGAGCAACACCGCACAGAGTGTGAGCCAGACGATGGCGGGCTTCTACCAGCCCGCCACGAGCCCGGTCGCGAAACTCACGCACATCGTAGCCAACGGTCAGGCCAACAAATCCGAGCTGGTGTATTTGAACAATCAGTCGCAGCTCCTTCCGTCGCTCTATGGTGGGTTGCCCCCCTTCCCGGGCATCTACAACTACGGCTCTGCCTCTTGGGATAATCCGACTTGGGTCCTAAGTCAATACGGGTACGTCAATACCACCGATACTTCTGAGACGACTCTAGTAGTGCCCTCTCCCACGAACAGCGGGTGCGTATCGTGGGGAGCAACGATCTTGAGCACCACGGTTCAGGACACGGACGGCGATGGTCTGCTGGATGTTTGGGAACAGAACCAGGGGTACACCGATGCCATTAGCGGTCAGCGGGTAGCGTTGCCAGGAGCCAGCGTAAACGTCAAGGACCTCTTTATCCAGATCGATTACCTCAGCAATCTCGACGGCTCAGGTGGTACTAATCTACATTCGCACTTGCCCAAGGAGGCCGCTCTGGATGCAGTGGGTCAGGCCTTTGCAACCCAAACCCCACCCATCAACGTGCATTTCGATCTTGGGCCAAACATCTACCAGGGCGACCAGTATGTTATCTCCGGCGGCTCGGGTGGAAACGCGATTTCCGAAGGTCTCGTGCTCTGTACCGATGGGACTACGCTGTGTGCGTTTCCAGGTCAACCGGCGGTTTCGTGGAAGGGAGACTTCAACTTCGTCCAGAACCAACCGACGTTGGGGAACTTCCAGCCTGGCCGTGGACCGAGTTACCACTACATGCTTTTTGGCCACTCATTGGGCGCATCAAGGTCATACTGGAGCACGTTGGCCAATACGCTGTCGCTGGCTGACACTCCCCAGTTGGTTTCGATCACGAATTCCGGGACCACCGCAACCATAACCCTCCAATCCCCGGTGGGGACCCTGAAGCCCGGTGATTGTCCCAACGTTACGATTCCTGCTTGCAGTGACGCTAACAATAGTCGCATCACCATCGCAGGTGCGCTCGGGCAGCCCGCTTTGAACGGGACATATTTCTTCAAGAACGTCACCTCGACCAAGAGCGGCAACATCACCACGACTACCTTCACTGTTACGACCGTCAACGTGGTAAACGCTACTTACAATTTCAACAACGAGCCGCAACTCGCTGTTACCTACCTCGGGCCGACGAGTACGTCCGGGCATTCCGACTTCGCCGGCGGTGGAGACTCGGCGATCACGCTTGGGTTGTGGCGTGCTGACGATACACCGGGCTGCCAGCCAGACCCGTCGCAGTCGTTGGCACCTGGCCAGGCATACTGCACCGATCAGGTGGGCAGCGTACAAACGCAGACCGGCACTCTGTTCCATGAGCTTGGTCACACGCTGACGCTGACCCACGGTGGCACGTACTACAACGATCCAAACAATCCGAGCGTCCCAACTTATGAGGTGAACTGTAAGCCCAACTTCCTGAGCGTGATGAATTACCTGTTCCAAATTCGCGCGTTCGTCGATGGGGGATTTGATTATTCCTCGCAGACCATGCCGCCTCTGAACGAGGCATATCCGTTTCTCAGCGAAGCCTCCGGGATAGCGGTGGATCCTCTCACCGGGCCTGCGAAGCATCTCACGCGGTGGTATTCGACGCCGAACGCGCTCGATACCCAACTGCAGAACACAAGCGGCGGGCGCTATTCAACCGCGCACTGTGATGGCACGCCACTCGGGCCGAATGAACCGCCGTCCGTCCGCGTTGATGGCACGGTCGCGCCAGGAGGTACCTATTCCGCGCCGCTTGACTGGAACAACGACCTCGTAGCGGGGGACACGGTTATCTCGCCGGGAGAAGATCTCGACCACAATGGTACAGTAAATGGTAATTTGCCGTTCTCCGGGTTTAGCGACTGGCCGACGGTCGACCTGCAGCAAATGAGTGCGCGGGCGAGTGCGTTTGGATTCTCCGGCGGTGCCGGCCTCAAGAGCGGGGGCGGCGGCCTCAAGAACGGGGGCGGCGGCATCGACAATGACGGCGGCGGTCTCAAAAGCGGAGGAGGCGGTCTCAAAAACGGTGGCGGTGGCCTCAAAAACGGTGGCGGTGGCACCGAGCAGGACGAAGATACGGCCACCTCCACGGTCGACGCGCCAACAGGTCTGACCTGTTCAATCTCGCAAGGCAAGGTTCCAGGGTGTGTCAGTGTGTCGGGATCGCTGGTAGAGAACGCTAAGAGCGTCCCACTGACGTGGACCCCGCCGAACTTTGGTCAGGTTCGCAAGTACTATGTCTGGCGCGCCGTGGGCTCTTACCCGACACCCCAACAGGTACTTTCGAATTTGAAGAAGTTCTCCAACATTCAAACGCTAACCGGCACACCACCGTCGACGACGTACACCGACCCGAATGTCAAGAACAACACGACCTATACGTACTTCGTGGCGGATGGCAACAAGCAGGGAGTCCAGAGCGGGCCGTCGAACGTGCTCGTGGTCACGACGAAGTTCTGAGGAACCGTCTCAAGGCAGCGAACCGGCTTGACAGCGGCCCGCTGCCGCCGACCTGTCGAAACATGGGCTGGAACTTTGAGGGAACCTAAGGGGCAATTTTGCCCGTCGTTTTACCCGTTTACTGCCCGAGACGGCGACGAACGTCGGCGAGCAAGGGATCCTCGGTGCTTTTGCCGCGGATACTCAGAAAGGTGCGGTAGGAATCGGCGAAACCGGGACTCTTCAGACCTTCACGGACACGTCCTTGATAATAGTAGACGATAGGAAGATAGCTGTACGTGGGCATGTCATCCATGAAGAGTTCCAACGCCTCGCCGCGCCGCTTGATGCAACGGTCGAATTCGGAATCAGCTTCTGTGAAAGCTCCCGCTTCCAAATAGGCGCGTCCCAGATCAAAGCGGCCGACCCAAGTATCGATCAGGTCCTTGGCTTCGGTGAACAACTGGATGGCCTGCTTGGGGTTATGCTCCTTCAACGCGGCTTCTCCTAGAACCAATTTGGCGTAAGCCTGTGGTGAAGCTTGCAACCCGGAGGCCAGACCGGCAGCCAAGGTTCGCGCTTTGTTGGTTTCCCCAGCCTCAACGAAAGCTCGCGCTACCAGGAATCGGATTTTTGGTGCTTCACTATTGGCCAGCGCACTCTGTGCGGCCGCAAGGCCCGATTGCTTTTCTCCTCGCAACAGCTTCGCGTCGGCGAGCATCACGAACTTATCTGCGGCTGCGTCAGGGTTCTTTGCCGCCAGGTCCGCGGCCGCACCTTTTTCAAGAATCTGGATCCCCTCTAGCAACCTGCCCTGATAAATTGCGAGGTTTGCGAGGCCGGAAGCGGCAAGGGATGCGCCCCAAGCGCTGACCTTCTCCAGTTCCCGGTAAGTTTCGGTGGCTTGCGACAACTGGTTCTGCCCGAGTTGAGCATACGCGAGTGCGAAAAAGGCCTCTTCATACGCGGGATTGAGTTTAAGTCCTTCGCGCGCCCCGCGCTCGCAACTCTGGAAATCTGCGGCATAACACGCGTATAGCGAGAAATTCATGCGTGTCATCAGATCCTTAGGAGCAATTTGCACCGCTCGCTGCGCTTCCTCCATCGCTTTTGGCATGTTTAGCAAGCGGCCATAGCAGGTTGCGAGGTTGTTTTGTCCAATATTGTCGGCTGGGTATTGCTTCATCAGTTCGCTGTATTCCTCTACGCACTTTTGCCAATTCTCGGTCCTTATGTAATACAAGCCACGGACGCGGTACCGTTCACGCTCCGACAAACGATCAATGTGTTGCATTGCTAGTTTCGCGTATTTCTCGGCATCTGCTGGTCGGCCCATGTTTCCGTACGCGGCGGCAATGCCGGAGTAAGCGCGCGCGAAGTTCGGATCAAGTTCCGCGGCCTTGGAAAAAGAGCGCAGGGCATCCTCCATCTTGCCGGCGAACTGTTGTTCCATTGCGATGCCATACTCGTGCACGGCCTCGAGATTGCTGGCGGCGAAGCTTCCCTCCGCGGCGACCAGTTGCACCGACTCCGGCGTAGTATCCCCTAAGGCCTTGCGGATAGGAGCAGTAACCTTGGGAACTTGCAGCAAAACGTCGTCTTTGTTGGCTGCATCGACACCGCCAGTGGCGAGGGTCATACCCGTGACCGCGTCAATCGCCTGTACCGACAACCTGTAACCGGTTCCGCGGTTGCTCAGAGTACCGGTCACGATCGCGCTGATCCCCTGGCTGACGGCCACCAGTCGGGCCGCTTTTTCATCGAGCTTGCTGGTTGGATTGGGAAGCTCGCCGGCTAACCGGCGCGCGTTGCCGCGGTTGAAGGCGTTGATGAAGCTGGCTCCCTCCAAAGCGACATTAAACATCGGCTCCAGGGTGTCATCGAACAGCGTGTCTGAAGTGTTGTTCTGAAAATCAGCCACCAGAACGGAAACCGGGGCATGCGTGACGACCGTTGCATCCCTCCTCTTGCTGAAATACCAGCCCGTTGCGGCTGCCATAGCGACCAGCAGAAGAGCGACTGGCGCAATCCGTGACCACGATATTTCCCGAACCCGGTTCATCCACAGGCCAGCGGCGGAAACGGAAACCTTCGAAGATCGGCTCTTGCCTTGCCAGGCGCGGAGATCAGCCCTCAGTTCCTCCGCGTTCTGGTAGCGAACTGCGGGGTCGCGCTCCAGACATTTGCTCACGATGTTGCTGAGCACTCCCGGCACGTTTTTGTCAATATCCGAGACCGGAATCGCACGTTGTTGTGATCGCTTCAGCAGGCTGGCGATTGCGCTCTCGGCTTGATACGGCATGATGCCGGTCAGCAGTTCGTAAATGATCAGGCCGACGGTAAAGATATCGGAGCGCGCGTCAAGTTCTTTCGCCTGGGCCTGCTCCGGAGACATGTACTCCATGGTCCCGAGCATCGCCCCGGTCCGGGTCATGCCGTCGGCTTCCAGCGAGCGAGCGAGTCCGAAGTCCATGACCAACACACGGCCATCGGTGGCGCGCATAATGTTTCCCGGTTTCAGATCGCGGTGAATGATGCCCACACAGTGCGCCGCCTGCAGGCCGCTGACGACCTGTTCCATGATGTCCACCGCCTCGGCTGCCGGCAATTTGCCTTGGCGTTGCAGGAGGTGGCGCAAGTCCTCCCCCTCAACGAACTCCATGGTGATGAACTTGACGCCTTCGGCGTCGCCCAGATCGTAGATGCGGATGATGTTGCGATCGGTAACTTTAGTGGCGAGGAGAATCTCCTGCTTGAAG
>JAIQFW010000306.1 GCA_020073105.1 Terriglobia bacterium
GTGAACTTCATTCGCAGCGACCACTACTCGTTCGTGCGTCAGGGCGTACCCTCGGTCAACATGGGCGAGGGACTGCAGGGCCAAGACCCCAAGGTGGACGGGCGCAAGTTTCTGGAAGACTGGATCGAGAAGCGCTACCACGCGCCCAGCGATGACATGAACCAGCCGCTAAACTTCGATGCCACCGTCCAATACATGCAGATCACCTTCCTCATCGGCTACGACGTGGCCCAGCAGCGTGCCCGGCCGGCGTGGAAGCCGGGGGATTTCTTCGGCAATCTGTATGCGCCAAAGTAATCCACAAGGGACGCTAGTTGGCCGCCTGTCTGGGACCGATCCCGAAGCAGTACTCCATCACGACGCATGGTTGCGCGAATTTCCGCCTTTTCGCTGTACTAGTCCGTACTAAAATCTGGGGCGAACCGCCTTCAAATGCCTCCAGACCAAGTGGTCCTTACGGAGCGGTAACGATCACAGCGGTGCTGGGCGGCCTGCCGGTGCGCCGGTAAGCGTGGCGGACGCCTGAATCGAAATAGATCGCGTCGCCCGCATCGAGCGTGTGCGTATCCGAGCCAATGATCAAATCGATCGATCTCGCCGCCTCCCGGTCTCTCTGGGAAACGGACCCGGTCCTTTTTGCGCACCACAGCTACGACGCGACGCTTGCGTTCGTCGGTGAAGAAGTAGTCGAGCCCGACGCTGAAGACCATGGCGATCCGCAAGAGCGTGGGCAGAGTCGGGAACAGCTTGCCGCACTCCAGCTTTGACAGCATGGCCGGCGACAGCCCCGTGTGTCTTCCAAGTTCGACCAGGCCCATGCTCTTCTTCAAGCGCAAGCCGCGTAGTTTCTCTCCCAGTTGATATGGCTTCAGGCCGTCGCTGATGGTGTTGTTCGCCGTTGCCACAAGTCCGTTTTTCATTTCGGTCAAAGAAGTACCCAGCCTTTTGACTGCCCGTTAAACGACCTGCTCTCACAGAGGTGATTGTCGTTGTAAGAAAAGTATTGTGACTTACAGTTAATAACGCAAACCGGACAAACGGTGCAACGAAAAAGGAGAAATGGAAATGAATCGGATTGGATTTGGCGTAATTGCGGTTTTGCTGCTGAGCTCCATCCTGGCAGTCGCGGCGCTCGCGGACAACGGCGGAGCTAAGGACATCGTGGACACGGCGGTTGCAGCCGCGTCGTTCAAGACGCTTGTGACGGCACTCGAGGCCGCTGATCTGGTGGGGACGCTGAAGGGCGCGGGCCCGTTCACGTTTTTTGCGCCCACCGACGAAGCGTTCGCGAAGCTGCCGGCCGGCACGCTGGCCGACCTGCTCAAACCCGAGAACAAAGACAAACTGCGCGCCATCCTGACCTACCACGTGGTCGCGGGCAAGGTGACGGCGGCGAAGGTGGTGAAACTGTCCTCGGCGACAACGGGCAACGGCCAGGATGTAAGGATCTCGACCAGCGGTGGCACGGTCAAGGTGAACGACGCCCAAGTGATCAAGACCGACATCGTGGCCTCAAACGGAGTGATCCACGTCATCGACACCGTTCTCTTGCCCGACATGCAGTAAAGGCCTTCAACACTAACTCAGCACCAGATTGGAGAAGGAAATGAAGAAAATTGATGTGATTGCGGCAGTGCTTCTTGTCATCGGAGGTCTGAACTGGGCGCTGGTGGGAGCGGCGCGATTCGACCTCGTGGCTACCATCTTTGGCATGCGCTTCGGCGAGACCTCGGCGCTCAGTTCCATTGTGTACCTGCTGGTGGGGCTCTCAGCCATCTACCAGGCGGTCTCATGGAAGGGGATCCAGCGGCGGTGGAGCGGCTCACCGGCAGTAGCGCGTGCCCGCTAACCTGCCAGTGCGGGAGGCCGGCGGCGCTGCCGTCGTTCTCCCGCATTCGACTTCTTCCATGAACCTTGTCCAGAAAACAAGCGAGGATGCCCGCGTTCTCGTGCGGCGCTCAGGGGCTCCCTGCGCCGAGGGAAGTTGTGTCGTTTACTGGATGCAACGCGCGCAGCGAGCCTGCGACAATCCCGCCCTGGATGTTGCAGTGAATCTGGGAAACGCGCTGCGTAAGCCAGTTGTGGTCTTCTTCGCCCCTGTACCGTTCTACCCCGGCGCGAACGCGCGGCATTTTCATTTTCTTGCGGCAGGTATTGCTGACATCGCCGACGGGCTGACTCAGCGCGGCATCGGGTTTGTCTTTCGTGCCTATCCAGACCACAGCCTTCTCAAATTCTGCGATCAGGTTCATCCCGCAATCGTCATTGGGGATGAGAATCCATTACGAGAGGCAGAGGACTGGCGGCAGAAGGTCGCCCGGAACTTGTCGGTAACGGACTTCCGGGTGGGCATCGATGTAGCAGATCGCCTGCTCCCACTGGGACTGGAAGAAGATGCTGTTGCTGTCCGGGTTTTCGACCATGCGCGACCGCGTGCAGTAGCGGCAGTTGGACGCGCAGGAGTTCGCCACCAGGAACAGCACCCTGTCCGGGTAGCGGTGCACGATGCACGGCACCGGGCTGTCGCGGTCTTCGCCGAGGGGGTCCTCCGCCTCG
>JAIQFW010000153.1 GCA_020073105.1 Terriglobia bacterium
GAGAAGGTCGGTGGTGGCGGGATGGGAGTCGTCTACAAGGCCGAGGATGTGACTCTACGCCGGTTTGTCGCCGTGAAGTTTCTGCCCGATAACGTCGCACAAGACTCCCAGGCTTTGGCCCGCTTTCAGCGGGAGGCGCAGGCGGCCTCCGCACTCAACCATCCCAACATCTGCACGATCTATGAAATTGGGCAGCAGGATGCCAAGCCCTTCATCGTGATGGAATTTCTGGACGGGCTCACACTCAAACATCGGATCGCGGGTAAGCCCCTGGAGACGGACATTCTTCTCGGTTTGGCGATTGAGATTGCCGACGCGCTGGACGCCGCCCACAGCGAAGGGATCGTGCATCGTGACATCAAGCCCGCCAACATTTTCGTCACCAAGCGCGGGCACGCCAAGATTCTGGATTTCGGCTTGGCCAAGGTGACGGCCGGAGCCAATTCTACGAACGAGATTGTAGCCACCTACACGCAGACCGGCACACTGGATGCGCCGCATCTCACCAGCCCGGGAACCGCGCTCGGCACCGTTGCTTACATGTCTCCCGAACAGGTACGGGGCAAGGATCTGGATGCACGTACCGATCTGTTCTCGTTCGGAGTGTTGCTATACGAGATGGCAACCGGAGCATTGCCGTTTCGAGGGGATACTTCGGGGATGATCTTTGAGGCCGTCCTGAACCGCGCTCCCCCGTCCCCCTTACGCCTCAATCCCGATGTGCCGGCGGAGCTGGAACGAATTATTGACCGGGCCCTGGAGAAGGATCGCGATTTGCGCTACCAGCATGCCTCTGACATGCGGGTAGAACTGCAACGCCTCAAGCGCGATACAGATTCAAGCCGCCATATCTCAGCCGTCAGCGCCGAGGGAACGTCCGTGCCGCAAACCATCGTCCGGCCGATCTCTACGAGCAGCAGCGCAACCGTCGTGGCAGCGCAGCACCGTCCATGGTGGCATGGGCCTATTGCTGCAGTTGCGATCATCATCCTGGTAGCAGCCGGACTGGGTACGTACCTACTGCTTCACCGCCCAGCGCCAACGCCATTCCAGAACTTCGCCATCAGCCAGGTCACCAATTCCAGCCGAGCAATCGTTACTGCCATATCTCCCGACGGGAAATACGTGCTGACGGTGATGGACGACAAAGGACTGAACAGCCTTTGGCTGCGCAACGTGGCCACCGGAAGCGACACCCAAGTGGTCCCACCTTCTGCCATCGTTGCCAACGCCGCGTTCTCGCCCGACGGAAATTACATCTTTTTTCGTAAGGCTGAAAATGCCATTGCCAGTGATTTCAGTGTTTATCGCGCCCCGGTATTGGGGGGCACCCCCAAGGCGGTGGTCAAGGATGTCGATAGCGCGTTCACCTTTTCTCCCGATGGCGCGCGGATGGCCTTCATCCGTGCCAACAACCCGGAGACGGGTAAGTATCGCCTGCTCGAATCGAATCTCGATGGCAGCGATGAGAAAGTACTGCACATCGCGCCGATGACTTCCCTTGCCCGCTGGGTAGCCTGGTCTCCCAACGGCAAGCAAATCGCCTATCCTGAGGTCCAACCAGGCGAGGCGGTCGGTGGCATCAATCTTTTCGATCTAAATACAGGAAAAATTCAAACCCTCACCTTTGCCGACAACGCAATTTGGGAGATGACGTGGTCGTCCGCTGGGGATGGCCTGTTTGTCATCTATCAACAAAAGGGCCCCAACTTCAACCGCCGCCAGATTGGCTATGTCGGGCTGGCTGACGGTCTCTTGCGTCCGATTTCTAGAGATACCAATAGTTATGCGACTTTGAGCCTTTCGGCCGATGGCAGGACTTTGGCCACCGTTCAACAGAAAGTGGCGAACAATTTTTATGTCTTGCCCGGCGAGGGCAGCACGTCTGCCGACATGCCTCCGCTTTCTTCCGGCCGCAACCACATCCAGTTTTTCAATTGGGCAGCTGATGGTGGCCTGCTTACATCGGACTTGACCCAACTCATGCGCTGGGATGCTAACATGCAAAACCCCACCCAACTGGTCAGTGACCCGGCTGCAAATATTCTCAGCCTTTCTCCGTGCGGCACGCAGTACATTGTTTTTCCCTGGGCGTTTCATGACAACACCAACTCGGTTGGTATATGGCGTGTCAATGCAGACGGCTCCAATCCGATAAAGCTGGCAGACCAGAGGTTTGACACGTTTCCGGTGTGCTCGGCCAATCAGAAGTGGGTCTACTACTGGCCCGGGGTTAAGCAGCTTTCGCGGGTTCCTTTAGATGGTTCCGCCAAACCAGAGCCTATTCCCGGTAGTGCAGTTGAGGGTGCATTTTTGGCGGGGAGGGGCATCGGCATTTCTCCGGACGGAAAGACTCTCGCGTATGTGGTCGCCCTAGTAAGTGCATTCGGCCCGTCCAGCAGGGATAAAGTCGCCCTGCTGGATGTAGAGACTCTCAGTTCGCCGCGAATGTTCGACGCCAATCCACGAATTTCCAAAGGCGTGCAATTCACTGCAGATGGAAAGTTCGTAGCCTACCCAGTCGCCGAAAATGGTGTGGACAATGTCTGGATTCAACCTGTCGACGGCACTCCTGGGCGTCAGATCACACACTTCAATTCGGAGCGAATCCTCTCCTTCCACTGGTCGCCGGATGGCAAGAGACTCGGCATCCTCCGCGGGCACACCGACTCCGACGTCGTCTTGCTGCAAGAATCCAAGCCCTAGGCTTCTCCTTCCTCGTTAACGTCGTTCGCGTCATAGCGACCTCCTCATCTTGAAAGATGCCAAGGCAGAGACTGCGAAGCCGCGGTAGTGACGGAAAACAGTCCGTTCACGTTGCTCATTGTTCACTGATTGTTGGCGGGATGTTCCATGTCCTCTCCCACGATCCTGGGCAGATGACGGGCAATCCAAAACTAATGCCTCCGCGTTGGTCCCGAGAAACGCGCTTCTGGGAAGCGTGCATCGTCTCAAGTCCAAACACCTTAAGTTATGGATCAAGCGAGGGTGCGATTCCGAAAACTGTTTAGACTTTGTCCTTTTGGGGACGAGCGTCTATCGGCCCGGGCCAGTATTACCAGAGATTAGATCAGAAAGGCGAACGTATTCCATTTTCGCGAACCTAGCGGCGAATGACGCATGTCATTGAGGCCGAAACCTAACCTCACAAGCTGTGATTGTTTCCCGAACAAATTCACAAATGAGTGGCGTTTCCACCGCTGCAGATGGCAAGGTGTCCCACACGCGATTCAAGAAATGAAGCGTGCGGGTGGGGCAAGCCCATGTTCAGAGTGTCTGATGGAGTTCGGAGCACGCACGGTCAGGATGGCGCCATCGTACTCGACGTCCACCAGGGACAAATGTTCAACCTGAATCCGGTGGGATCGAAGATTCTTGAACTTCTAGAGCGTGGGTCAGCACAGGCAGACATCGTGGACACGATTAGTCGCGAGTTCAACGCCAGCCGGGAAGTTGTCGAAAACGATGTGCGGGAATTCATCGAATCGCTGCGGAAACACAAGCTGCTCACGGAGCACTAGCTGATCGCGAACTCGGAAGGAGAACAGGAAGTTGGTTACTGCCACACAAAGAGAGCGCGAGACTTACCGCGTCATCGTGTTGGGTCAGGACGGGAAGGACGTACTTGTGGTCCCGAGTGGCGACCGGTTGACGCTTCCTTTCGTGGAAATCCCCCGCTGGCAACGAGTGGCAGAGAATCTCACGGCAGCGGTCAGGACGGACTGGGGAGAAGAAGTTATCTGCCTTTTCGAACGAGATGATTTGGCAGGAACAGATGGTATCGAACGTCACTATCAAGCCGCGGAACACTGGTGCGCTACTGGCACACCCAAGGCACCTACTCGATGGGTTCCGATTTCAGCCTTGTCCGACGGTTCGTTGACCGCCTCTGACTATCTCGCAATCCAGAGATCAATCGCGCAATCCGATGTAGAAGGCCGCGGGTCCCCTGCCGGGCCGTTCACGCGTTTGGGTTGGTTCAAGGAATTGCGCCAATGGATCGAGGAAGTGATTGAGCCGCTGGGGTTAAATCTGAATGGGAATTTCAACCAACTCAATGCCAGTCCCTCCTTCAGTCTGATTCGATTCGAGACGGACGGCCCAGCCCTGTGGTTCAAATCTGTTGGTGAGCCCAACCAGAAGGAATTTCCGATCACTTGTGCACTTGCCGAGCTGTTTCCAGGTCACGTGCCAAGCGTGCTGGCGACACGGCCGGAGTGGAATGGATGGCTTACGCGGGAAGCCTCCGGAAATCTGCTCTGTGATGTCCAGGAAAAAGCTCTCTGGGAGAAAGCAGCGGTTGCGGTGGCCGAATTGCAGATCGAGTCCATTGATCATGGCGCCCGGATTCTCCAGGCGGGCACGCGCGATCTTGGTGTGAATGCCCTATCCAGGATGGTCAAGCCATTCGTGGAGACTATGACCCAACTGATGGAACTGCAAACCAAAGTCCCGCCAATGGTTCTCGACCGCAAGGGACTGCTCCTTCTAGGAGACCGCATAGAGACTGCGCTTGAGGCTCTGAATGCGCTGGGAATTCCGGAGACACTCGGGCATCTGGATCTGAACCATGGGAATATCATCGTTTCGCCTTGCCGGTGTGCATTTCTGGATTGGGCGGAAGCGTACGTCGGAAATCCTTTCTTCACATTTCAATACCTGCTCGAATTCCTCCGCCGCACGATAGGAGCACATTCACCGATCGAAACGAGGCTCATCGCATCGTACTGCCAGAAATGGGAGCGGATAGTTCCACGCGGCGCCATCGAGGATGCCTTAGCCCTTAGTCCGCTCCTGGCAGTCTTTGCATATGCAGCCGGAAGCAACGCGTGGCAAGACGAGAAAAGCCTGCAAGACCCAGCCACCGCTGGGTATCTGCGCGGCCTCACGCGGCGGATGCATCGGGAAGCGACCGCACTGAGCGAACGGAGGTCCCTATGCCTGCACTGATGGAACCCCCACCTTACTCTCGGGTGGAGCCCGTGACTGAGGTTCTGCACGGTGTGTCAGTCACTGATCTCTATCGCTGGCTTGAAGACCAGGACTCACCACGCACGCACGAGTGGATCTCGGCTCAAACGCGATACGCAAGGTCATATCTTGATTCCATTCCAGGGCGAGAGCGCATTCGAGACCGGATTCGTGAACTGCTCGACATCGAGACATACGACTCACTTCATAAGGTCGGCGGTCGATACTTCTTCCGAAAACGAGTCAAGAGACAAGAGCAACCCTGCATTTACTTCCGTGACGGCTCGGAAGGTCCCGACCGCCTGCTCGTGGATCCGTCGCAGCGCGGCACAGGGTGCCAAACGGCAGTCAGGCCGCTTCGCGTTTCACCCGATGGTCGCCTGCTCCTCTATGAGGTGAAGCAGGGTGGAGAGCGGAGCGGAACGTTTGAGCTGTTGGACATTCACGCGCGTGAGACCCTGGCCGATGCACTCCCACGGGGTTATCTGCGCGGCTTCGCATTCGCGCCTGATGCTCGCTCATTCTTCTACGTTCACGAGCCCCTGGAGTCCAAGCAACACCAGCGTCACGCGGCATTTAGGCATGTTTTGGGCACTCGGTTAGCGGAAGACGAAGAGGTCTTCTTTGCTGGTGAAGACGACAGGCTGCGACTCCACATCGTTGCCGGCGCAGAGCACCTTGGTTTTCTGGTGGTTCGTTTTGAAGAACCCACCCGGACTGACTTCTATCTCCGGCCCATCGAAGGGAATGACGACCCGGAGCCGGTGATTCGGAATGTTCCCTATAAGTTCGGGCCTGTGCTGCTGAAGCACGGTCGTATCCTGGCCCTCACTGACTGGGAAGCGCCGAATTTGCGGATTGTTGAGGTGTGCCGGCGCAGAGGCTCGGAGGCGGAGTTCCTCGATGTCGTCCCTTGTTCCGACCTGCCCATCCAAGACTGGACTGCGAGCGACGAATGGATTTTTGTCTTCTACCTTCGAGAACTTCAGACAGAGATCAAGGTTTTCGATCCATCCGGGGTCCCAATTGGACACATCCCGGTCAACCCGGAGGACACCACGCGCCTGCTGGGTGGCTCCCAAGAAGGAGACGAGCTGTTCCTCGAACAAGAGTCTTTCACGAAACCAATTCAGCTCTGCCGGTATTCAACCAAAAGTGGTAAGACCGGCCTGTGGGCGGAACGGAAGGTTCCGTTCGAAGCACGGGATTTCAGCCACACGCAGACTTGGTTCACCGCAAGAGACGGCACGCACATTCCGATATTCCTGGTAGGACACCGGGACGTCCTGGGAAGAGGCGCCCATCCTACAATCATGACTTCCTACGGTGCTCACGGCATCTCGATGACTCCGCAGTTTAGCGCGTTCGTTGCGGTGCTACTGGAACGGGGCTGCCTATTCGCGCTCCCGAACATTCGGGGTGGTTCGGAATTCGGCACCGAATGGCACCACGCGGCCAGGCGGCGCCATCGCCAGGTCGCATTTGACGATTTTTTGTCTGCCGCCGAGTGGCTTGCAGCGACGGGGCGGACCGAGGCAGGCAAGCTGGCCATCTTTGGCGGCTCCAGTTCCGGCCTGCTGGTGGGAGCGGCGATGACCCAGCGCCCGGATCTGTTTCGGGCGGTTGTGTGCATGGTCCCTATGCTCGACATGGTGCGTTACCACCTGTTTGATGGCGCGCATGTTTGGAAGGACGAGTTTGGGACGGTCGAGGACGCCGAAGACTTGACTGCCCTGCTCGGATATTCGCCGTATCACAATGTACGTGATAACACCGCGTATCCGGCGACCATGATTGTCTCCGGAGATTCCGACCAGAGTTGCAACCCGCTTCATGCCCGAAAGATGACTGCCCGGTTGCAGGCGGCCAACGTCTCGAGACGGCCGATACTCCTCGATTACAGCCGATATCGGGGTCATTCCCCGGTTCTACCTTTAAGCGACCGAATTGAGGCACTCACGGACCGGGTTGCGTTTCTTTGCGATCAACTTCATCTGTCTCGGCCTGAATAAGGATCTGTCATGTCGTTGCTGATGTTCCGGGCCTACTGCAAACTGCTCTGCTTCGACCTGTACGTGGGACGGGGAGACTTTGCAGCGATTCGCACGAAAGTCAGAAACTGTCCGGTCAGCGGGACAAGAGAGCCGCACGACACAGTTGAACAGATCTGTGCAGCGGTAGACAGAGCATGTATTTGGTACTGGAAGGAAGTACTGTGCCTCCAGCGATCGGCAGCAACCGCATGTTTGCTGAGGCACTTCGGAGTTCCCGCCCAAATGATGATCGGCACCCAACAAATGCCCTTCAAGGCCCATGCCTGGGTGGAGGTGGACGGCCGGGTTGTCAATGACAGGCCTTACATGCGGGAAATGTACGCCGTGTTGGACGGTTGCTAAGCGTAACCCGGGACAGGTGAGGAGCAATGAGTGTTCAGTTCGGAAGTTGTAACCTGGACGGAAGACCCGTAGATGGCGCCGATCTTGAGCGGGTTCGTCCCGCGCTTGTCCCTTACGGGCCGGACGAGGAAGGCTTCCTCTGCCGCGATAATCTCGGAATCCTCTATCGAGCATTTCATACTACCAGGGAATCTCGCGACGAAACCCAGCCTCACGTGTCGCCCTGCGGAGTGGTGATCGTCTGGGACGGCCGGCTCGACAACCGTGATGAACTTATCCGTCACGCGGACGGGAGGCTGTCTGCCGGCTCGACGGATCTCGCCATCGTCGCCGCTGCTTACCAGCGGTGGGGTACCGATGCTTTCGCGCGGTTGATCGGGGACTGGGCGCTTTCTGTGTGGGACCCTCGGGCCCGCTCTCTTATCCTGGCGACGGACTTTGTTGGCGCCCGGCACCTTTACTACTCGGTCGACAAGAATCAGTTGAAGTGGAGCACGATTCTCGAACCTCTGCTCCAGTTTGGGGACCGGCCCTTCGTGCTGTGCGAGGAGTACATTGCAGGCTGGTTTTCGTCCTTCCCGGCCGCCCATCTGACGCCCTACGCTGGAATCCGTTCGGTGCCGCCGTCTTCTTTTGTCATGGTGCGCAGGGAAGGGCACGTGGTCAAGAGGTATTGGGACTTCGATTCGGGCAAAACGACGCGGTATGGCACGGACAGCGAATACGGAGAACACTTCCGTGCCGCCTTCACAGAAGCGGTCAGAAGGAGACTCCGTTCCGACCGCGCCATCCTGGCTGAACTGAGCGGCGGGATGGATTCCTCGGCCATCGTTTGCATGGCAGATACGATCCTCGCGAGAGGGGAAGCCGAGACTCCGCGACTCGACACAATCTCCTACTACGACGACTCCGAGCCAAACTGGGACGAGCGCCCATACTTCACCATCGTTGAAGCAAGGCGAGGACGCACCGGTTGTCACATTTGCATCCCATCGCTTGAGTGCTGCAACCTGCAGTTCGCGAACGACCGATTTGCTGCGACACCAGGCTCGCCCCGCCATAACGCGGTAACCAACGAGTTCGCGGCGTGTTTGATCTCCCGAGGGAGCCGGGTCGTGCTCTCGGGAATCGGCGGAGACGAGGTCACCGGAGGTGTGCCGACGCCCTTGCCTGAGCTGGCGGACCTTCTGGTGAGGGGCAGGATGCGGAAACTCGCGCGCCAGTTGAAAGCATGGGCCCTCTACGCCAGGAGGCCATGGTTCCATTTGCTGGTTGAGGTCTGCCGTGGCTTCCTTCCTCCTACACTGGTTGGAATCCGCCGACAGATGCGACCGGCGGCCTGGCTGCGGCCCAGCTTCACCGAGCGTTACCTGGCGGCCTTGACCGGCTATGAGTCCAGGTTGAAAGTCTTCGGCGCACTGCCGAGCTTTCAGGAGAACCTGCGGTCGCTCCGAGGGTTGCAAAGACAGCTGGCCTGCTCCGTCCTCGATTCCGAGCCACTCTACGAAACACGTTATCCGTTTCTGGACCGCAGTCTCCTGGAGTTTCTGTACTCAATTCCGGCCGATCAACTGGTCCGGCCGGGCCAGCGCCGCTCCTTGATGCGCCGGGCGCTCATTGGCATCGTTCCAGACGAACTTCTCAACCGCAGACGAAAGGCCCTTGCGTCGCGCGCGCCGATGGCCAGCATCGCCGCGGACTGGGCCCGTTTTGAGCCGATGGGCCAGCACATGATCAGTGCCTCCCTTGGGATCGTCGACGCGGGAGTTTTTTCCGCCGTCCTCCGCAATATTTGCCGCGGTCGGCAGGCGCCAGTCGTAACCGTGATGCGCACATTGGAGATCGAGTTCTGGTTATGTCATCTCCGGGAACAACAGTTCCTGCACCCCGGTCCGGCAACCGGCACGGTGCAGCTTCAGTTCCCGCAAGCCGAAGCCCTGAAGGGAAAGCTTCTTGGAGTCTGCTAGCAGGAAAATGCAAAGAAAGGAGGTGAACAACCATGAGATACCGAAAGCCGGAACTGGCAGTGCTCGCTTCTGCCGTAGCCGCCGTTCAAGGAAAGGGCAAGGACGATACCCATGCTCCTGACCTGGTGATGGGTCGGCCGAGGTTCAGCATCGGCGCGTACGAAGCCGATGAGTAAGGGGGGAGCCGAGCCGGAGCGTCCGCAAGATTGCGGGCGCTCCGGCGACGGCATCATCGACATCAACCCTCACATGTCTCCCAGGTCATTGGGAGTCGGGTTGCGGGTGCCGGGTACTCCGGCGCCGGTCAGGTGAACGGTGGGTCTTGCGTGGCGGGGAAAGGAAAAGGGCTGCGGCATTGGTTACGCTCTAGCCGTCAGCTCCTGCAAGGGAGTCAGCAGCGTGGATGCGTGCACCGTCGCAGCCCTCTGATGCGATCACCGCTTTTGCGGTTCCAAACCCCGGCTGCTCCTCGCAGGGCAGTTGGTTTTTTCGGGTTTGGTGGCTCGACGAGTCGCCTCGCCAAGTGGATCACCCAGCCTACTTCGGACTGGTCAACATTACTTGGACCGATCCTTTCAGCCGTCGACGCTCGCAACCTTAAACCCGCCAGACTCGAAAAGCTGTGATGGCCGTCACAAACTTTCTGAAAAACTGTCGAAATTGTTTTGGGGCAAATATCCCCGTGGCCTGGCTATGAATGGGAACCTGGCTGTCGCAGACAAAAAACTCCTCAGTCGACCTCGTGCCGGGGGTCGCCGCGCAGCCCGCGCGGTTTGCGCTGGGGTTCGGTGCTGACTTTCGACGGCTCCCGGCCTTATTCTCTTCTACTCCTCTGCGGGGGAGGATTGCAGTGATGTCGCCTGCCTTTTGGCGAACATAGAAAAGGCGACGGGCTTTCCGTCGCCTTTTCACCAGCCCCTCGATCATATTTGCATACGCGTTAACGGTCACGCTTGTCGGACAGTGTCACTGCACAGTCACCGTGCAATCGTTTTCTCCCTCATCGAACCCAGGCTTAACGACGCTAACATTGAACCCATACCTCTGGGTCGCGGGATCGGGTGATCGCCAGACGGTACGGAACGAGCCGTCCGCCGCAGTGGTACCGACCACAGTGATACCTCCAGATGATGTGAACATACCACCACCGGCACCCACTTTGACATTCGCGGAGGACACAGGAGTGTTCTGCGTCGACGTCGCCTGGATGAGAAGCTCCGAAGCGCCCCCCGGCGATATCACCATCGGAGTTAATACGCAACGAACCTCGATCGGGCCCCCGATCTCCACTGCAGGAGCGGGCCGCTCGCTCTCCGGTGTGGATGCAGGCCTAACTGGATTGGACGGGGTGGATGGGTTTACAACTGGAGTGGTTGGCACATTCCTCTCGCGGTGCAGTTCTTTCCACCACCAGGGCGAGGTGCCGCCGACTGCGAGTGCAATCACGACCGCAACAATGATCTGCGGCAGAACGGATGAGCGAGGTGTCCCGTTGGCCATACTTGCCCCTTGTGGTTCCCAGTAGGAGGCGATACCGAGTGTCGCCCTTCGGCGACTTCCGGCCTGATTTTCTTCTACTCCTCTGCGGGAAGGATTGCAGTGATGTCGCCTGCCTTTTGGCGAACATAGAAAAGGCGAC
>JAIQFW010000154.1 GCA_020073105.1 Terriglobia bacterium
AAGACCGTCCCCAGCCCCACCATAATGTGGTAGCTGTAGTAGAGCAGGGGAATGTTCTGCGGCCACAGCTGTTCTGGAAAATTGTCCAGCCCCTCCACTTGCGCCTGCCAGCGCCGGTAAGTCAGGAAGCTGAGCGCCTTGGGAACTAACAGCGGGTTATCAATCTTGCGGGCATCCACATCCGGCTGGCCGATGATGACCAAAGGCGCGCCGGGCTGGCTACTGAACAGGGCCTCCATCGCCGCCAAGGTGACAGGCTGCTGGTGTGCGATCATCCGGCCTTGCCCGTCTCCAGTGGGAAACAACTGCAGGATGCTGAAGATGCAGCCTGCCACCACGCCGACGCGTACGAATATACGGCCGTGCTCCTTGTGCTGGCCCCACAGCAGGTAGAACGCGCCGACTGAAGCCATCACGAATGCGCCGGTAATTGCGGCGCCACTCATGTTGTGGGCGTACTGCCACCAGGCCCAGGGGTTCAGCACCAGGTCCCAGAAACTGTTCAGTTGAAGCGAACCGTCGGAGGCGCGCTCATAGCCGACCGGGTTCTGCATCCAGGCATCGGTGGCAATAATGAAGTATCCCGAAAGCCAGGAGCCGAGGAACACCGCCACCGCCGACCACCAGTGCGCCTTCGGGCTTAGGCGCTTCTCGCCATACAGGAAAAGTCCCAGGAAAGCCGACTCCAGAAAGAAAGCAAACATGCCTTCCATGGCCAAGGTTTGACCGATCACGCCGCCGGCAAAGCGAGAGAAGTGCGACCAGTTGGTACCGAACTGGAATTCCATCGGAATCCCCGTCACCACCCCAAGCACGAAATTAATGCCGAAGATTCGGGCCCAGAAGCGGGCGGCCTGGTTGTAAGTCTCGTCGTTGCGGCGGAGGCCGAGGGTCTTCAATACCACAATGAGCGGCGCCAATCCCATCGTGAGCTGAGGGAAGAGGTAATGAAAGGTTACGGTGAAGGCAAAGTGCAGGCGATCAACCAGCAGAGCGCTGTCCATGATGAGGTACCGTCCAGGTTTTCGAGAAACTGCATTATCGCGGACGGAAAAACTCCCGGGATGTGACGCTCATCACATCGGGGACTGCACTCAACGCGCGTTGCGCCGCTCGGCGTTTTCCCGGCGAATCTCCCGGCGCCTTCCCGCATCGTCATATCGGCGCTGCTGTTCCTCGCTTTCGGGAACCACGGCTGGAACCTGGACACGGCGCCCGCCCCCGTCCACGGCAACGAACGTAAGATATGCCGAACTCACGTGCTGGCAATCGTCATGCAGGTAGTTTTCCACCCAGACTTTTACGCCCACCTCCATGGAAGTATGAAACACGCGGTTCACCGAGGAACGTAAGATGACGAGATCACCCACGTGAACCGGAACCAGAAAGTCGAGGTGATCGATGGACGCGGTGACGGCGTAGCTTCGCGAATGGCGGTGTGCGGCCATGGCGCCGGCCATGTCAATCCAGTGCATGAGACGTCCGCCGAGCAACGCCCCCAGCGGGTTGGCATCATTGGGGAGGACAATCTCCGCCGTCTCAGACTGGGAATCGCGAACCGAGCGTGGCATCAACTGCTCATCATTGGTCATGAGTTTGCACCCGGGGCAGAGCCTGCTACAGCAGGCCGGATTCTACGCAGCAAATACGATTGCAGATAACAATCCGCCATCTTCTGGATACGCGGATCAGGATGAGGTGAAAGCCATTGGCCGCGTGAGATGTCGTATTCCAGGGAACCGTGTCCGGCGGGGCGATGAGCGGATTCGAAGACGAACCATACGTGCAGTTGCGAACCGCAGTCGCGGGCGATGGAAAACCTCACCGCATCGGAGGAGCGATCCTCCGGCAGGCGAGGGCAACTGGATGCGTAGCCGAGATTGCACAGTTGGTGTACTTCTTCGTCGCTCGGCTGGATGCCTTCGTGCCCGGGGGCGCCACAATGTCCGTGCCAACCGGCGCCCAGTGGAAGGCGAGAGGGATGAATCCAGCCGCCGTCATCCAATCTGCTCACCGGCATGAAGAATGGGCAGGCCATCGGCGGAAGCTCCTCTGTCCAGATGCCCGAAATTGTACTCAGGAGGGGAAGAAGTGGCTAGTGCCGGGGACAATTCCCGCTCCAGGGCTGACAAACGACCAACCACAGAGGGCACAGGGTTCCACAGAGGCTACGTTTCAAGGGTTTCCTCTGTGCACCTCTGTGACCCCTGGTTTGAGTTTGCACGCGTCCGACACAGGTTTGCTAAGCTGATGGCTGAAAGCCGAAAGCTGAGAGCCGCTTCTATGGACCGCATCGCCGCACTCAACGAAATTCTTACGCAAGACTCCAATGACGCCTTCGCGCGTTATGGGCTCGCCATGGAGTACTCCAAGGTGGGCGAGGTTGAACGCGCAATGGAGGAGTTTGGGAAATTGTTGTCCGCCCATCCGGACTACACCGCGGGCTACTTCATGGCGGCGCAAACCTTGGCCAGCGCCAACCGCACCGACGAAGCCAAGAGGATGCTGGTGGACGGCATCGCGTCGGCAGTGCGCACCGGGAACTCGCATGCTCAATCAGAAATGACGGCGATGCTGGATGAACTGAAACAACAGTAGTGGACGCACCCCGGCGGAGAATCTTTCAGTCCCGGCGCCGCAGCATTTTCCCCATCCCCCACTCCACCAGTCCCGGGAACAACTGGTACAGTTTGATGACCGGATGCATGAACCACGGCACCACGACCTCCCGCCTGCCTTGCAGGTAACCCTTGAGCACGGCGCGGGCAACCCGATCGGCGGATATGCCCTGCACGGCTTCCGGCCGCACCTGCTTTTGCTCTCCTCCTCGAAGTGCATTTGCCCCGAAATCCGTGCGCACGTAGCCAGGGCAAACCGTGAGGACGTTGATACCGGAGTTCATCAGTTCGATGCGCGCCCCTTTACCGACCGCATTCATGGCAAATTTTGTGGCGCTGTAGATGGCGTGAAACGGCAAAGGAATGTGCCCTGCGACGCTCGAGATATTGATGATCGTTCCTGAGCCCTGCTGCTTCATCACCGGGATGACCGCCTGCATGGATTCGACCGCGCCGAAGAAGTTGGTCTCGACGGTCGCGCGGACAGCAGACATATCTACATGTGCAACCGAGTCCAGAATCCCGTGTCCGGCGTTGTTCACCCATATGTCGATGCGGTGGAAGTGATGCATAGTGAGGCTGAGAACGCGGTCAATCTCCTCGCGATTGCGCACGTCACAGGCTAGGGCCAGGGTGCGATCCGCGTGGCCAACGCGTGTGCGTGCGGCTTCTGCGCGTCCGGCATCGCGTGAGAGCAGCACCACGCTCGCGCCCTGGTCGGCGAATGTCTTGGCAATTGCCTCGCCGATGCCCATTGAGGCGCCCGATATGACCGCAACTTTCCCGGCAAGGTCCATGTCGTGCTTTTATTCTCCTGCGGGGGAGGAGTCAAGGGGGACGAGTGCGACACCTGTACTAGCCATCTGTCATCCTGAGCAAAGTGACTGCGTCGCAACGCGAAGCAGTCATGTAGTCGAAGGACCCCTAACAGCTTATTACCAGCCGAAAGCTGACGAGCTCGACCACACAGCGGTGCCCCGTCTTTTCCACTCACCGGGTCACTGAAACAACAGATGGACGTAGGGATCCTTCGACTGCGTCCTCCACTCGCAAGCGAGTGGAGGACTTCGTTCAAGATGACAAACGGACGGGCGAGGACGCCCGTCCTCCACGCGCTCTGGCGTACAATCCATGGAATGTCCGCGCGGCGTCTGCAAACCAAGCATGGAGGCTGTTCTTGAGCACGCTTCTGCCGCTCTTTCCCCTGGACGTAGTTCTCCTGCCGGGCGCAGCCTTGCCCCTGCACGTGTTTGAGCCACGATACAAAGAAATGATTTCCGAATGCCTGGAAGGCAAACGCCCTTTTGGCGTAGTGCGGGCCAAGGAGGGCGAGGTCGCCGAGATCGGCTGTACGGCGGAGATCACGGCCATCACCAAGAGGTACGACGACGGACGTATGGATATCGTGACCGAAGGCCGGGAGCGTTTCGAAGTCATGCATCTCAATCAGGAGCGTTCCTTCCTGCAGGCCGAGGTGATGTATCTACACGACGAGCCGGGTACAGCCACGCGGCAGGAAATTGAGCAGGTTTTGAAACTGCACAGCGAAATCATGGGACTGGCAGGCGCCGAACCCGAGAAGCCCTCGGAGATCGATCAAAGCCGCCTCTCGTTCCACCTCGCGGGATCTCTTCCCCTGGATCTCGACTTCAAGCAAACGCTGCTGGGGACAAAATCGGAAGCCGAACGCTTGCGGGCGATCATTTCTTTCTTTGAGGCAATTCTTCCTACCATGCGCCGCACCATGCATGTCCGCCGCAAGGCCGGCGGCAACGGACATGCCAGCTAGCAGGCCGGGCGTATAATCGAGACACGATGTGGTTCCTCCTGGGGGTTTTCTGATCATGAGTCTGCCTCGGACGCTAGGCGAATTGCGCCACAGTCCATTCTCCGAACCAAAGCTGCAGAGCCGTCGCGTGAAGGACGAATTGCGGGAGAACCTCGCCGCCAAGCTGCGGGGGAGCGGGCCAATCTTCCCGGGAATCGTGGGGTATGACGACACGGTCGTGCCCCAGATCATCAATGCCATTCTTTCGCGACACAACTTCATCCTGCTCGGACTTCGCGGCCAGGCCAAGAGCCGCATCCTGCGCGCCTTGGCCACGCTGCTCGATCCTCAGATGCCCTATATTGCCGGCTGCGAGATTCACGACAATCCGTACGCGCCCATCTGCCGCCGTTGCCGCGACCAGATCGCCGAGCATGGCGATCAGACGCAGATTGCGTACCTCACGCCGGAGGCACGCTACGTGGAAAAACTCGCAACCCCCGACGTAACCATCGCGGACCTGATCGGCGACATTGACCCTATCAAAGCGGCACGGGGCGGACATGAACTCAGCAGCGAGATGACGGTGCACTACGGACTGCTTCCGCGCGCCAACCGCGGAATCTTTGCCATCAACGAACTGCCTGACCTAGCAGGCAAGATTCAAGTCGGTCTGTTCAACATCATGCAGGAAGGGGATGTGCAGATTAAGGGTTATCCCATCCGCTTGCCGCTCGACGTCGCGCTGGTGTTCAGCGCCAATCCTGAGGACTACACGGCCCGGGGGAAGATCATCACGCCCTTGAAAGACCGGATCGGCTCGGAAATTCGCACCCACTATCCGGCATCTGTCGAAGAAGGTATTGCGATCACCACGCAGGAAGCCTGGACTCAGCGCAACGGACACAAGTTGCATGTGCCCAAGTACGTGCAGGAGGTCATTGAGCGGATTGCCTTCGCAGCGCGTGAGGACAAGAAGGTCGACAAGCGCTCGGGTGTGAGCCAGCGCCTGCCGATTTCCTGTATGGAGAACGTCATCTCGAACGCCGAACGCCGCGCTATCCACCACGACGAGAAGGTGGTCGTGCCCCGCATCGGCGATGTGTACGCGGCCATGCCAGCCATTACCGGCAAGCTGGAACTGGAGTACGAAGGCGAGATGAAAGGCGCCGACCACGTAGGCCGAGAATTGATCCGCACGGCTGTCGCCAAGACCTACGATACGTATTTCAAGGGCACAGACATGAACCAGGTAGTGCAGTGGTTCGATCTGGGAGGGGAAGTCCAGCTACCGGACACGGCCAGCGCGGCCGAAGCGCTGCAGTCGCTGCGTGGCATTCAGGGCCTGATGGAAAAGCTGGTGAAACTGAACGTCGGCCCGAAGGACACGCCCGAGACCCAGGTTTCCGCGGCGGAGTTCGTCCTGGAGGGCCTGCACGCTCACAAGCGCATTGGACGAAACGAAGTGCGTGTGTTCACCGCCGGAGAGAAACTTCCCAAGCCCGCGGAGAAGCACTTTGAGCGCGAGGAGGCGCCGTTCCGGGGGAGAAGGCCGTTTAATTAGGCTTCAGGCGTCAGGCTCCAGGCACGAAGCCAGAACAATTGGTTCCTGAAGCCAAGAGCCTGAAGCCTGCCGTTATGAAACGCATTCGCTACAGCAAATACGTGCCCGATCCGGCGGGCGAGATGAGCATGGAAGACCTGCTCGGTGCGCTCTCGGACTTTCTGCTGCAAAGTGGCTTCCAGAACTACCTCTACGATGACTTCCCTGATGGCGAGCAAACCCTCGATGACCTGCGCCACGCCCTCGAACAGGCACTGCTCGATAGCGATCTCCTCGATGAACAGATGCGCCAGCGGCTCCAGCAAATGCAGATGGAAGGCACGTTGGACGAGTTGATAGACCAGTTGATTGAGCGCATGCAGCAGGAAGACTACATCAGCATCGACCAACCGCACGACCCCTCGCGGCAGTCGAGTGTCGGCGGGCAGGTGGGAGAGGCCCAACCGCAGGTCAAGTTTGAGATCACCGACAAGAGCCTGGACTTCCTCGGCTTCAAGACCCTCCGCGATCTCATGGGATCGCTGGGCAAATCAAGCTTCGGCCGCCACGATACCCGTGACATGGCCACAGGCATCGAGGCCAGCGGCGCCTCGCGGGTGTACGAGTTCGGGGACACGCTGAACCTCGACATCACCGCGACCTTATCCAGCGCGATCCAGCGCGAGGGGCTGAAACTCCCTCTGAACATCGAGTACTCGGACTTGCAGGTGCACCAGTGCGAATATCAGTCCTCCTGCGCGACGGTACTGATGCTGGATTGCTCGCATTCCATGATTCTTTACGGCGAGGACCGCTTCACGCCGGCGAAAAAAGTCGCCATGGCGCTGTCACACCTGATTCGCACGCAGTATCCCGGCGATTCACTCTCTCTAATTCTGTTTCATGACTCGGCGGAGGAGGTCCCGCTCTCTCAGTTGGCGCGGGTGAAGGTTGGGCCGTACTACACCAACACGCGGGAAGGCCTACGGCTGGCGCAGCGGATTCTTCAGCGCCAGAGAAAAGACATGAAGCAGATCGTCATGATCACGGATGGCAAGCCGTCGGCGCTCACCTTGGAGGATGGGCGGATTTACAAGAATGCCTTCGGACTCGATCCCTTGGTAGTGAGTCAGACGCTGGAGGAAGTTTCCAAGTGCAAACGCGCCGGCGTAATGATTAATACATTCATGCTGGCGTCCGATTATGGGCTGGTACAGTTTGTGCAGAAAGTGACCGAGATGTGCCGCGGCAAGGCGTATTTCACGACACCCTATACCCTCGGGCAATATCTGTTGATGGATTACATGTCAAGAAAAACGAAGACGATCCATTAAATACAAACTTTCCACAAACCCTGCCGAGCTGCGCTCGGCTCCCCAGACGGGGACGTCTGGGGCTACGTGGTTCGTGGTAACTGCAAGGAATGCGTAGGGGCAGACGCCCTCGTCCGCCCGGCCGGGCAACGCCCGGCTCTGATTCCCTTCTAGCTTCCCTCGACCTTCTTCACCGCCAACTCTGCTCCCTGGAAGCCGATCTTGCTGTGAGTGCCATCGCAGAAGGGCTTGTTGACCGATCCGCCACAGCGGCAAAGTGAGAATGCTGGCTTGCCGGTGAGGTCGTGCTTGTTGCCCGCCGGGTCGATGAGCTCGATTGCGCCTTCGGGTCCTTCCACGCGATAGGGACCGTTGGGTCGGACGGTGATTTTGACTGTTGCCATGAGGCCTCCAATTGCACACGTTGTAGTTCTGAAAGGTATCATGAGCGGGCATTCAGCACTCAGCCGTCAGCCCTCAGCCCTGAACGTCGAGGCTTGCAGTCGTCGGCAATAGCTCACAAATGGCTGAACGCTGAGTGCTGACTGCTGAGAGCTCTCCTACGCTGCCGCCACTTCCTTCCGCAGGGTGCGCTGGTAGAGCTTCAGGTAGTCGTCGATCATGCGCTTGGCGGTGAAGCATTCGCGCGCCCGCTGGTAGGCGCGGGCACCGTAGCCGCGGCAGAGGTCGCGCTGCTCATGTAGGCGCCGGATCACGTCGGCCAGGCTGGCGGCGTCGTTGGCCTGGAAGTAGATGGCGGCGTTGCCCCAGATTTCGCGGAACGATGGAATGTCGTTGGCCACGATGGCACAGCGGGAGAGCGCAGCCTCGAGCGCGGTCAGCCCGAAGGGTTCGTAGCGCGAGGTAGCCACAAAGATCGCGGCGCGGCTGTACAGCGTGCGCAGTTGTGCTTCCGTCTGGGCGCCTTTCAAGGACACGCAGACCTCGTCGGCGTCGACTTTCACGTCGGCAGAAATGGGCGCGAGGGGAAAGGCGGTTGGCGTATCAGAATTCACGATACAAACCGGCAGCGGGTGCGCATGCTGGGTCAAGAGCGACACCTGTTTACCCGCATCCAGCAGGCGTCCCACCGCCAGCACAGAATCATTCTTGCTTACGTAAGGGTTGAACCAAATTGGATTTCGCCCGTTGTAGATGACCGCATCGCTCTGCGGCCGTGCATAGCAGGTGCGAATGGTGTCGAGCATCCACACCGACGGCGCGACCACGACACTCGCCTGCGACAGTCCTTGCGACACGACGTTGCGATACCAACGCAGCCAGCGGCTTCCCTTGGGCTCATGCCCGTGCACAGCCTTCCACCAGCTGACCAGGTCTCCGTGGGCAACCACGACGCGCGGTGTGTTCACCGGAAGATTGCCGTAGCACAACTGGTTCAGGTGCAGCAGATCGGGTTTCAACTCCTTCACCAAGGCAGTGAGGTACAAGGAGGAGTCCCTGAAGTCCTGCTCCCCTTCCTGCATCCAGTCCAGACGAAACGCGGTGGGACGATAGTCCAGGTCCGACAGGTTATCCATCCAGGAAGTCTGCAGCGGAAGCGGGATATCACCAAAGCTGACGAGCGTGACGCGAACTCCGCAATTGACCAGTCCGGTGACCAGTTCCTGGGTGTAAGTCCAGACACCGCTCAAAGTGTCCGTGGTCACAAGAACGTGCATGCTGTCTCCCGGGAGAATCCAGCCCAGGCGAAAATCAGTCTGGGCCGAACTATTGCCGAACTATTCTAGTGCGGAACCGCCGAAGGCAGAAGCATTTCCTTCTACTCATGTGAGAAAGGTGCAAAAACTTGCACATTTTCGCGTCCGAATTTGATGGAAATAGGGGAAAAAGACCTAACCACAGAGGGCACAGGGGACACAGAGGAACTCTGATCAAATGCAGCGCTGGACGACTTTTGGCGGTCCCTCTGTGTTCTCTGTGTCCTCTGTGGTGAGGATTTCACCGGGCCTTGAGGATCTCGCTCAACACATCCGGCTTGGATTCATCCCGCACCAGGTGCGGAAACTTCTCGCCGCCGTGATAGTCGAGTTTGTAGGTCTTGTAATACTCGGTGTTTTCGACCAGCAAGGCCAGCGGTTCGGTGCTGCTCTTCCCGGCATGCAAGGCGTCCCGCCATACGTCGCGAGAGAAGCGCCGGCCATTTACGGCTACAACTTTCATCCCGGGTCCGACGCCCGCCGCTGCCGCCGGCATGCCCTCGATCGTGTCGATTACCGAGCCGTCTTTTTCCAACAGCAATCCGACGGAATACGCCGAATTCACCTGCATGGAATCTTCTTCTATGCCCTTGTACAGCTCTGACTGAGTTTCATCGTAGATGAGCTTCCAGCCACTGGCCTCGATGCCGTCGAGCGGCGCACCGGGCCCGTGATTGGTGAGCCGTTCTGTCCAGAACCCTCGCCAATCGTAAGGCGCCACCTGATTGAGAATACTGACGATGTCATCAAAGGTGTAGGTCTTCACCTCTGGCGGACCGCTTTGTCCACCGTGAAAGAGGTGGCAGAAATCGTCCATCGATTTCTTGCCTTTCGTCTGCTGCCGGATGATGGTGTCCACCCACAGCCAGTTCAGCACCTCTTCGTCGTAGTAATCGACCGTCCTGCGCCAGGACTCCCAATGGCTCGGTGCGCCCTGCATGGCGGGAACGCCGTCCGCGGTGTCCTGCAGATTGCGCCAGGTGCGGCCCGGCAGATTGTCGAGCCGGGCAGCGAGGAGCGCAACTACATCGCGAAACTGATCGGGCGTGCGGAGGGCGCTGCGAGCACTCAGAACGTCTCCCAGATACGAGGTCAGACCTTCATAAACCCACAGCAGATCATCTTGCATCGGCTTCTCGTAATCGGGAGTCGCCAGATCCGCTGGACGCCGGTATTTTCCATTCCAGGAGTGAACGTATTCATGGGAGAGCAGACCGGATGCCAGTAACCGCTTTTCCGGATCGACCATGGCTCGTTCTGCACTGCGGCTGTCGTTGGACTCGTGATGTTCCAGCCCGAAGTGCGCCACGTGGTCGCTCAAGCTATAGAGAAAGTGGTAGTCACGGAAATGTTGTGCCCCAAAAAGCTTCTTAGCTTGATCGGCCAGATTTCGATAATGGTCGAGAACCTCGGGAGGTGCATCCAGAGCGGCAGAGCTGTCGGCTGCGATGTCCATCTCCTGGTGCGGATTCTCGGCTAACGGCACTACTCGTAGGAACTCACCCGCAATCACGGGGGAGTCCACCAGCGTGGTCAGGGACGCCGCTTGGAACTTGATCTCGCCTCCCGACCCCGAGGCGATCGGTAGTGGCGTTCCGTACTTCCATCCTTGCGGCAGACGCAAGCTTGCCTGGTAGGTTAGTTCGTCGGAAGCCCAGCCCGCGGGGTAGAGGAGCAGTGTGTTCCAACCGATCACTGTCATCTTGTCGGTCGCTGATGCGGCGCCGGTATAAATGCCCTCCCGCCCAAGCGGGGAAATGAAGTCCAACGAGGCATCCACTAACGAAACACCACCCGGCACTTCAACATGGACTGTCCAGCCATCCAGCAGGTCGCGCCGCCACTTCAGGATCTGCCCGTTGGCGGTGAACTTGAGTCCGGCCAAGTCTTGAATCGGGCCGGTTGGTCCGTG
>JAIQFW010000155.1 GCA_020073105.1 Terriglobia bacterium
CCGTCATGTAACAGAATCTCTGGTGAAGATCTACGCCAACGTGGATCATCTGCGTGCCTCCTTCAGGGCTTGTGCTTCGAGCACGTACTCTACCCTTGGAGGCACGCCTTTGTTTTCATTACATCTGAGCGCAGCAGCAGGTTTCGCTTGCGAAACCTGCTGCGGAGTCGAAGGACCCCTATCAGCTTAACGTCTGCACTTTGCCTATCAAGGAGTTCTCTCCACCCGTCTCAGAGATAACAGTACACAAGAATGTAACGATTGCAGGGATCCTTCGACTGCGAGGACTGGTTCGCAAGCGAACCAGCCCTCTTCGCTCAGGATGACAATTCAATAACACCTTGCCCGGAGTTCCCTCCACAACCTCAGCTAGATCGTCGCTCGCCGGCCAACCTTCCACCTGTCAGCCTGAGGGCCACTTCCACTTTCCAACTCCTGTCATCCCGAGCGCAGCAGCAGGTTTCGCTTGCGAAACCTGCTGCGGAGTCGAAGGACCCCTATCAGCTTAACGTCTGCACTTGCCTATCAAGGAGTTCTCTCCACCCGTCTCAGAGATAACACTACATAAGCATGAAAGATTGCAGGGATCCTTCGACTACGTGGGAGGTTCGCATCCGCGAACCTCCCACTTCGCTCAGGATGACAATACTATAAGAGTGGGGCTGATTGCTGACTGCTACTTCTCCGCCAAATATGCTTCTTTATACCCCAAATAATTGTTCGCATACCGCAAAATGCTCTCTTGGTCCTTCCCCTCCAGCTTGCGCCGGAACTTCCCCGGCGATCCCATCCAAAGCGAGCCCGGCTCCACGATCGTTTTCTCTGCAATCAGCGTGCCTGCGGCAATGATCGAGCCCGCGCCGATCCGCGCGCCATTCAAAATGATCGACCCCATGCCAATCAAGCAGCGGTCTTCGATCACGCAGCCGTGCAGGGTCACCGAGTGGCCAATGGTCACATACTCGCCCACGAACACACCGTACTGTTCTTTCATGCCGTGCAACACGCTGCAATCCTGCACGTTCGTATGCGCCCCGATGCGGATGGAGTGTACGTCGCCGCGCAACACGGCGTTCATCCAGACGCTGGCGTGTTCGCCCAGCACCACGTCGCCGATTATCTGCGCGGACTCGTCCACATAGCACGAAGCCGGGATGGTCGGCGTCACACCTTTGTAAGAACGGATCATTTTTCTATCAGGAAGAGCTTTGAAAATAACACGGGCGTGGGCTGGAGTGTAAGGGCGTGCCGTCGAAAAGGTCGGAATCCGCGCCGAGAAGTAAATAAATCAGTTCTCAGCGATCAGTTCCCGGTTCTCAGTGGAGTTCAGTTCTCGCTCACCGTCGGCGCTTTGGGTGCTGCCGGAGCGCGAGGTGCCTTGGGCGAAGCCGGGGACGGTGGCGAAGGTGGTGTGGGCATCTCGGCCGCTGACGATCTTTTGCGAATCTCGATGGTGCCGTGCTCGTTATTCACGACCAGGCGGGGTCCGCCGCTGCCGATCGTGCCGGTGGCGGTGGCCGTGTCGTTGGAGTTGTCTATTTTTAAAGCATCGAAGTCAGTCTCCACATCTCCGCCACGGGCCCGGGCATCCACCTGGAAACCGGCATTGTCGGGCACATAGATCTCGATGTCACCTTTGCGATTTTCCACTTGCATGCTGCCCAGCTTGGTCATGCGAAGCTCGACCGATCCGTTTTCATCCTGCAGGCGCACATCTCCAGCGACCCCGAGCAAGCGAATATCTTTGGAGCGAGTCGTCAGACGAACCGGGCCGACCAGGTCCGACGCCTGCAGATCGCCCGAGTCCAGATCCAGGTCTCCGTCCAGGCGTGAGAACTGCAAGTCGGTGCGCGAGGACTTGAAGGTGACCTCCTGCGCGATCTTTGCCAGCCTGACGCTCTCCATGAACTCGCCGTTCAGGTGTACCGCGCCTTTTACATCTTCGATCGAGACATCGTTCGCCCGGCCCTCGATGGACACATCGGAGGCAACTTGCGAAACCCGAGCCGAGCTGCGCTCCAGGTTCAAGCTGACTTTGCCATTGATGTCGGAAGCGGAAACGCTGTTGCGCTGCGCGGAAATCTGCACGTCTCCGTCCCGGCCCAACACGCTCACATCTCCATAGCGCGTGTTTACCGTGACGGAAGCCTTGCGCGGCAGGGAGATGTCCAGGTCGATGCCTACGCCATGGTCTCCCGCGCCTTCGTTGTTTGCGTTCAGGTTCACGAGGTTCCCGTTCACCGTGATCTGCGGCTTGGTGCCTGCGTTCCACTTGTCAGCATCGGACTGGCTTTCCGCGTTCATGCGCTTGTGGACGGTGACGTGGATCTGATTGCCGTCCGACGAGCTGACATTCACCAAGCCTCGGCTATCCGTTACATGCAGGCTTGCGCCCGCCGGAAAATCCTGCGCCAGCTGGTCGTTGTACGTGTACCTCTGCCCGAACCAGCTGAAGTCGCTGTCGTCGACGTCAATGTGGTCGCGCAGCTCACCCCAATCGAAGCGGGACGCTTGCGTGGCAATGAGCCCGCAGATGACCACCATGATAATCAGGAAAACACCGCCGGCACCCAGGCCGGAGGCACGCGCCCCTTGCCGCTGCGCCGCCTGGTACTCGATTAGCTTGATGATGCCAGCAATGATGAGAATCACCGGCCAGTAGTGGGCGAACCAGTGGCCCAGACTTGACCAGTTGAGCACACCCATCGTTCCCAGCAGGAACACCGTCCCGATCGAGATCAGGACGATCGGACCCGACAGCGAGCGCCGGTAACGGGGCGGCGGCGCCTGCGGGGGCGGAGGTGGTGGCGGAACTTGTACGGTGCTAGCCATTGCGCACCTCACTCACCGGGGGCTGAACTTCTCCACTGCCCATCCCGGTTGGCCCGGTCCCGCCGGGCATGGCCGGTGGCGGCGGTGGGCCTTGCCGCTCCAGCAGCTTGGTGATTCCAATAGCCAGTAGCAACACGGGCCAAGTGCGATGCCAGCGTGGGCCGCCCATGTCATCAACCAGCGAGAGCACTCCCACCGTAACCAACACCACAGGTCCAATCAGCCCGCGCATGCGGTCGGCCTGTGTATAAATCCGGTTGGATGGAATCCATCCCCAGCGTTTGCCGACGAGCCACCCTCCCAGCAGGATGAGGAAAATCGGCCACACATGGTTGACGCTAAATTCGAACACGCCGACCGTCTGCAGGAGGAACAGGACGCCCAGACCGATCAGTACGATCGCAGCAACCGGGATCTTGGCAGTGTCTACTCTTTCTCCTGCGCCGAAAGCTTGCCCGAGACCCATGGGGTCGGGTGCGGGAAGCCCAGCCTGCAGCGCATGGGCGGTGCGGACCGCATCAATGATCTGCCACACGTAAAAGAACGCGAAGGTAATGCCACAAATGGTACTCAACGCGCCTTCTTGATTCATCCCCAGGATGAGTCCGACAAAAATCAGCAAGTGAGCCAAGCCCTTGGCGTACTGGCCGGTGTAAACCGCTCCTACACCGAAAGGAAAGAATCCGGCAAAGATGCCCGCGACTGCAGGGTTCGGGCCTGAGCTCGGTGCCACTGGCGCCGGCGCCGCCGCCACAAATCCAGACGACGTCATAGGGTGTGCGCCCGCCAGGCGTTCCGCCAGGCAGTTCTCGCAATAGATCACGCCCTTCACGTCGCGGGTGCAGTTCGAGCAAAGGGGCTTTCCGCAAGTGCGGCAATAAGCCGCTGCGGCAATATCGGGGTGGTTGGCGCAGTTCATAGCATCCTCCTGAGTGTGGCCTGGGTTTCCGAGGCGAAGCGCACTACAGGCGGGTTATCGGGGAGGGCGGCAAGAATCACCTGGCTGTCTCCCCGACTGTAGTTTCGTTGTTGCTTGTCGTCGGGCTGTCCACTGGTGTTGTCATTCCGTTGATGGTTGTCCTTCTTTTCAGGCGCGGGCTCGGCGGGAGTCGTCGCGCGCTTGAATTCCCGTACCCGGGATTCAATCTCATACACAAAGCGAATGTTCTCGTAGTACTTCACAACCTTGCCGGTGGTTTCGTAGTAGCTGCGGCGGATGGCGCTGGGCCGCAAGTCCGCGTGGCGCACATCGCTCAACTTCACTCCCGTCAGGCTGAGCGAAATCGACAGCGAGAAAAATGCCATGCCGAACGACATGGCAAACCGCGGCTGCTTGACCACGGCAAAGACCGGGCTGACCACCAGACTGGCCCAATTCCTCAACCGGTCAAACCACGAGGCTTGAGTTTGGGCAGTCGCGGGGGCGTGCAGGCGAGCGGTATCAATCCCCGTCGTGGCGGCCAGAATGTTGTGTACCAGATGGACTGGAGGCTCGACTTCGACCAGTTGCTCCAGCCACCGCTTGCCGGCTTCGGCTTCGGCCAGCAGAGGCCCGCAGACCGCACAAGTCTTGGCGTGTGCCTGGAAGGCTTGCGCCTTCGGTCCGCTCAGGACCTGGTCCAGAGCGTCGCTGAGCAGGGCATCGAACTCGTTGCACTGCATGCCGTTATGGTGTTCCGCTGCCATTACATCACCTGTTTATATGTACGTTGGAGCAGACGTGCAAGTTCCGCGCGTCCGCGGTTTATTCTGGATTTGACGGTTCCCTCCGGTACCTTTAGTACCGTGGCAATTTCACGATAGTCTAAATCGTTTAAGTCCCTTAGAATCACTGCTTCACGGAGATCCGGCGACAGCTTTTGCAGGGCCCTCTGTACCGTTTCCCCGACCTCGCGGCTTTGGGAATGGGCATCCGGCGATGGCCCGTGATCCGGGATACGGTCGCTCAAGGGCATGGCGTCTTCCTGCTCGGAAGGCGCTGTGTCGAGCGAGTCGGTCATGCGGTCCTGCTTGGTCTTGCGGAAGTGGTCCACCAGCAGGTTTCGCGTGATGGTGGTCACCCAGGTCATGAAGGCTCCGCGCTCCAGATCGTAGGACTTGAGCGTGCGATACATTTTGATGAAGACTTCCTGGGTAAGGTCTTGTGCGTCATCCGCCGACCCGGCAAAACGATAGCAGATGTTGTAAATGCGCCGGTTGTAGCGCTGCACGAGTTCCTCCCACGCAGCCGCGTCGCCGGCAACGCAGCGGCGGACCAACATGGCGGCGAGTTGGGCGTCTTCCAACCGGCACTCCCCGGAACTCCTGGATTGGCCTCGGCAGACAGCGGCCAGGCCTTAACAGCACACAGGAGATACGTGTGTATCGCCTCAGGAGTTCTTAAATGCTAGGAAACAGGGAATTGTAGCAGCAGGGGAAAATAAGATTCTGTGGCGTGAGGGTACCTCTAGTATTCCGTCAAAACAGGTGAGGCCGCTATATTATTGATATTTGGCAGCACAAGCAACGTTGGTTTGGTCGCTTCGGAGGTTGGACGGCAGGTTCTTTAATGCTTCAGTTCTAATGCCTTTTTCGTCGAACAATCGAAAATCGCCATCGTCGCGCATATTCTTTAGAGCGGCTTGGAGAATAGGGTTCAACTCCCCCATGCGAATAGGCTCAGATCGGGCAATCCTGATCTTGCAGAACTGGTAAGACTGATAAGCCAACAAATCCGCCGCTTGTAATCCTGGTGCGGCTTCGCTGGTTGGCAATGCCAGTTCACCCATTCGATCTCTGCACTGCACAGTTTCATCTTTTTTGAGGTGCTTGAATAGATCAGTTGCGTGATTCTTAAACTGCTTGTTCAGGTCAAAAAAGTAATGAACCTTAAGATGTGGCTTGCAGGTAGAGGCAGGCGCTACCACACAAAATTGGAACGGCAGGTAGTACGTTTGGTTAGGTGCGCTCGGGGTCACCCAGCGCTCGTTCTTGCCGTCATACCTTCCGCCAGTCAGAAACATCCGCTCGTTCTTGTTCAGTTTGTCCCATGCAGAAACATCAAGTGCAAAACCAGCGGGGTATAGCCTGTAATCGCCGATGCACGCCAAAAGGTCATTGATAAAATGCTCGGCTTTATCGTTGCTCCATTTGGCAAACACCCCTTTTCGGGTGCTATCGGATCGCCAGAAGCTATTGCTATGAAATTCTTTCAAGGTTGGTTCGTCGGCGTCCCGAATAATCTTTCTCCAGCGAGGCTCAAACTTTCGCCACTGCTTTTCACTTCCCCAATAGCCAGCCACAACGCAGGCATGTGCACCATCTTGGATACCGCTTTCGTCCATATAGGATTCGAGGGCCGTAGCCACCATACAGAACGCCGTTTCTCCATCCTGGGGTGAGTGCGATGTGCCACTCTGCAATGAAACTAGAATAGGGCACTTGGCGGGCGGCCCAAATCCTAGGTATAGCTCCCGCTCCTAAGCACATCGCTCTGGATTCGTGGTGCACCGCGTCTCGCAGCTTTTGCGAGAGGTGGGAAAGTCTCGACGGTGCTCACCCCAACTCCACCTCAATCTTTTTCCCTGCCCGATCCAGCTTCACAATGCGGAAACTGCGTACTTGCCCGGCGCGGACCTCTCCCGGCTTGGCTGGGTCTTCACTGGAGCCGCTCTTCCAGCGCGCCTGCAGCATCGAAGTCAGCGACGACAAGTCTGCCTGGCCCGCCGCCTTGTCTTCTTTCTTCTCCGGCTTGGTTGCGCCATCTTTCATTTTGCAAGTGGCATGAATGCCTTCTCCCAGCTCCACCCGCGCCTGTCCGCCGGAAACATCCATGATCCGGCCTGACACCACAGTGCCTTCCTTCTGTTCAGCCAAATACTCATCAATGCTGGTCGGAATCAGTTGCTTCATCCCCAGCTTCACGCGGCGTTTCTCGATGTCAACTTCGAGCACCTGGGCCTTGACCGTCTGTCCGAGCTTCAGCATGTCCTGCGGATGATTGACGCGCTTCTCCGCGCTCATGTCGCTGACGTGAATCATGCCCTCGATGCCTTCCGTGAGCTGCACGAAGGCCCCGAACTTGGTCAGGCTGGTGACCGGCCCTTCAATCGCCGCGCCCACGGGAAACTTCTGCGCCACTTCGATCCAGGGATCGCCCAACGCCTGCTTGAGTCCGAGCGAGATGCGGCGCTCGTCGAGCTTCACCCCGAGAATCACAGTTTCCACCGCGTCGCCCGGCTTGACCACGTCGCCGGCCGTCTTGACCTTCTTGCCCCACGACATCTCCGAGATATGGATCAGCCCTTCGATCCCCGGCTCCAGCTCGACGAACGCTCCGAAGTCCATCACGCGTGTGACCGTTCCGCGCGCCCGTTCGCCCGCCTTGTACTTCGTGGCCACCGCATCCCACGGATCGGGCTCGAGCTGCTTCATGCCGACGGAAATGCGCCGCTTCTCGGGATCAATCTTCAATATGCGGACTTCAATCTCCTGCCGGACCGACAGCACATCCGAAGGCTTGGTGACGCGGCTGCGGGAGATGTCGCTGACATGCAGCAACGCGTCCACGCCGCCGATGTCGACGAAGGCGCCGTAATCGGTGAGACTGCGCACCGTGCCGTTAACCGTAGCGCCTTCCTTGACCTCGGAGTAGATGCGGCCCTTCGCTGCCCGCTCTTCCTCCTCGAGCACGACGCGGCGGTCCACTACCACGTCTTCCTCGGTCGTATCGAGCTTGGTGATGCGGCAGCGGACTTCCTGCTCGACCAGCTTCTCCATCTCGGTAGCGTCGCGCGCCCCGCTGCGAGAAGCCGGCATGAAGGCGCGCACCCCGACGTCCACGCTCAAGCCGCCTTTGATGACGGCGGTGACGGTGCCTACGATGGTTGTCTTCTCGGCAAACGCTTTCTCCAGTGCTGCCCAGTCCTTTGGGCGCTCGATCCGGCCGCGGGTAAGCTCGTAGTAGCCCTCCGGATCGCGGCCCTTGATCGAGATCACCAGCTTGTCGCCGGGCTTCACCGTTTCACCCGCCGGGAATGCGGTCAGGGGAAGGATGCCTTCGGTCTTAAAACCGATGTCGACCAGCACCGAATTGGCGGTAACGGCGACCACCGTGCCTTCGCGGCCCTTGACGGCTTGCTCGGGTTTGCGTGAGTGGCTCTTTTCGAACTGGGCAAAGATTTCGCCGAACGACTCGTTGGACTCGCTGTTAACAGGGGATTCCGGGACACTTGGGTTGGGCATGAAGGGTTGATTCTCGGTCTGAAGTAGACCTGACTAGGATACACTGTCGCCCAGAAGACCAACCACAGAGGGCACAGAGGACACAGAGGACACAGAGGAACCCGGAGGTGAACCACAGCATCGTGGGGCTTCGCCTTCCGATGGTTCTACTCGCTGGTGAAGTAGTCCACCGTGACCGGGTTCTCGAACAGCGAATAGTCCCGCGTCACCACCGTGATCCCGCTCTCGGTCACGAAGTAGTGTTGGCGGTCGGCTTCGAGGTCGTACCCGATGTTCGTGCCTTCGGGGATGTGGACGTCGCGGTCGATGATGGCTTTGCGGATGCGGCAGTGGCGCCCGACATTCACGTGCGAAAACAGTATGCTGGCGTCGATATCGCTATAGGAATTCACCCGCACATCCGGTGAGAGCACGCTGTTCTTCACCGTGCTGCCAGAAACGATGCAACCCATGGAGACGATCGAATCCAGCGCCGTTCCCATGCGTCCCGCTTCCGCGAACACAAACTTGGCCGGCGGATACTGCCGCTGGTGAGTGCGAATCGGCCACTCCTTGTCATAGAGGTTGAACACCGGCGAGACCGAAACGATGTCCATGTTGGCTTCGTAGAAGGCCTCGAGCGTCCCCACATCCCGCCAGTACAGCGCCTCCTTCTTGTTTTCGTCCACGAAGTCGAAGGAATACACGCGGTAGTCGTCCACCATCTTGGGCAGGATGTCCTTGCCGAAGTCGTGGCTGGACTGCGGGTCTTCGGCATCTTTGAGCAGGACGGGGATCAGCACGTCGGTATTAAAGATGTAGATGCCCATCGAGGCCGAGACCTTCTCCGGGTTGTAGGGAGAACGCAAGGTCGTCTCTTTCGGTTTCTCCAGAAACCCGTTGACCCGGTTGTCGCTGTCCACGTCCACCACGCCAAAGCGGTACACCTCGGCGGGATCAATCTGGATGGTGGCCAGGGTCACATCCGCGGCCGAGTCGCGATGCTGCCGCAGCATCAACTCGTAGTTCATCTTGTAGATGTGGTCGCCGGAGAGGATCAGCACATGTTGCGGCTGTTCCGAGCCGATGGAATAAATGTTCTGGTAAACCGCATCGGCGGTGCCCTGGTACCACTCTTCGCTCACCCGCTTCATGGGGGGCAGTACTTCGATAAATTCATCGATTTCGCGGCCCAGAATGGCCCAGCCTTCGCGGATGTGGCGGTTCAGGGAAAGCGCCTTGTACTGGGTGAGGATATAAACCCGGCGCAGGTTGGAGTTGACGCAGTTGGACAGCGTGATATCAATGATGCGGTAGATGCCGCCGAAGGTGACCGCCGGCTTGGCCCGGTCGCGGGTCAGGGGATAGAGGCGCTCCCCCGCCCCTCCCGCCAACAAGACTCCGAGCGTGTCCTTCATCTGGTTCCTGCTTCGATGATGCCGATGATGCCGCCGTTATCTGACCCTGGCGGGCCCGCGAAACGCTCATACTAGCACAGGGAAAACAATCCGTCGGGCAGATGCGCAACGTCCTTTCAATTTCAGGTGTTCTTCGCGACCTTTGCGAGGTCTCTCCGCCCTTTGCGGTGCGGCATCTGCAGTTTCACCACACGATTTCAAGTCAAGGAGCGCAAGCCGCCATCCACGCTCTGCCAGCAATTCGGCGGTGCGCCGCCCAATCCCCTGCGCCGCCCCGGTGATAACCGCCGCCCGCGTCGCCTTCGCTCGATCACCTTTGGTGGACGAGAGTATAGGGTTTGTATTGATGAATTGAGAATCCGAATCGCGTTTTAGGGACGACTAGCGGGACCTTGACTTTGGCCAGCAGGTGGGGAAGGACAATGTTTGTGCCGCGCCATTCTACGCCGCGTCTTCCTCGATCTTGATCCGCAGCGATTTGAGGAACTTCAGGTCTTGATCGCTGATCTTGAACTCGGGATTACTGCTGAGCGTGGTCACTAAAGATGTCTTGTCCGGGGACTTCTCGCCGGGCTTGCTTACCCCGATCGTGGCTTCCAGCACCAGAAAAATGTCGTAGCCGCCGTCCTTGATGCGGGAAACCACCTCGGCAATCTGGTCCGAATCCGCCAACGATTCGTTGATCGCCTCGCCCAGTTCCTTCATCAACTGTTTAAGTTGCTGGTCCACAGGGGCCCCCTTCCACCTTCCCTCACTTAGATGCCGTTACGCGTCACAATGCTTCGTGACCAAACTCCTCGCGCCGCGCTATTGTAACCCTGAAAGTTGGTAAAATCGATGCCGATGTCGAGCCTGTCCACAGCACGTAAACTAGGCGTCGTGGCGCGGGTTGCAGGCCAGCAGGTGAGTCGCACCCGGACCTTCGGCGCGGTGATACGGGCCGGACGGACGACTTTGAGCCACTTCCGGCGCGTGTTGGGTCAGCTTTGGCTTGAAGTCACAGGATTTGTTTTCTTGGTCTTAGCGGGGATTGGCGCCCTGGCCCTGGCGCGTGAGTACACGAAGTTTCAGGCTGGTCAGGTGGGCTCTGGTCGGGTGGCGCTGGCGGCTTGCTTCACAGGTTTGTTCGGATGGTTCGGCGCGAGCTCGTTTTGGCGGGTAAAGAAACGGCGTTGAGGAGGAAAGATGGCAAAACCTAAGGATGGGAGCGTCACCGCCGACCTGGAGACCGAGTCCCACATCCCGGTCCGCCCTCTTTATACCCCCGCCGACCTCGAGGGTTGGGACTACGACCGCCAGGTCGGTTATCCCGGCGAATACCCCTTCACCCGCGGCGTCCAAACAACTATGTATAGGGGCAAGCTCTGGACCATGCGCCAGTATGC
>JAIQFW010000002.1 GCA_020073105.1 Terriglobia bacterium
GGACTCTGGTGTGGTCGAGATGAACCTCTTCTTCCCGGAGCGCGATGACGTGGGTACGGTCATCAGCCAGACGCTGAAGCGCGATTCGGTCAAGACGCCGCAGGAGGCGCTGATCGAGATTTATCGCAAGTTGCGCCCCGGCGACCCACCGACGCTGGATACCGCCACGGCCCTGTTTCACGGCATGTTCTTTGATCCGCGCAAATACGACTTCTCGCGGGTAGGCCGCTTGAAGTTCAACATCAAATTGTTTGAGAAGAACGACGCCACCAGCCTGGAGAACCGCACCCTGGAGCCGGAAGACTTTTACGGCACCATTCGGTACTTGCTGAAGCTGCGTAAGAACATCGGCGCCGTGGACGACATCGATCATTTGGGCAACCGCCGCGTACGCGCGGTGGGCGAACTGTTGGAAAACCAGTTCCGGATCGGCCTGGTCCGCATGGAACGCGCCATCAAGGAAAAGATGAGCGTGTACCAGGAGATGTCAACCGCTATGCCCCACGACTTGGTCAACGCCAAGCCGGTCATGGCGGCCATCCGCGAGTTCTTCGGGTCCTCCCAGCTTTCGCAGTTCATGGACCAGACCAACCCGCTGTCGGAAATCACCCACAAACGGCGCCTCTCGGCCCTCGGGCCGGGCGGTCTGTCCCGGGAACGAGCGGGATTCGAAGTCCGCGACGTGCACCCGACGCACTATGGCCGCATCTGCCCGATTGAGACCCCGGAAGGCCCGAACATCGGCCTGATTTCGTCGTTGAGCTGCTACGCCCGCATCAATGACTACGGTTTTATCGAGTCCCCCTACCGGCGCGTGAAGAACGGCCGCGTAGTGGATTACATAACCGTCGTGAATGCCGGTGACAGTGACTACAAGGTCGGCGACCACGTCGAGAAGCACGAAGCCGAGAAGGTCAACGCTGAACTGAAAGAACGCCGCAAGAAGCCGGCCGAAATTGAGCCGTACTCGTTTTACCTCTCGGCATGGGAGGAAGACCGGCACGTGATCGCTCAGGCGAACGTGGAATTGGATGACAAGCTCCGCATTGTCGGTGACCTGGTCAACGCCCGTAAAGCCGGCAACTTTGTGCTGGTCAGCCGCGATGAAGTGGATTACATCGACGTCAGCCCGAAGCAGTTGGTGTCGGTCGCTGCGTCCCTGGTGCCGTTCCTGGAGCATGACGACGCCAACCGCGCGCTGATGGGCGCGAACATGCAGCGCCAGTCCGTTCCTCTGCTGCGGGCCGAGGCCCCCATCGTGGGAACCGGTATGGAAGGTGTCACCGCGCGCGATTCCGGCGCAGTGATTCTGGCGCGCCGCAACGGCGTGATCGACTCCGTCGACTCCGAACGCATCATCGTCCGCGTGGAAGGGGAGCACCATCCCAGGTGATCGCGGACGGTCCCTGTACGGATCATGGCGAGCTGGCGCTCGGCCGCAACGTGCTGGTGGCCTTCATGCCCTGGCGTGGCTACAACTTCGAGGACGCCATCCTGGTTTCCGAGAAGCTGGTGAAGGAGGACTATTACACGTCGGTCCACATCGAGGAGTTCGAGCTGGAATCCCGCGATACCAAACTCGGGCCGGAGGAAGTCACGCGCGACATCCCTAACGTCAGCGAGTCCATGCTGCGCAATCTGGATGAAGCTGGCGTGATCCGCATCGGCGCCACGGTGAAGCAGGGCGATATCCTCGTGGGCAAGGTCACCCCCAAGGGAGAGACCCAGCTCACGCCGGAAGAGAAGCTGCTGCGGGCCATCTTCGGCGAAAAGGCCGGAGACGTTCGCGATGCTTCGCTCTACTGTCCGCCCGGTATCGAAGGCGTGATTGTGGACGTCAAGATCTTCTCCCGCAAGGGGCAGGAGAAGGACGAGCGGGCAAAGTCCATCGAAGCGGCGCAGATCGCGAAGCTGGAGAAAAACCTCTCCGACGAAATCCGCATTCTTACCGACGAGCGGCTGAAGCGGTTGGACGACATCCTGGGCGGCAAGGAAGTGCAAGCCGACCTGCACGACGAGCGCACCAACAAGCGCCTGCTGACCAAGGGGCTGGTGCTCGACCGTGACACCATCGAGCGCATTTCCACCCGTAACCTGAAGCGCATCAAGTATGCGGATAAAGACCCGCGGGTGAACGAGCAAATCGACGAGATCGAGGAAATGACCTCGCGCCAAATCGATGTGCTCAAGAAGATCGTCAATGAGAGGAAAGACAAACTGACCAAGGGCGATGAGCTGCCGCCCGGCGTGATCAAACTAGTCAAGGTCTACATCGCCATGAAGCGCAAGCTGAGCGTGGGCGACAAAATGGCCGGCCGTCACGGGAACAAGGGCGTGATTGCCCGCATTCTTCCCGAGGAAGACATGCCTTATCTGGACAACGGTACCCCTGTCGAGATTGTCCTCAACCCGCTGGGCGTGCCTTCCCGTATGAATGTGGGCCAGATTCTGGAGACCCACCTCGGTTGGGCCGGGCACGAACTGGGCAAGAAGATCGGCCAGATGTTGGCCGAGAACTCGAAGGAGGAAGGCATCCGACGCGAGCTCAAGGCCCTGTTCAAGGACACGGTGCTGGCGGACACCATTGCCGATCTCCCGGACGACGAACTCCTGGCCATCGCTCCCACTTTGAAGCGTGGCGTCTTCACCGGCTCCCCGGTGTTCGATGGCTCACGCGAAAGTGAGATCAAGGCATTGCTGAAGCAGTCCGGTCTGCCGGAGTCCGGCAAGACCTATCTGTATGACGGCATGACCGGCGACAAGTTCGAACAGCCGGTTACGGTTGGTTACATCTACATGCTGAAACTCTCGCACCTGGTGGATGACAAGATCCACGCCCGTTCCATCGGTCCGTACTCGCTCATCACCCAGCAGCCGCTGGGCGGCAAGGCGCAGTTCGGAGGCCAGCGCTTCGGAGAAATGGAAGTCTGGGCGCTGGAGGCATACGGCGCGGCTTTCATTCTGCAGGAGCTGCTGACGGCAAAGTCCGACGACGTGTACGGCCGCACCAAAATTTACGAGGCCATCGTCAAGGGTGAAGCCGCCATGGAGCCGGGCGTACCCGAATCGTTCAACGTGCTAATTCGTGAGTTGCAGTCGCTGTGTCTGGATGTGGAACTGATCAAAGCCGGGGAGAAAAAGCCGGCTGCAGCAGCGGCAGATTAGAACACCGTCGTTCGCCTTCGGTTGTTGGTCGTTCGCGATCGTCGGCGAATCCGACGGCTTATGAGGAATTTGAGGAAACTGGACTCGCAGTCGAGCTCTTAAGGCTGGGAGCCAAGTAAATTCGCTGGTTTGGCCAAGGACCAATGGCCAACGACCAACGACGGATTGAGAGCCGCCCGCGGCGGCGAACGGCCGCAGGAAGTGGAGGAACACCTTGTTTCGTTCGAGCCCCTTTGATCTGGCAAGTCCTATCGCCGACTTCGATGCTATCCGAATCAGCCTCGCCTCCCCGGAGAAAATCCGGAGCTGGTCGCATGGCGAGGTAACCAAACCGGAGACCATCAACTACCGGACCTTCAAGCCGGAACGCGATGGCTTGTTCTGTGCCCGCATCTTCGGGCCGGTAACGGATTGGGAGTGTCTTTGCGGCAAGTACAAGCGCATGAAGCACCGCGGGGTGATTTGCGACAAGTGCGGTGTAGAAGTCACGCTTTCGAAGGTGCGCCGTGAACGTTTGGGGCACATCGAGCTAGCGTCGCCCTGCTCCCATGTGTGGTTCTTCAAGGGACTGCCCAGCCGCATCGGCCACCTGCTCGACATCTCGCTGCGCGACCTCGAATCGGTGCTCTACTTCGAAGCCTATGTGGTGATCGAGCCCGGTGACGCGCCGGTGAAAGACCGCGAAGTCATCAAGGACGAAGCCAAGTTCCGCGAACTGGACCAGCAATACCGGCCCACCGGCTTCAAGGCCATGATGGGCGCCGAGGCCATCAAGGAACTTCTCAAGCGCGTGGATGTGGAGACCCTGTCCGCCGAGCTGCGCGAGAAGATGAAGCACGAGAGCTCGCTGCAGAAGCGGATCAAGCACACCAAGCGCCTCAAAGTCGTTGAGGCCTTCCGCCGGAGCGCAAACAAACCGAGTTGGATGATTCTCGATGTCATCCCGGTCATTCCGCCGGAACTGCGCCCCTTGGTGCCTCTGGATGGAGGCCGGTTTGCCACCTCGGATTTGAACGATCTGTATCGCCGCGTCATCAACCGTAACAACCGGTTGAAGAAGCTGATGGACCTGCATGCCCCCGAAGTGATCGTGCGCAACGAAAAACGCATGTTGCAGGAAGCCGTCGATGCGCTGTTCGACAACGGTCGCCGCGGTCGCGTGCTGCGGGGCGCGAACAACCGCCCACTGAAGTCCTTGTCCGACACGCTCAAGGGCAAGCAGGGCCGCTTCCGTCAGAACCTGTTGGGCAAGCGCGTGGACTACTCCGGACGGTCCGTGATCGTGGTTGGTCCCGAGCTCAAGCTACACCAATGTGGCCTGCCCAAGAAGATGGCCCTGGAGCTGTTCAAGCCCTTTATCTATCACCGGCTGGAGCAGACCGGCCACTGTACCACCATCAAGCAAGCCAAGGAGATGGTGGAGCAGCAAGAGCCCATCGTGTGGGACATTCTGGAAGAGGTCATCAAGGACCATCCCGTGCTCTTGAACCGCGCCCCAACCCTGCATCGGCTGGGTATTCAGGCTTTTGAGCCGGTGCTGGTCGAAGGCAAGGCCATCAAGATTCACCCCCTGGTTTGCACGGCATTCAACGCCGACTTTGACGGCGATCAGATGGCGGTGCACATCCCGCTATCTCCGGAAGCCCAGGTGGAAGCCAGCGTGCTGATGTTGTCTTCGCACAACATCTTGTCGCCTGCATCTGGCCACCCCATCACGGTGCCTACGCAGGACATGGTGCTCGGTCTCTACTACTTGACGAAAGCTAAGCCCGGAGCTAAAGGCGAGGGCCGGGCTTTTGCCAACATCGAAGAGGTCCTGCTGGCGCTCGACGCCGGTGAGGTCGAGACCCTCACGCCCATTCGTCTGCGCTACACCGGTGAGGCCCTTGACCTGACCCAGGCCTATGACGACCAGGACATCACCCACACCGATCCGCAAACCTACGACCGCGCTTTCCTGAACACGACGGTGGGACGTGCCATCCTGAACGACCACCTTCCCGAGGGCATGCCCTACATCAATGGCCTGCTCAAGAAGAAGGGTATTGGCGCTCTGGTCAGCTACTGCTATCTCAAATTCGGGCTGGAAATCACCGTCAAGATGCTCGATGAGGTCAAGGAGTTGGGCTTCCGCTTTGCCACCCGCGCCGGCCTCTCCATCGGCATCGACGACATGGTGATTCCGGATGACAAGAAGGTCTTGGTACGTGATGCCGAAAAGCAGGTGGTCAGCGTTCAGCAGCAGTATCTGGACGGCGCCATCACCAACGGCGAACGCTACAACAAAGTCATTGAAATCTGGTCAGCCATCACGGAAAAGGTCGCCGACGAGATGTTCGGTGAGATGCAGCGCCGGGACAAGGAAGGCCAGATCAACCCTATCTACGTCATGGCGGATTCGGGCGCTCGCGGATCCAAACAGCAGATTCGCCAGCTCTCGGGTATGCGCGGCTTGATGGCGAAACCCTCGGGAGAGATCATCGAGACTCCGATTACGGCAAACTTCCGTGAAGGGTTGAACGTGTTGCAGTACTTCATCTCGACCCACGGAGCTCGCAAAGGTCTGGCGGACACGGCACTCAAGACTGCTGATTCAGGCTACCTGACGCGCCGCCTGGTAGACGTTGCGCAGGACGTCATCATCAGCGAATACGACTGTGGCACCGTCGACGGTATCTACGTCGCCGGCATCGTGGAAGCCGGCGAAATCATCGAGCCGCTGCGCGACCGGATCGTGGGCCGCGTATCGCTCGAAAAGATCAAGGACTACGACGGCGATGTCATCGTCGATATCAACCAGGAGATCACCGAAGACTTGGCAGGGGCCATTCAGGCGGCAGGTATCGAGCGGGTGAAAATTCGCTCGGTGCTGACCTGCGAGTCGAAGCGCGGTGTCTGCGTCATGTGCTACGGCCGCAACCTGGCCTCTGGCCGGTTGGTGGAGTTGGGCGAGGCCACCGGGGTGATCGCCGCTCAGTCCATCGGGGAACCGGGAACGCAGCTCACCATGCGCACGTTCCACATCGGTGGTACGGCATCGCGAGTCTCCGAGCAGTCGCGCCTGGAAGCCAAAAGCAATGGCACGGTACGGTTTATCGGCGTGCAGACCGTGAAATCCAAAACCGGTGATCTGGTGGTGATGAACCGCCAAGGCTCGATTGCGGTGGTCGACGACAAGGGCCGTGAGCGCGAGCGCTATTCCGTCGTGTACGGCGCCAAGGTGAAGGTCAATGAAGGCGACCCGGTCCAGCTCGGCCACGTCATGGTCGAGTGGGATCCGTACACCTTCTCGATCCTGACTGAGATCGGGGGTACGGTGCAGTTCAAGGACCTGCAAGAAGGGGTGACCCTGCACGAAGAAGTGGATGAAGTCACCGGCTTGTCGCGCCACGTGGTGGCGGATTCGCCCGACGAGAAACGCCAGCCGGCCATCGTGATCAAGGGCAAAGCCAGCAAGCGGTACCTCATGCCGTCACGCGCTCACCTTATGGTGCAGGACGGCGATACCGCCCATCCTGGTGATGTGCTGGCCAAGATCCCGCGTGAGACCACCAAGACCAAGGACATTACCGGTGGTCTGCCGCGCGTGGTCGAGTTGTTCGAAGCCCGCAAGCCGCACGAGACTGCGGTCATCAGCGAAATTGATGGCCTGGTCAAGTTCGGCGAGGTTTCCAAAGGCCAGCGCAAGATGTATGTGGTGGCCGACAACGGCACGGAGAAAGAGTACTCCGTGCCGCGCGGCGTGCACATTAACGTTCAGGAAGGCGAGCGCGTCAAAGCGGGTGAGCCCCTTATGGACGGCCCGCTCAACCCGCACGACATTCTGGCCGTGCTGGGCGAGAAGGAACTGCAGGCTTACCTGGTGAACGAAATCCAGGAGGTCTACCGTCTGCAAGGCGTCAACATCAGCGACAAGCACATCGAGGTGATCGTCCGTCAGATGATGCGTTGGCGCAAAGTGGAAGACGTCGGCGACACTCAGTTCCTGCTGGAGCAGCAAGTCGACAAGTTCCGCTTCAGCGAGGAGAACGAGCGGGTGATTGCGCAGGGCGGGCGTCCGGCGACCGGCCGGCCGCTGCTGCTTGGCATCACCAAGGCCTCGCTCTCGACCGACTCGTTCATCTCCGCGGCTTCGTTCCAGGAGACCACCCGGGTGCTCACCGAGGCCTCTATCCAGGGGGCCGTCGACCATCTGCGCGGTCTGAAGGAAAACGTCATCGTCGGCCGGCTGATTCCAGCCGGCACTGGCATGGAGTACTACCGCAATGTCCGTCTGTCTCCAGAAATGGAAGAGGCGGCGGCCAAGGTGCAAGAGGAGGTCTCACAAGCGTACGAGGAGGCCGAGCGCGCGCTCGAGCTGATGCGGCACGAAGGCGAGACCGAAGAGCTGACAGCGGAGTAAACTACCTCAAAAGGAGCAAGGGGCGGGGAATCCGCCCCTTTGCTTTTTCAGTGACCCATGCATGCCAGCCCACAACAAGTGCGAGAGCAGGAACTCCCGGAGATTTCCCTGTTGTATGACGTCTCCGACGGCGCTACTCTCGGGCCAGTGATCCTGCGTTTTCTACGCCTGCTGCGGCTTGCCTCCTGGCGCGCATTTCAGCATGACGCGTTCGCCATCGCCAAGGCGTCCGCCTACTCTTCGATTCTGACTTTCTTCCCCAGTTTGCTGGTGGTCGGCTCAGTGCTGGCCACCTCGCGCAAGACTGAAGCTTACCTGCGTGAGATTTCCTACGCCCTGGGCCGAATTCTTCCCGCCGGCGCCGCCACCGCCCTGGGGTATTTGAAAGGCACCTCGCTGCAACGCCCCTTGGGTGTGCTGATTACCGCTTCATTGATCACCCTGTGGACCGGATCGGGCGTGATGATTTCCTGGATGGAAGGTTTCCGCCACGCCTATCAGCTTCCGAAGAAATGGGGGCTGGTCAAGGAGCGAATGATCGCGTTCTCGCTGGTGGTGCTGGCGGGGATCCCGTTGACTTTCGCCACCATGCTGGTGGCATTCGGCAGCCGCATCGAGACTCGCATCCTCTTCGAGCTTGGGCACGAGTTCGGCCCGTTGATTCTGCTGATGTGGACCATGATGCGCTGGCTGATCGCCACCCTCACCAGCATCGCCGTCATCGCACTGATCTATCACAATGCCGTGCCGCGCACCCAGCCTTGGCATAGCGTGTTACCAGGAGCGACCCTGGCTACCGTTCTCTGGTTCTTGACCACCGCGCTGTTCGGCTGGTATCTGCAGCGCTACGCCGATTACAGCCTGATCTACGGGTCTCTCGGAGTGGCCATAGCGCTATTGGTTTGGATGTACATGATCTCGCTGATCATTCTTGTGGCTGCCGAGTTTAACGCCATGCTGTTCCCGCGGTCGATGCTGGGGAAAGAGCTGAAGGAAATGCCCGCGCCGAAGACGGCGACTGTGTGAAGCGGTACAAGTGGGTGGCGCACGAGCTTTCTATCTTGGGGTGTTGGTTTTCTGTCAGCGGACAAGCGAACGATCCCTCCTCACCACGCCTTGTGCAGCGTCGTGAGTCCGTGCCGATAATCCTCCTCTTCGATTCTGCTCTCCACGCCAAATTCGCTCAGCAACGTCATCATCTGCCCCACCCGGACTCCGGCAAGCCGGGCCGCCCGGCCCAGAGACGCCTCCCCCTTCTTGTATCTCTCCACCGCCAACAGGACTCTGCCACGGGTCACCATCTCGCGCACTGCCTTGGACAGATCGCTTTTTTGCTCTTTCGTGAGTTCTTGCAAGAATTCAAAGTTCTCCGGATCCATACGAATGCTCATCGTCTTGGTCATGCCGGCGCCTCCAGTCGCTGTCGGGCGTCATCTAGAATGGATTGCCTATAACGCCCGTACCTTGCCAGCGCGGCGAGCTTCACCATCGCTTCACCCGTCGGCAGGAATCCCTTCTCATGCATACGCACCAGGATGCTGATCGCCGTGGTGAAGGCCACTCCCATCAGCTTGCACGCATTGATGCCATTCTTGTCGTCGATCCCCAATACCCGCGCGTCTTGGGCGAGAGCCAGGGCAATGGCCTCGGATTCACCCTTGGCAAGTCCGAAGTCTTCTTGCAGTCTTGCCACCATCTTCTTGTCTTTCACTGCTAGTACGCGGATTTTCGATTGCTCCACTGCCTTTTGAATCATGAAGGCATCCAGAGACTTCTTGATCCCGCAACATTCCGTCTGAACCTCAGAGGGAATGGCGACCGGGAATCCCACCCGATCCAGAAACAGGTCGAGCATCTCGGCCTTCGCCAAGAGGATCAGCGTCGAGGCATCGAAGACGAACGTGTATGACAATCTATTACATATGTAAGTATAGCATAAACCTCCTTCTTCTGTTCGCTATTTTTTCGCCAATCCTCTGGTCCAGGAACTTAGCTTGGCCGTCCTCAAGCCTATGTTCCCATATACAATGTCTTCTCTCACTCCAACTCTGATCGAGGAGCCATTTGCCTCTGGGCAAACCCTTGGTACAACCGGGCGTCGTTATGCCGGCCTCGCGCCGCGCCAAGATCATCTGCACCATCGGCCCCTCGTGCCACCATGAACCCGCCTTGCGCGACCTGATGCGGCTGGGCATGGACGTGGCCCGGCTCAACTTTTCGCACGGCACCCACAAGGATCACGGGCAGGTCATTGAGCGGCTACGCTTGGCTGCAAAGCACGAGAAGCGCACCATTTGCATCCTGCAGGACCTGCAAGGCCCTAAAATCCGCACCGGGCCGCTGACAGACCACGTTCCCGTCACGCTCAAGACCGGATCAAGGGTCACGATCACCCCGCGCGAGATTGAAGGCACGGCGTCGCTGCTTTCAACCACGTTTCAGGGCTTGGCGCGAGAGGTCCAGCCGGGCGCCCGCATCCTGCTCTCCGATGGTTTGATCGAGCTCCGTGTCCTCCGCGTGCGCGGACGAGATGTGGAATGTAAGGTGGTCAACGGGGGCGAGCTTGGGGAGCACAAGGGCATCAATCTGCCAGGAATCGCCCTTTCCATTCCCGCACTCACCGAGAAGGACCGTGCCGACCTCAAGTTCGGTCTCACACATGGCGTGGACGTGGTCGCGATGTCATTCGTGCGCTCTGCGGCCGATGTCCGCATGGTGAAAGACGTCATTGCTAAGCACGGCAGCGACGTTCCCGTGATCGCCAAGCTGGAGAAGCCGCAGGCGCTGGAGAAACTGGAAGAGATTTTCGAAACAACCGACGGCGTCATGGTGGCACGCGGTGACTTGGGCGTCGAGATGCCGCCGGAAAAGGTCCCGGTCATTCAGAAGCACATCATCCGTCGCGCGGCGGAGTGGCGGAAGCCGGTGATTACGGCGACCCAGATGCTCGAATCCATGATCGAGAACCCGCGTCCCACGCGGGCAGAAGCCAGCGACGTGGCCAATGCCATCTTCGACGGCACCGATGCGGTCATGCTCTCTGCCGAAACCGCCAACGGGAGGTATCCTAGAGAGGCTGTGGCGATGATGGCAAAGATCGTGGTCGAGGCCGAGCAGAACATGCGGGACTTCCTCCGGCGCCGCCGTGAACGGCACTCGCTCAGCATTGCCGAGACCATTTGCGAGTCCATTTCGCATGCCGCCGAAGATTTGCACATGGGTGCCATCGCCGTGTTCACCGACTCCGGAAATACCGCCCGCATGATTTCCAAGTACCGCCCCAAAGCCCGCATCTATGCCTTCAGCCGGACGCAGCCGGTTTGCAATCGCATGAACCTTCTCTGGGGTGTACAACCCCTGCGCCACGAAAAGGCACACAACGCTGATGGCATGGTGGCCGCCGCTGAGCGAGAACTGCTTCGCCTTGGAAAAATCAAGGTTGGCGATGTGCTGGGCGTAGTGGCAGGTACGCAGATGGCATCGGGCTCGACCAATTTCATGAGGCTTCATGCGGTGACGGCGAAGGAGGCTCGATCAGCCGCACCCGGACGGAAACGCCGGATCACCTACAGGAAACGATAACTGCGCATGTCCCAAGAGATACTGTCCATCGCGATCTTTGAGCCCGTGGCGGGCAGTGAAGAGGCAGCGCTCGCCAGCATGAAGGACCTAACGGCGGCGCTCGCCCGTGGCGGCTACAGCCGGGATTCCTTGTATCGCGACGAGAAGTCCCACACCCAGTATGTGTTGCTGCGTTACTGGAAGTCGGAGGCGGCACGCCGCGCTGCCCTCGAAGATCCCGAGGTGCTGCGCTGCTGGGCACGGTTGGCGCACGAAGTCCGCATCCTGAAAGTCCTCGAAACGCTGGAAGAAATCTGATGATGGCGACTGGTTCGAGCGGAACTCCGTTCACCGACGCAGCCGTTGATCCTCCGGTCCGCGGTTTTCTCCACACGCCAGCTACCCCTGCGAAAGATGGCTTGGTGCTGACCCACGGCGCCGGAGGCAACGCCAAGAGTGCGCTGCTGGTGGCGCTGGCGGGGGCATTTTCCCAGGTAGGTTTTACGGTGTTGCGCTGCGATCTGCCTTTTCGCCAAGCGCGGTCCTTCGGGCCGCCCAGGCCAGGTGACGCCAGCCGGGACCGCCAGGGCTTAAAGAACACCGTGGCTGCCTTACGAAAGCTAGTCCCGGGGCGAGTTTTTCTGGGCGGGCAATCCTACGGCGGCCGGCAGGCATCGATGCTGTGCGCGGAAGAAGCTGAAGTGGCGGACGGCCTGCTCCTGCTTTCGTACCCTCTGCATGCCCCGGGCAAGCCGGACCAACTCCGCACCCAGCACCTGCCCCAGCTGCAGGTCCCCGTTCTCTTCGTTCACGGAACGCGGGACCCATTTGGCTCGATCGAAGAGATGCAGGCGGCAATAAAGCTGGTTCCGGCGAAGACATCCCTGCTGCGCGTCGAGGGCGCAGGCCACGACCTCGGACTCAAGGGGAAGAAAAAGCTGGAGAGCCTGCCTGAGACTGTCTTGTCTGAGTTTCGGAAGGTGTTTACTTGAACCGCTGGAATCCATGTTGATCCGCGAGAATCCGTCGCGTCTTACGCTTTTCTGGATCTGCGTTGCTCTGCGAAACCTGCTGCGGTGGGTTCAGTTCACCCAGCCCGACTTTGACCCGCCGTTCTTCTTGTCAATTTCATCCGGAGGAACGTAGTTGCCGTGCTCGTCGAAGGTCACGGTGCGGTCGTGCTTGCGCATGTAGACTTCGAACTTGCGCGCGGCGCGGCGGCGCTTCCAGCGGTAGTACGAGTTGCGCAGGCTGAAGTAGCGCTCCGAGGTGCCAAACATCAGCCCTCGTTTTGGCAGGAACTTGATGTAGAGAAATCCGAAGAGCAGCCCGCCGAGGTGGGCGAAATTTGCGATCCCGCCTTGCGACGGCTGGAAGGTCGCGATGACCACCAGAAAAATCATGATGGCGACCATATATTTGGCCTTCATCATGAAGAAACTGACCAGATTGTTTCTACTTCGCCAGATTCTGTTCGCTGACAGGTAGAACTCCAGAAATTTCTTCGATCCCCAGTCGACTTCCTCCTGCGCGCCAAACATCCAGAGCATCAGCATATTGATCAGCACATGACCGACGCTGGCGTGCAAGAACGAATAAGTGATGAGCTGCCAGATCCAGCCATGGACGACCGCCGCGGGAATGAGTGCGCCGAAGGTGATCAGGTACGATCCAGCCATTGGGGAAAACGCGCCCAGCACCACTTGCAGGAAGTAGACTGCGACGCAGCCAATGACGATCCTCTTCACCCAGGGGGTGAAGGGAGGAAAACTCAGCGAGAGCGTTCGTCCGCGATTCATGAAGTCGTCATTCGTCGTGAGCGCGCCGAGTACGGTTAGAAGACCGCAGTTGCCGACCTAGCAATCTTATCAGTTCGCCTCGCCGCTCTGGCAGCGGCACCGCCGGCAAGCTACGGTCGCCGAATCTGGTGGCGGGTCTTGTCGCAATTCCCGCCTTTTGTCAAGGCCCGCCCGCCCCTGCACAGAGGATCGATTTCAGCAGATAAGCACTTGACCGCAGCCGCCAGAGTCACTAAATATTATCAGGGAGCCCTAATTGGACGGAGGCACGTGAGCATGGTTTATTGTCCTGAATGTGAGAGCAACCTGGACATCGATGAAGACGAAGTGGACGAAGGTGAAATCGTCACCTGCCCGGAGTGTGGCACCGATTTTGAAGTGGTGACCGTTAGCCCCCTTGCGCTAAAGGCGGTGGACGAGAATGAATACGAGGAGGACGACGAGGAAGAGGATGCCGAAGACGGTGACTACTCCTGAGTTCCGCCCACGCTTGCGCTCCCTCCTTTCACGTCTCACCTGCCGTAACGCCCGCGTAGTGCTCCTTGGAGTGATCTTCTGCCTAGCTGGCCTCTCTGCTGCCGCCGGCAGCGATTCTAAGAAGAATGCGCAAAAGCCCTACGCCCTGATCTTCGGAACGGTGTGGGGGCCCGACAGCCAGCCGGTTTACGGGGTGAAGGTCAAGATCCGGCGCGCGAAGGAGAAGAAAGCACGCTGGGAGCTCTATTCCAATCACACCGGAGAGTTTGCCCAGCGCGTGCCCGCCGCCCGGGAAGATTACGTAATCTGGGCCGACTTGGGTGGCTATAAATCACAGAATGGAAAGCACTTACATCGCGGCGAAGAAGCCCGGGCCCACGTCGAATACGACGAGCGCGTCGACACCAGTTTGCATCTAAAATAAGAGCGTTCCTGACAGGACTGTTTGGCAGGCGGAGGCACTGGCATGAAAAGGTTCCGAGTAGCCGTCCTCGTGATGCTGCTGACGAGCTTTGCCTTGGCTGCGAATCCCTACGGCCCCAAGGACAAGGAGAAGGTCAGTGCCGGGCGCATGCTGACCGGCAGAGTGCTCGACAAACGCGATAACCCCGTCGTGAATGCCGTGGTCTATCTTTCCAACACTCGTACCCGGGCGATGAAGAGCTACATCGTGGGTTCCGACGGCAACTATCGTTTTCCTGAGCTCTCGCCCAACGTCGATTACGAAGTTTACGCCCAGTTCAAGGGCCAGAAGAGCGACACCAAGACGGTGAGCCAATTCGATGACCGGAAGCAGGTAAACATCGTCTTGCGGATCGACGTGAAGTAACCCCTTCGCCGCGGATTCACGCGGATAAACGCAGATCAAGAAAATTAAGAATATGGGCGCGAGCGCGCCCATGCGGGAGCCAATCATGTTCAATCATGTCATCTAGGCCGGAGCGAATGATAACAAAGAGTAAAGGCCGCCATTTCTGGCGGCCTTTTCAATCCGCGTTCATCTGCGTAAATCCGCGGCGAAAGATTCTAGTTGTTCTCGTTCCCGGCCCGCTTCCAGGTGATCAAGTCGCCAATCGTCGACCCGCCAGTGCTCGCCGCCGGATGCTTATAGGCCTCGACCTCCGTACGGGAAGCTTCTTCGCCCACCGCCTTGATGCTGAGCCCGACCTTCTTCTCTTCCGGATTCATCTTGATGATCTTGAAGTCGTGCTCCAGTCCGGGCTCCAGCGTCATGGGTTGGCCATTGCCGTCCACAGCTTCCGAGTTGTGGCAGAGGCCTTCGATCCCGTCAGCAATTTCCACAAATGCGCCAAAGCTGGCCACCCGCAGGACTTTGCCCTTCAACACGTCACCGACATGATGCTGCTGGAAGAAGCTCTCCCAGACGTCGGGTTGGAGTTGCTTGACTCCCAGCGACAGCCGCCGCTTGTCGGGTTCGATGGCCAGGATCACGGCCTTTACCCGGTCGCCCTTCTTCAGCACTTCCGAAGGATGCTTCACGCGCTTGGTCCAGCTCAAGTTGCTGACATGGACCAGCCCATCGATGCCGTCTTCGATCTCGATGAACGCCCCGAAGTCCGTCAGGTTGCGTACCCGGCCCTCCACGGTTGCGCCCACCGGATACTTCTCATGCAGCGCGTCCCAGGGATTGGTCGCCAGCTGCCGCATGCCCAGCGAAATGCGCCGCTCGGTCGGGTTCACATTGAGGACCACACACTCCACATGGTCGCCCACGTTCACCAGCTTGGAAGGATGCTTCATGCGCTTGGACCAGGTCATCTCGCTGACATGGACCAGCCCTTCGATGCCCTGCTCCAATTCGACAAACGCGCCGTAGTCGGTCACGCTAATCACGCGTCCGCTGACGTGGGCACCCACGGGATAGCGGTGCTCCGCGTCCAGCCAGGGATCAGGCGTGAGCTGTTTGAAGCCGAGAGAAACGCGCTGCTTGTCTTTGTCGAACTTCAACACCTTCACCTGGATCTGGTCACCCACGTTGACCAGATCGCGAGGATGCGTCAACCGGCCCCAGGACATGTCGGTGATATGCAGCAAGCCGTCAATTCCGCCCAGATCAACAAACGCGCCGTAATCGGTGAGGTTCTTCACCACTCCGGTCAGGACCCCGCCTTCTTCCAGATGCTCCAGCGTCTTGGACCGCTTCTCGCTCTGTTCCTCTTCCAGCACCTGCTTGCGCGAAACCACGATGTTGCCACGCTTTTTGTTCAGCTTGATGATCGCGACGTCGAGGACCTGGCCTTTCACCGCGTCCAGGTTTCGGGTCGGACGCAGGTCGGCCTGGGACCCGGGCAGGAATGCCCGCGCGCCCATAATATCTACAGTCAGGCCGCCTTTGATGCGCTCGACAACCACCGCCCGGATGGGTTTCTTTTCGTTGTGCGCCTTCTCAATCTCGTCCCAGGCGCGCAACTTCTGCGCCTTCTGATGCGACAGATTGATGTAGCCCTCCTCGGTCTGCCCCTTGTCGCGCATGACCGCGATTTCGTCGCCGGGTTGAAATCTGGGATTGCCTTCATGGTCCAGAACCTCGGCCAGCGGCAGCATACCCTCCGACTTAGCGCCAATGTCCACGACGACGTGCGTCGGAGTTAGCTTCAGTACCGTACCTTTGATGACTTTATCGTCGCTGGCAGCTTCTTCCGTCTCGGTAGTGAAAATCTCCAAAGCCGAGGCGAAGTCATCGGCGCCGGGGGTACTGGCTGACTTTTCTTCTTGGGGTTGGACAAGTTGAGGTTGAGGAGCGACATCGGTTTCCGGTGCTGGGTCTGCACGGTGTTCAGTCAATGTTGAAGTCGCGGATTCCAGGGTGGGGGCAGTGTTATCGTCGAACAAGGTCATGGCCTCTCTGCTGTAGTCGCACGTCGCGTGCGAAGGATGCGGGAGTTGCTTAGCGGACTGCTGGAGTGAGCCTCTGTTTGTGTTGAGCCCGTCCTGGCGAACGGACTAGGACAATCCCAGCGGTCGGACGTCTGTAAAGCGAACCCGCGTCCAAAAGGGAACTCTTCGACTATAGCAACCGATTCCAAACAGTGTCAATTGCCCAACCCACGGTTTTTTGGGACAAGTGACACTTTCTTGCACTTTTGAGTGCTGTCCCGCGGCGCAGAGCTTCCCGGGTCGGGTTTTGACGGCCACAGCACGCCTGCTTTACGGCTCTATCGCAGGCCTCGGGCTCCGGCTCTGGGCTACCCACCAACCGCCGCACCGGACGTTACAATACCGGGGTGGACGCGGCTGCAACTCCAGCTACGGAAACCGGTTCCCCGGCACAAGGGCGTTTTACCCCGTGGCAACGATTCCTGCTGTGGCTGATTGAACGGGCGGGGTATCTAGTTATTTGGGCGATCGGGGTGACCATGAAGTTCGCAGTTTCGTGGGAGGAGGGCTCTCCTGCCGGCCTGGATGAGCGCCCGTTCGTGTATAGCTTCTGGCACAGCTGCATGCTCCCAGCCATGTATTTCTGGCGCCATCGACAAGTCCGGGTGATGAGCAGCGACAGCTTTGACGGAGAGTACACGGGCCGGATCATGCAAAGGTTCGGATTTGTAAAGGTACGCGGGTCAAGCAGCCGTTTCGCAGTGCGGGCGCTCCTGCGGATGCGGCGTGAACTCGAGCGAGGCTGGATAGTGGCCTTTACCCTCGACGGACCCCGAGGACCGCGATACGTCGCCAAGCCGGGGCCAGTGCTCTTGGCAGGCGCGACGGGTGCGCCCATGGTTGTCTTCCACATCGCCCTGAGTGACGCCTGGATACTGAATACCTGGGACAAGCTCATGATTCCAAAACCATTCTCGCGGGCTCTGATGCGGGTAAGCCGCCGCATGCCGGTTCCGGGCGACGCCGGCGAGGTTCAAAAACAGCAATCTCTGGAAGAGCTGCAGGTCTCGCTGGATCGAGTCCGGGAGTTCGCAGAGGCCAATGTGGCCAAGGCGGGAAGTGCGGAATTTCCGTTCTTTGACGGCGTAGCACCGGTTTCAGGTGGAGCAGGGCCTTCGGCCCTGCAATGAGAGTTTCTCTGCACCGGTTTCAGGTGGAGTAGGGCCTTCGGCCCTGCATGGGAGGCTCTCGAATCAATGAGGGGCTTTAGCCCCCTGGCGATAGGCCAGTTCACCGTTCGCACTTTGCGCTCTTTGCGGCAGTCCTTCGCGAACTTTGCGGTAAAGAGTACCTGACTGGCAATTCGCAAGGTAAATAGGAATGCAGACCAAACTGACACGCAACGTCGGCCTCTGGGGTACGCGGACTTCATATACAATTTTCCTTCACCATCAATGACACCCAGGACCCATGGCCGCGACCATTCTTGACGGCAACAAAATCGCTGCCGAAATTCGGGCTGAAGTCGCCGCCGGGGTGAAGACCATGGCGGCCGCAGGGGTGCGCCCTGGCCTCGCCGTGGTGCTGGTCGGTCACAATCCCGCTTCGGAGATCTACGTTCGCGGAAAAGTAAAGAGCTCGGAGGAAGTCGGCCTCCACAGCGAAAAGCACACCCCACCGGAAAGCGTCTCGACTGACGAGCTGCTTCGCCTGATCGCCGATCTGAACCGGCGGGATGAGATCGATGGCATTCTGGTGCAGCTTCCGCTGCCGCCGCAAGTCGATTCCAAGCGAGTCCTGCTGGCCGTCGATCCCGCGAAGGATGTGGACGGTTTCCATCCCATGAACGTCGGCTTTCTTTCGACCCAGAGACCCGGCCTGGTGCCGTGCACGCCGGCAGGCATCATGGAGATTCTGAAGCGCAGCCACATTCTGATCGCCGGGCAGGAGGCTGTGGTCGTCGGACGCAGCGACATCGTGGGCAAACCGACAGCCATGCTGCTGATCAATGCCAATGCGACGGTGACCATCTGCCACTCGAAGACCCGCGACCTGCCCGGAGTCTGCCGGCGAGCGGACATTCTGGTGGCTGCGATCGGCCGCGCGGGAATGATCACTCGCGACTTCGTGAAACCGGGTGCGACCGTGATTGACGTCGGCATGAATCAGGTGACCACTCGGACCGAGTTCGAGCGCTTGTTCGCTGGCAACGCCAAACGGGAAGAGGCGTTCCGGGCGAAAGGTTCGACGTTGGTGGGAGACGTTCACCCCCAGGTGGCGATGGTCGCTGGAGCGATTACTCCCGTGCCAGGTGGCGTCGGCCCCCTGACCATTGCCATGCTGATGGCAAATGCGGTCCGGGCGGCGAGGCTGCGGCGAGGTGTCCCAGAATTTTCGAAGGCTTGAGTTCCTCTGTGTCCTCCGCGTACTCTGCGTTGAGGGTTTTTCTTGCTAAAAGTAGGTCTCACCGGTGGAATCGCCGCTGGCAAATCCGTTGTAGGCGAGATGCTGGTCGCGCTTGGCGCTCATTTGATCCAAGCCGACGCCATCGCCCACCAACTGATGCAGCCGGGCCAGCCGGTCTACGAGGAAGTCGTGCGCCACTTCGGCGCTGGCATCCTGAATCCCGACAGTACCGTCAATCGGGCCCGCCTCGCCGAAGCCGCATTTGGCGGTCCCAATTCCCGCATTCAGGAGCTGAACAAAATCGTCCATCCCGCCGTAGTTAAGAAACAGGACGAATGGATGGAAGAGGTGGGCCGTCAGAATTCCAAGGCGATCGCCATCGTGGAAGCCGCTCTGATTCTGGAAGCCGGAGCCGCGGAGCGTTTCGACCGGCTGGTGGTCGTGACCTGCCGTCCCGAACAACGTGTTGAACGCTGGGCCGCGCGATTGAAGGTCGATCTGGAGACGGCTCGTCGCGAGGTTGAACGGCGGATGGCTGCACAGTTCCCGGACGAAAGAAAGATCAAAGCCGCAGATTACGTCATCGACAACTCCGGCTCGCTGGATGAGACCCGCAAGCGAGTGAGAGAAGTGTTCGAGAAGCTGAAAGCCGAAGCTGAGCGAAGCCCTTGACTCCGAATTCAGTACAATTAATTCAGATCTGCGTAAATCTGTGGCTGAGGGTTTGACGTTCTATGAGGCTGTTACGACCCATTCTCCTGGCTCTGCTTCTGGTCGGCGCATTTTTCTATTTCACGACTTATCGTTCGGCTCGAGGCCGGCTGGCCGACTGGATCGGCCGCCCCAACAAGGTGGAAATTACCGAGGCGGCCAGTGGCACCGAAGTGCTGGACGCCGAAGAACAGAACAACATCAGCGTCTATCGCAAGAACATCGCGTCTGTGGTGAACATCACCTCGCGGGCGGTGACGTTTGATTTCTTCTACGGGCTGGTGCCCGAGGAGGGCCAAGGGTCGGGCTTTATCATTGACAAAGAGGGCCACGTCCTCACCAACTACCACGTGATCGCGGACGCGCGCCAAGTTGAGGTCACGCTCCACAACCGCAAAAAATACAAAGCGACGATTGTCGGCACCGACCGCTCGCACGATCTGGCCGTGGTGCAGATCAAAGCGCCCGACCTCCAGCCCATGACGCTAGGCGACTCGACGAACCTGCAGGTCGGGCAGAAGGTGTATGCGATTGGCAATCCCTTTGGCCTGTCCGGCACACTGACGCGAGGGATTGTGAGTTCGATCCGTTCGGTGCAGGAACCTAACGGGCAGAGCATCGACGAAGCCATTCAGACTGATGCCGCTATCAATCCCGGAAACTCCGGCGGGCCGTTGCTCAACTGGCACGGCGAGGTCATCGGCATCAACACCATGATCGCCTCCAGCGTTGGACAGAGCGCGGGCATCGGTTTTGCCATTCCAATCAATACCGCGAAAGCTGTCCTCAATGACTTGGTCACTCTGGGACGGGTGCGCCGCCCGGCGATGGGAGTACGGACCATTCCCGTCGATCCCGACTTGGCTGACCAATTGGGCCTGGCGGCAGATTACGGATTGCTGATCGTGCAAGTTGTTCCTGGAGGGGCGGCCGACCGCGCAGGACTGCATGGCGGCAACGAGCGCGCCTATCTGGGCAACGTGCCCATCGCGATTGGTGGCGACCTAATTGTTGCCATCGACGGCGAGAGAGTCGAAGACCAGCAGGACCTGGCCCGGATCATGAACAAGCACCGCGCCGGAGATGCCGTCCACGTGACTATCTACCGCGGCAAGAAGAAACTGCAGGTCGAGGTCACGCTGGGCGAAGTGCGGGAGCAGGTTTAGGAAAAACCTCCTCAACGCAGAGGACGCAAAGGCCGCAGAGTAAACAAAGAAAATACTCAGTCCTCCGTGGTCCTCTGTGCCCCCCTGTGGTTCAGATTTGACTTTTACCTCTGCGTCCTCGGCGTACTCTGCGTTGAAAGCCTTTGACTTTGGCTTGCGACCACGATAACTTGTCCTTCTGCCTATGACTGCCGTCCGCTAGTCCGTGTCTCTTGCGATCCTGCGCCGCAGTGTGCGCAATCGCTTCCCGTTTTCCACCAAAATCAGAGAGGATATTTCCATGGACTTCGTGGATCAATCATTAGCTCGCCGCCTGGAATCGGCAGAGGAGATGCCGCAGGTGCACTACGCCAAGCTGTATCAGAAGCTGTGTCCTGAGATCGGTGCCGCGGTCGAGCCCATCTGTGGCGGACACATGATTTTTGCGGGAGTTGGATCGCCGATCGGGCGCACAACCGGCATGGGTTTCGACGGTTCGGCTACCGCCACCGACCTCGACCGCATGGAGGAGTTTTACCGGGCGCACAAGGCTCCTTCGCAAATTGACGTCTGCCCGCTCACCGACCCGTCGCTCCTCGAACTGCTCAAGCCCCGCCGCTACGAAATGGGCGAGTTGAACAACGTGCTGTTTCGCAAGCTGGACGGCGTGGATGCGGGCATGGCGCCTGCCGGAGCCACAATTCGCCAGGGGCAGGCCCAACGGGCCGAGGAGTTTGCCGACATCGTGGTACGCAGCTTCTTTCCTGACGGAGATGCTCCCGAGGGTTTCACCGCGATGATTTCTCCGATCTATCAGATTGACGGGGCAATCCTGTTCGTCGCAGAAATTGACGGTAAGCCGGTGGCGTGTGGCGCCGGACTGATCATCCCGGAGCATCGAATCCTGGCGTTGTTCGGGGCCGGAACTCTGCCCGAGTTCCGGCGGCGCGGTTTGCAGACGGCGCTGCTCCGCAAGCGCATGGCGGTCGCAGCCAAGGCTGGCTGCGAGTACGCCGTGATCGTGACTCGGGGAGGAACCACTTCCCAGCACAATGCCGAACGTCTGGGCTTCCGCGTCGCCTATAGTAAAGCCACGCTGGTGAAAGAGCTAAGAGACTGATTTTTTTTACCGCAGAGGCCGCCGAGACCGCCGAGAAATCATAGATCTCAGAATTTCTCTGCGTACTCAGCGTCCTCTGCGTTTCAAGATTTTAGGTTCAGATACATGGGACACTATGACCGTTGATGACATTCGCGAATTCTGCCTTTCCTTCCCGCAGGCCACTGAAAACCTGCAGTGGGGAGACGACCTCTGCTTCAAAGTAGCGAAGAAGATATTTGCCATCGTGAGCCTGGAATCGGTTCCTCCCAAGCTTTGCTTCAAGTGCACGCCGGAGAAGTTCGCCGAGCTGTGCGAACTGGAAGGCATCGTCCCCGCGCCCTATGTCGGCCGCTACAAGTGGGTTCTGGTGGAGCGGCTGGATGTTCTCAAAGATGACGAACTGCAAGACCTCATCCGGCAGTCGTACGAGATGGTAGCTGCGAAGAGCAAACCCAAAAGCGTGAAACGCAGAGGACGCCGAGTGCGCAGAGTGAAGAAGAAAAAGTAAATCCGCTATTGAGGGTTTCTCCGCGCCTTCTGCGGCTCTTCTCAGCGGTCTCTGCGTTAAGTGTTTGACCCTAATTTGACTCCCCCTCATCCCCTAAGCTAGCCTCAAGAGTCTGCCCAGGGCCTGCTTCCCGAGCCTGATCGCGGACGGATCAAGCTGCACCCGGCGTGACGGGCCAGACAGCCCGTTTCCCCAGTCCACGATTCCATGCGATTCAACCGCAAGCCACTGATTCTGCTGCTTCTGGCGGCCCTGGTAGCCGCTGTCGCGCCGCTGCAGGGCTCGGTTCTTCCAGCCCATGCCCCCCATGCCATGGTGGCCAGTGTTCATGGGCTGGCTTCGCAGGCAGGTGTCGAGATCATGAAGGCGGGAGGTAACGCGGTGGACGCCGCAGTGGCCATCGGCTTCGCGCTCGCCGTCGTTCATCCTCAAGCGGGCAACCTCGGCGGCGGCGGATTCATGCTCATCCGCATGGCCGACGGCAAGACCCACTTCATCGACTACCGCGAGAAAGCTCCCGCGGCCGCCACCGCCAATATGTACCTGGACGCCCAGGGCAACGTAATCGAGAATGCCAGCGTTGTCGGGTATCGTGCCATCGCTGTCCCCGGGTCGGTTGCGGGCATGGTTTACGTCGAGAAGAAGTACGGCAAGCTGACCCTCGACCGCGTAATGGCCCCGGCCATCAACTTGGCCCGCGGCTTCCCGCTGGCCTGGGAAGACGCCCGGGATCTCCAGCAGGACGAGGATCTCGCCAGGTTCCCCGAATCGCGCCGCATCTTTCAGCGAGGTGGGAATTACTACAAGCAGGGAGGGATTTTCCGCCAGCCAGACTTGGCGCGAACTCTGGAGCGCATTGCCGCCAATCCGGACGAGTTCTACCACGGGGCCATGGCACGTGAACTGGCGGCTTCCATTCAGAAAGGCGGCGGTCTCATCACCCAGGACGATCTTGCACGCTACGAAGTGAAGGAACGCGAGCCCGTCCGCGGCACCTATCGCGGGTACGAGATTATCAGCGCTCCTCCACCGTCCTCGGGTGGAACCGCGCTGCTTGAGATACTCAACATCCTGGAAGGGTACGATCTGGCGAAAGCTGGCAATCGGTCATCCGAATCAGTCCACCTCACGGTCGAGGCATTCCGTCGCGCCTTCTACGATCGGGCCGAATTTATGGGTGATCCCGATTTTTCCAAACTTCCAGTTGCCCAACTCATTGACAAGAAATATGGCGTAGCCTGGAGGGAATCACTCGACCCGGCGCACGCCAGTGTCAGCAAAGACCTGAAGCGTCCTGCGATCTTCAACGAGCTGGAACAGTATGCTTCTCAGCATGCGCAACCCATGGCGGTGCCGGAACCGGAGCACACCACGCACTACTCGGTGGTGGACGCCGCCGGCAATGCGGTTGCCGTCACCACCACGCTGAACGACGATTTCGGTTCGCGCGTGACCGCCGAAGGGCTTGGCTTCCTCTTGAACGACGAGATGGACGATTTCTCCGCCAAGCCGGGCGTCCCTAATCTCTATGGCTTGATTCAGGGCCCGGCGAACGCCATCGGTCCCGGCAAACGGCCCCTGTCGGCGATGACCCCAACGATTGTCCTGAAAGACGATAAGCTATTCCTGGTGCTCGGTTCGCCGGGCGGGTCAAAAATCATCACGACGGTCGCGAATATCCTGATGGGCGTAGTGGATTTCGGCATGAACATTCAGGAAGCTGTGGAAGCGCCACGTTTCCATCACCAGTGGCTGCCGGATAAGGTGAATGTGGAACAATGGTTCTCGCCGGACACCGTGAAGGCGCTCGAGGCCAAGGGACACCACGTCGAACGGGGAGTCACCGTGGGAGCAGAGTGGGAGCCCTACTGGAGCGACGGCGAGTGTGTCGCGATTGACCAGAAGACCGGCGAGCGCCTGGGCGCCAGCGACGGCAGACACAACGGAAAGGCGATTGGCTACTAATGCTGAAAGCAATTTCTACTTATGTTTATGTGAAGGAACGGCTGCATCCCGGGCTGCTGGACGGCTTGGTGAAGGGTGGCGCTCAGGCGATTGAGATCTTTGCCGCGCGCCAGCATCTGGACTATGCCAACCGCAAGCAGCACGTTCGGGAAATTGCCGACTGGTTCCGCGCCAGCGGCGTCCCCCTGCATTCCGTGCATGCGCCGCTCTATGCCGATTATGAGTGGGGACGCGCGGGAGCGCCGCCGGTCAACATCACCTCCACCGACCGGGCCACCCGAATCGAAGCTATGGACGAGATCAAGCGCGCCCTGGAGATCGCCGAGCAGATTCCATTCCGCTTCCTGGTGCAGCACATGGGAGTGGGCGGAGAATCGTTCGATGACAACAAATTCGAGGCTGCGATGACCTCCATCGAGCATCTGCGAGCATTCGCCCGGCCGCTGGGAGTGCGCATTCTGCTGGAGAACATTCCCAACGAGATCTGCACTCCGGAAAGACTCGTGGAGTTCATTCACACCTCGCACTTCGACGACGTCGGAGTGTGCTTCGACTTTGGCCACGCCCACATCATGAGCGACGTGCCCCAGGCCTTCGAGACCGTGAAGAAGTACGTCCAGTCGACACATGTCCACGACAACGCCAAGGACCGCGATTCGCACCTCTGGCCGGGCGATGGGTCGATCGACTGGAAGCAGGCCATGGAATTGCTGCGTTCGGCGCCGCACACCCCGCCATTGCTGCTGGAGATTGAGGAGAACGAGAAGATCAATCCGGCAGAGAAGATGGGAGCAGTGTTCGAGAAGCTGGAGAGATCATAACCGCCGAGCCCTCTGTGCACTCTGTGTCCTCTGTGTTGAAGATTTTTTCGGATGAGAAAGTTTTCATATGTCATCACCGGTAACCACCATCGCCGACATCGGCAAGCACGAAGGCCAGGCTGTCACCATTCGCGGCTGGCTCTATAACCTGCGCGAAAGCGGCAAGCTGCTGTTCCCGCAATTCCGCGACGGCTCCGGGGTCATTCAGGGAGTCATTGCCAAGAACGCCGTTCCGCCGGAGGTGTTCGACTCGGTCAAGGGCCTGACCCAGGAGTCCAGCGTCATCGTTGAAGGCAAGGTCCGCGCCGACAAGCGCGCCCCGGGAGGCTATGAGCTGGACGTCTCAGGCGTGCAGGTGGTTCAACGCGTATCCGAGGCCGATCCCTATCCGATTTCCCTGAAAGAACACGGCGTCGATTTCCTGATGGAGCACCGCCATCTCTGGGTGCGCTCGCCGCGTCAGGCGGCCATCCTCCGTGTGCGGGCGGAGATCATCAAGGCAGCGCGCGATTTCTTCGACGAGCGTGGCTTCACTCTGACTGATCCGCCGATTCTCACTCCCGCGGCGTGCGAAGGTACCACCACACTCTTCCCGGTGGATTACTTTGAAGAGCAGGCTTTTCTCACCCAGTCCGGGCAGCTTTACATCGAAGCTACCGCGATGGCGTTGGGCAAGGTCTATTCCTTCGGGCCCACATTCCGTGCAGAAAAATCCAAGACCCGCCGCCACTTGACCGAGTTCTGGATGGTCGAGCCGGAAGTCGCCTACGCCCAGCTCGAAGACATTATGGAACTGGCCGAGGGACTCATCAGTTTCCTGGTGAAGCGTTGTCTGGAGCGCCACCGCCCTGATCTGCAGACCATCGGCCGCGATGTCTCAAAACTTGAAAAAGTCGAAGCTCCATTCCCTCGCATCACTTACGACGAAGCGGTCAAAATGCTGCAGGAAGCCCACGCAAAAGGCGCCTTGGAAGACAACTTCGAATATGGCGGCGACCTAGGGTCTCCCGACGAAACCTACATCTCATCGCAGTTCGACCGGCCGGTGATGGTGCACCGCTATCCCGCAAAAGTAAAAGCGTTTTACATGGAGCCGGATCCCCAAAACCCTGACTTGGCATTGTGCGTGGACGTGCTCGCGCCCGAAGGCTACGGCGAGATCATCGGCGGCTCGCAGCGTATGGCATCGTATGATCTGCTGCTAAAACGCATTCACGAACACGGGCTGCCGGAAGAGGCGTTCAAGTGGTATCTCGACTTGCGGAAATACGGCAGCGTGCCGCACGCGGGTTTTGGTATGGGCATTGAACGCGCAGTAGCGTGGATCTGCGGCTTGGAGCATGTGCGGGAAACGATTCCGTTCCCCAGGATGCTGCACCGGCTTTATCCGTGAAACCCAAACCACAGAGGACACGGAGGACCCAGAGGATTGACCATGAAAAACCAGATGGATTGCTCAACTCTGTGTCCTCTGTGACCTCCGTGGTGCAAGATTTATGAAGCTATGACAACCACTCCTCCAACTTATCCCAACATTACTCCCCGCAAGATTCGGGTCATCGGCGTCCCCCTCGACCTTGGCCAGTCGCGCCGCGGTGTTGACATGGGGCCTTCGGCGGTGCGCGTTGCCGGTCTCGAAGCGCGTCTGGAAGCCCTCGGCCACATCGTCGAAGATGGCGGCAACGTGGCCGTCGCCATCCCGGAACAAAAGAAGGAAGGCCATCCCAACGCGAAGTACCTCAAAGAAATCACTGCGACCTGCACCAAGCATGCCGACCTGGTACTGAAGACGCTGGAAGCGGGCAAAGTGCCGGTGTCTCTCGGCGGGGACCACTCGATGGCAGTGGGCAGCGTGGCGGGCGTGGCTGAGTTCTACCGTCGCCAGGGTCAGAAGATCGGCCTGATCTGGATCGACGCCCACACCGACATCAACACGCCCGAGAGCTCGCCCAGCGGACACGTCCACGGCATGCCGCTGGCAGCGATCATGGGGCTCGGCCCGGTGGAACTCTCCAACATCTACAACTTTTCCCCCAAGATCAAGCCCGAAAATTGCGTGCTGGTCGGGGTGCGTGACATCGACGCCATCGAACGAGAAAACGTTCACCGAGCCGGGATCGAAGTTTTGACCATGCGCGATATCGACGAGCGCGGCATGCGCACGGTCATGGAAGAGGCCTTGCGGATGGCTGGCCGCGGTACCGCCGGCTACCACGTTTCCCTCGATATGGACTGGATCGATCCCGAAGACGCGCCTGGAGTCGGGACACCCGTGCGGGGCGGCGCCACCTACCGCGAGGCCCACCTTGCCATGGAAATCATCGCGGACCACGGCCGCATGCTGAGCTTCGAAATCGTGGAAGTTAACCCTGTCATCGACGAGCACAACCAGACGGCGGATCTGGCGGTGGAAATGGCGCTGTCGGCGTTCGGGAAGACGACGAACCAGTAGTCGCACAGGAATCTCGACACTCCTTACGATCAGGTGAGGCTCCTGATCGCTCGCTCTTGGTGCTCAAATCACTCTACATCCGAGACTTTGCCGTTCTTGAAAGTGACCTTCATATCTTTGTACTTGAAGATCTTCTTCGGACCCAAATCGATCACCGTAAGCGGGGGGCCGAAGGTGGTGGTGACATCTTCAACGCTTTGCCCCAACGCGATTGTTGCCGGAGCCGCAGCCTGAGTTGCCGTTTCTCCATTTTCCTGCTGGGCTTCGCCGACTACTTCCTTTTCGGCTTGGTCGGCATCCGCTAGTTGCTGGTTCACCTCAGCGTCACCATTCGGGTCTGGTGGTGGGGCGTCCTTGGCAATGGGAGCATCCGCCAAAGCCCCGTTGGCAGTGAGGGGAGCCGACGGCAGTCCTCCCGTGCCTTGCTTGGACCGAAGTTCCTGCAGGCCTTGATCGATAGTCTCCCGCATGTGGTTCTGCATTTCCTGCAAGTCGGCTAGGGGGACTGAGACGGTATCGGACTTCCGGCACTCCGGGCCACCCTTGCTCGACAACATCACCAGATCGGCCGAGGTGGCCGAGGGTGGCGGGGGCGTCGCCAGTTCGAGCGCGTCGCCATCGCTGATGGCGCATTCCATTCCAGCGGCGTCAACCACGTCGAGCGAGCTGCCGGCAACAAAGACGTGGGTTTTACCATCGGACAGCAAGGTGGCGATGCTGCTGGAACCTGGATCGACCTCCTGGTTCCGGGCATTCTGCTGCGCCTCGGCGTTCTCCAGGGCGAGCTGGTTCTTCACCTCATCGGCGATCCTCTGCTTTACTTCCGGCGTGAGTGGAGCAGCTCCTGCAGCTGCTTCCTCGTCCATTCGGACTTGTGCCTCCTGCCGGGCTTCCTGCCGGGCCTGATAGGCGGCGGCCAATTCGCTGGAGATGATGTAGTCGGTCAGCCACAACGAGGCAGTTGGATACACCGGGTAGGGCGTGAAATAAGTGCCGTAATAGCCGTACCAGGGACTATGTGCCCAACCCCAGGAATAGACCACAGGGTGGTACCAAGGGTCATAGGCCCAACCGTAAAATCCAACTGGGTAGTAGCGGACGGGCGCATACACCTGCACATAAACGCCGTGATAGGGATATCGCCGGTAGTAACGGTCATAGGCCTGGCCGTGGTAGTAGTAGGTGCGGCGGTCATATTCGTGGCCGTTGTGCACGTACCCGCGTTGCACATACCCCGGACGTCCGCGCTCGGCAAAGACTCGCGAATGGTCCCGGCGCTCGACTACGACGCGCGTGTTCCCGTAGATTCCGTGGTGAACATTCATGTCGCGCCTGGCGTCATGCATGTCACTGACTCTGCCGTCGGCGCGCCGCTGCACCAGACTGCCATTCCTCAACTGGGTTTCGTGGCTGCCTCTCGGTGCAGGCCTGCCCAGGATGCCGTTGTGAGCCGTATGTTCGCGGTCTGCGCCCGGCCTGTTGCCCATTTCCGGCCTATGCGAGTCGGCTTCTGTGGTTCTGGTTATATGCCGGTTCGGGACGCTATCATCCCCGTGGCCATGCCGGCCGGTCAGACCATTGGCCGTAGGAACCACGTGCGGGGTAGCTCGGCTGTTGGCAGTGGGAGAGGTACGTGCGATAGGGGAGCTTATACGTGCCGCAGCCGGGCCGCTGGCAGTAGAGCCGCGATGAACTCCCGGATTGTCCGCGCTCGGACCCTGATGCATTCCACCTCTGGTCGATGGACCGTGGTTTGCGCTGGACAGACCGCCACCTGCGGGTCTCGACGGCATCGACGCAGCAGGTCTGGATGGCGCCGCCGTAGGTCTGGATGGCGCTGCGGAGGGCCTGGATGGCGCTGCGGAGGGCCTGGATGGCGGCGCAGATCGGGCGGTTGCCGGTCTGGAATGCTGGTTTGATGGTTTTCTGTTGTCGGTTTGAGCCAGCAGTCCGACGCTGCCCAGCATGATGAACATACCTGCCGCAAGATGGCTGCAACGACCCTTCCAGGTGCACGTCGACTCCATGAGGCTCTCCTTTTGACGTTCGCCGGTGCAATCTTTCGTGCTGCCTGCGCTGGCCCACCGGTTATTGGACATCGGTGACTTCCGTTGACGACTGGTCACCCTCATGTCGGAGTAAATGGTAAATCTCTTTCGCCCGCAGCTCGACGACCGTTGGGTGCTGTCCGAAGTCCGACACTACCTGAACTTTAGTTTTGCCCGGTGCAGGGGGCCTAGGGAGGCGCGGCTCCACCTCCGGCGGCGGAGGAGTTGGCACTCTCCGTGGTTGTGAGGAAGGTTCTGTAACCTGGCCGCAAACAAAAACCGGAGCACTTTCGCGCTCCGGTTCTCAGTGGCTCAAAAAACAGCTACTGGGTTACTGTCTTTACCGCATCGCCGATCTTGAACCCGGTTCCGGAAACTGCGGTGCAAACCGACGAAATGTCATCGACATCCGTCACTTTCACTACTCCGACAGCCGTCGCCAGCCGCCGAATGACCTTGCCGGTTGAAGGGTCCTTGATTTCTTTGGTCACGCGCTCCACGTTCAGCTGATCGCCGACTTTCACGCCCTGCTTGCCGCCCACGTTCAGAACGATCTGGCCGCCGTCCACCGCTGCCACCAGGCCCTCCACGATGATGGTGCGCGCCACCAGTTTGTCCTTGTTAGCGATCACCTCCGTGCTCAGCTGCGTGGTGGCGTTCTTCACTGCTTCGCCGATGATCGTGCTTTGAAAGTCGCTGCTGCCGAAATCTGCCGCGCCGCCGCCCCAGCCATGCCAGTTGCCGCCGCCGCCGAGCAAGGACGTGTGCTCGCGCGAGGACTCTCCCTTGCCTTCGGCAACACCCAGGATTTCGCCGGTATCAATGTCCACCATGCGTGCGGTCACAGCCACGATCGCTTTGGACTTCTTGTGTCCGAAGCCACCCACGCCGAACCCACCCCAGTTGCCGCCCCCACCGCCGACGTTGGTGTTCTTGGTTTCATTGCCGAATTGGGTGATGCTGCCGACAACGATGGCATCCACGCCCAGCAATTTACCAATCTTGGCGGCCGAGTTCGGATTGGCGCGGTCGCTGTTGGAAAAATTCTGTTCGGCCATGATCTTGTCCAGCGCCTTGCGCTCAATGATCGAATAGGTCCCGTCTTTGACCAGATTGGTCACCAGCAGGTCGGTGATGCCCTTGCCTACATCGACGTCCTGGCCGAAGATCGCCGCTACCCCGCCATGCACCGTGGCGTAGTCAAAATCCAGAATGGCGAGCCGCTTCTTGCGGGCCGGCGCCGCGGCCTGTGCGGTTGCTTCCGCCACGGCCAGGCAAGCCAATGCCAACAGCAGCAACGAAACCACAACTTTTCTCATACCCACTCCCCTTTTTGGAAGGAAATCGAAGAACTGCAGTATACCCCGCGCCTCGCAGGCTAACTCTGCCCCGCAACCGTTGTCAACCGGAGGTTCGCCCGCCTAGTGCCTCAGTTTGCTCCCCGCGCCGGGTTTCTCAGCGGACTCTGCGGGTGTTCTCCGCGATCTCAGCGATTTAGGACTTTGCTTTCGGGGAGTCTCCTTAAGTCCTTGAGACGCAGAAATCCCCGAACAGCCACAGAGCACGCTGAGAAATCCCGAGTTTGCTGAAATTGAGACAATACCTTCTCCCGCAAAATTACACTATGTCCTCCCCATAGCCTTCACCACTTGCAGCTTCACCCCCGGAGTTATCGCCGCCATAACGGCTTCTGCTGCACTCTTCTGGCTGATGACCGCACCCTCCACCTCAACCAGGGCAACCTTGGAAACCGACGAACTACTCTCGCCCGCCACAATCAGCGCAGCCAACGCCGTTTGCAGCGGCGGCAGGCTGGGATTGAAAGCCACGTTCTCGATGTACGCACCCTTGTAGATCCGACCAGTGCGTGTCCTGAGCGCGATTCCTGAATTGGCCTTGGTATAGGGCGCGTACGATTGCCGGGCCGCGTTCAGAGCTGCGACGCTCAATTCATCATCCACTCCCTTGGGCAGAGAGAGATCGGCCTCCCTTACCGGGAATGCGCCATCCTTGAACCCAAGGTCTTTGGGGCCGAACGCCGCCGGCAAAAGAGCAGAAAGCTTTACCGCTGGGCTGCTACCCACCAGTATCTGAATATCCCCCTCGGGTGACATCTCCGTCATGAATTGCCGGCAGTGCCCGCATGGTGCTGCCGTCACCGCAACCGAAGCAATGCCGGTATCTGAGTGCATGTATGCATTCGACAAAGCCGACTGCTCAGCATGGACCGCGAACCCCAAGGAGTGGCCAGGAAATTCAATATTGGCGCCGAAGTAGAGGTTCCCACTCGCACCGCGCACCACTGCTCCCACGTGATAGTTGGAGATGGGTGGACGGGAATATGTGCGGGCCAGCGGAAGCAGGCCAAGCATTAGAGCACCGACGCTCTTCTGTTCAGTTTCGGCGAGGGCTTGCGCCTCCGCGGCCGGGATGTGTCCGCTGAATCCGGGTGCGCTCAGCAGGCGCCGCAAACGGTCGCGCGACTTCTCGCTGAATTCTGGCAAGAGACTGTTGAGGTCGTTCCCTTTGGAGTCGTCCGCATGGGCTGATGGCGAGTGCATAGCCCACAATCCTAAACCGGCAGCTCCCAGAGTCGCTAATGTGCTTCGCCGGCTCATCAATCTGTTTGGATCAGTCATGGCCCGCCTCCTCATCGCGTAAGTAACAGAGAGATCATACCGGGTAATTGACGCAATGGCCGCGGACGTCCAGACTAAAGTGTCATGAAAAAGCTCCGGGTCGGCATTCTATTCGGCGGGCGCAGCGGCGAGCATGAGGTCTCACTGCTTTCGGCTGCCTCCGTCTTCAACGCCATCGATAAGAACAAGTATGAAGTCATTCCCATCGGAATCACCAAGGAGGGCCACTGGGTCACGGCCGCACATGCCGAACGGCTCCTGAAAGGCAAGTTTTCTCATCCCCAGGAAAAGCACCTTCGTGCCGGTGATCCCGAAGTGACTCCTGCCGCCGCGGTGCTGGCCCGTGGCGAGGCCGTCCTGGTGCCGCCGGAGCCGCACCCGCAGGGAAGTTCGCTGACCGCCCTTCAGACCGAAGCTGCTGCCGCCGCGGCGGTGCGCCCCGCCCATGCCATCGAAGTGGACATCGTTTTCCCCGTGCTCCATGGAACCTTCGGTGAGGACGGGACGATTCAAGGGCTGCTTGAGCTTGCCGACATGGCCTACGTCGGCGCAGGTGTGCTGGGCTCCGCGGCCGGTATGGATAAAGACGTCATGAAAGCCCTCTTCCGAGCGGCCGGGCTACCTATCGTGAAGCACGTGACTGTTCTTCGTGGCGATTGGGAAGCTGAACCCAAGAAGATTCAGAAACTGGTGGAAAGCAAGTTGAAGTATCCCGTGTTTGTGAAGCCGGCCAACCTGGGATCGTCGGTTGGAATTTCCAAGGCGCACGACCGCAAGGAACTCGGCCCGGCCATTGACGAGGCGGCCAAGTTCGACCGCAAGATCGTCATCGAGCAAGGCGTCGGCGGTGGCAAGCACAAGGCCCGAGAAATCGAGTGCTCAGTCCTCGGAAACGACAAGCCGGAAGCTTCCGTGCCGGGCGAGATCGTTCCCAGCAAGGAGTTCTACGATTACGACGCCAAGTACCTGGACGAAGGCTCGCAGCTGATCATTCCCGCCAAGCTGACGAAAGCTGAGGCAAAGAAAGTCCAGCAGGTCGCCATTGGTGCCTTCAAGGCCGTGGATTGCTCGGGCCTGGCCCGGGTTGACTTCCTGATGGAGCCTAAATCTCGCAAAATCTACGTGAACGAAATCAACACCATGCCGGGCTTCACTTCGATCAGCATGTACCCCAAGTTGTGGGCGGCGACGGGAGTGTCGTATCCCGCATTGATTGAGAAGTTGATTCAGTTGGGGTTGGAACGGCATGAGGAGAAGAAGAGAAACCAGTACAGCCGGTAGGGTTTCTTCCTCTGTGAACTCTGTGTCCTCTGTGGTGAAAACCAAAAAATCCTAACCACAGAGGGCACAGAGGACACAGAGGTTTGTAACCCCTCTTGACGAACTCCGTCCTCTCTGGGTAGTATCTGTCCACCAGTTTGCTCTTCAATAGAGCAGACCTTGGATTTCATGCAGAGTGGCTGAGGGACGAGCCCTAAGAAGCCACGACAACCGGATCGGGAGTCATCTCCCGGTCGCCCGGTGTCAACTCTCTCCTGGAAACGGGGAACATGAGATTCGAGGTGCCGAATTTCCAGCATCTCGTTGACCTCTTTTCCCGTTTTTCCTTCCGAGAGACTTTTGACACACTAGGTTTTCGACGCTCGTCCCGGAGCCATCGGAAATGAGTGGCCGATGAGTTACGAATTGCGTTGCCGGGAATGCGGCAAGAGTTGGGGAAACCAGCCCCTTTCGATCTGTGAGGATTGCTTTTCTCCCCTCGAAGTTGCGTACGACTACGAGTGGCTGCGCGGCCCGGTGACGCGCGAGCGCATCTCCGCGCGCGCTCCCAACATGTGGCGTTATGCGGAGTTGCTGCCGCTGCCGCAGAATTTCCGGCTCACCGTCCCTGCCGGTTTTACCCCACTGCTGCCGGCGCCGCGTCTCGCGCAAAGTCTGGGTGCGAAGACGCTGCTGCTCAAAAACGATGCGGTCTGTTTGCCCTCCCTTAGCTTCAAAGACCGCGTCGTGGCAGTGGCTTTGGCGCAAGCCAGAAATTTCGGCTTCGACACCGTGGCCTGCTCCTCCACGGGGAACCTGGCCAACGCCGTAGCGGCGCAAGCAGCGCGCAACGGATTGAAAGCCTGGATATTCATCCCCGCCGACCTCGAACCCGCCAAGATTCTCGGCACGCAAGTCTTCGGGGCGAAAGTAGTTCGCATCGCGGGCAGCTACGACCAGGTGAACCGCCTCTGCTCGCAGATCGCGGACGAACACCCATGGGGATTCGTGAACGTCAACCTGCGCCCCTACTACGCCGAGGGCTCAAAGACCGTGGGTTTCGAAATCGCCGAGCAACTGGGCTGGCGCCTGCCAGACAATGTGGTAGTTCCCATGGCGGGCGGATCGCTGATCACGAAAATCAAGAAGGCATTCGACGAGTTGGTTTTGTTGGGACTGGTTGAGCCGAAGCCGGTCAAGATCTTCGGCGCACAAGCCACGGGTTGCTCTCCGATCTCAACCGCGGTGAAGGCAGGGAACGCGGAGATCGAGCCGCAGAAACCGGCGACACTCGCGCGCTCGCTGGCCATCGGCAATCCTGCCGACGGCCACTACGCCATCAAGACCATCCGCAGCAGCGGCGGCTGGGCCGAGGACATTTCCGATCCCGAGGTCGTTGAGTCCATCCAGCTTCTCGCCCAGACCGAGGGTGTCTTTACCGAGACCGCCGGTGGAGTCACCGTCGGCTGCGCCCGCAAGCTCTACCAGCAGGGCCGCATTCGTCCGGACGAGACCACCGTGCTCTGCATCACCGGGAACGGTTTGAAGACCACCGACATCTTTGCCGGTAAGTATGAAGCCGAGGAGCCAATTCGCCCCAAGATGGCGGACTTTGCGGCTCGGCTGGAAAGAACGTTGGAGCCCCAGCGGCCCATTCAAGAATCTGTGGAGGCATGACATGACGGTAACCATCCAAATTCCCAGCGCACTGCGCCGCCACACCGGTGGGGCGGGCAAGGTGACTTGCTCGCCCGCCAACCTGACCGAGTTGTTCTCCGTGCTCGATCAGCAGTTCCCCGAACTCAAGCCGCACCTGCGCGATGAGGCTGGCGAAGTCCGCCGCTTTCTCAACGTGTATGTGAACGAGGAAGACATCCGCTTCCTAGGCGGGAACAGCTACGCCTTTCAGGATGGGGATGAAGTGCTACTGGTGCCGTCGATCGCTGGGGGAGCTTCTTGCCTGCCACAGACGCAGCGATAACTGATAGGCTTTGAGGCATATTGCATCCCTGACCGACGTGGCTTCAGATCGGCAACTGAACGACTGGCCAGAAATGTGCTGCGAGAGGTAAGGAACCCCGATGCGAAGAGTCTCGTATCTCCTCTTCGGAATTCTCCTGGCCGCTGCCGTGTACCTACGCGGACAAGGCCGCGCTCCTGCCCGGCACCGCGCGAACGAGGCAAGCAGCGGAATCCTCAAGCAAGTTGCCCAGATTGATCTCCCCGGGGCAAAAGGCAAACGCTTTGACTATCTCACCCTTGACTACGCTCACCATTACCTGCTGTCGAACCACCTTGGCGCGGGATTACTTTACGTCATTGACACGCGTACGAACCAACTCATTAAAGCCATCCCTGACGTGCCCGGCGCGGAAGGCGTGGTTGTCATTCCCGAGTTGCAGCGTGCCTACACCGCGGACTGGTACGAGAACAGCATCGCCATCGTCGATTTAACAGCAATGAAAGTGATCGGCAAACTGCCAACGCGGGAGAAACCCGACGGTATCGCCTACGCAGTGCCCTTTCAGAAACTCTACGTCTCAGATGAGCGCGGGCGGGCAGAAGCTATCGTAAGCGTCGAGCAGAACCGGATCGTCAAGACTCTGGAGTTCGACAGCGAGACGGGAATGCCGCAGTACAATCCTGTTGCGCAGAAAGTGTATGTGAACCTGCAGGACCAGAACCTTATCGCAGTGATCGATCCGGCGACCGACGCCGTGGTGGCGCGCTGGCCGGTGCAGGGTTGTAAGTCGAATCATGGCATGGCGCTCGATCCGGAACATCACCGGGCATTCCTGTCCTGCGAGGACAACGATACGCTGGCCGTTTTTGATCTTGACCGGCACGCCGCCATCGCGCACCTGCCCATGGCATCGGGAGCGGATGTAGTAGATTTTGACCCTGGACTGCGCCGCATTTATGTCGCCTGTGGAACTGGGGCCATCTCCATTTTTCAGCAGGATGACCCGGACCATTACCGCAAGCTGCCGGACTTTCCGGTGCAGCCTCGTGTCCATAGTTTGGCTGTAGACCGGGAAACGCACCGCGTATATGCTCCTGAGGAGCAGGAACACGGTGAGCCGGTGGCGCGCATGATCGTCTACGAACCGGCGGATATCCCCCAATCGAAATGAGCTGTAAACTCTGCGTCACGGCCCTGCTGCTGGTGATGTTTGCGGTCCTCGCGGGCCAGGCTTCCTTTGCCCAGGCAGGCCGCTGCTCGACGTGAACTATGGCGCGGGCGATCACCTTCAGTTGAAGTTTGAAATGCCCTATGTCGTGCGGACCGCGGACCAGGCAATCCATGCGGGCCTGGGGAATTCCAAGATCGGAGTCAAGTGGCGCTTTCTAGACGAGTCCGGGCAAGGGGTTTCCGTCTCGACGTATCCGCAGTTCACATTCAACAACCCTACGACTTCAGTACGACAGGGCCTGGCCGACGACGGCTGGCAGATGTTTCTGCCGCTCGAGTGCTCGAAGACATTTAGAAAGCTCCAAGTTGACGGGGAAGCAGGCTATAACCTGCAACGGAAGCGTCCGGACGAACTTTGGCTGGGCCTCGTTGCAGCCGTCCATCCTCTGGCTAGGGTCGAGCTCCTAGGAGAGTTGCATTCCATCGGCTCCCGCCATTTTTCTGAAAACGAGTCGGTGTTCGATTTGGGGAGCAGAATCAAATTGACCAGGTTGAACACACTGCTGTTTGCCGCCGGTCGGAGTTTGCCGGGGTCCGTTGCCGTTAGGTTCTTTACCTATGCCGGTGTTCAATTCACGTTTTGAGCCATAGCGGGGAGCAAAGTCGCGCGTCTGAAATCCATTTGGCATGGGAGCGGTGAGATCCGCGGCTTACGAAAGGTGTACGTGAACGAGGTGGACATTCGTTTCCTCGGTCATCTGTTCTCCCACTGAGCATCGCCGTCCCGGCCATCCAACCCAGTTCCAGGCCGCAGTTACCGTCCTTTGAAACCACCACCTGCCCGCACTCGTAAGCCCTAGTGTACGAAGAACATAAAGAGATTGTGCTTCTTCAGTTGGCGGTCTATAATCTAACTAACCAGTTAATTAAACCATGAAGACTGCACCCGTCAAGCCCCGTCTCGGTTCCCGCGGCCGCCCCGAACAAAGCCGCGCCGCCATTCTCAAGGCTGCCGTAATCGAGTTCTCCCGTGAAGGTGTTGCCGGCGCCCGCACCGACGCCATTGCCCGCGCCGCCCGGGTGAACAAGGCCCTGCTTTACTACTACTTCAAGGACAAAGAGGCCCTCTACAGTGCTGTCCTCGACCAGGTTTTCGGGGGGTTGACCGAATCCGTGCAAGCAGCGTTTGCCCTACAAGTGCCCCCACGCGAGACGATTCTCGCCTACGCCCGCGCCCACTTCGACTACATCGCCAGCCATCCCCTTTACCCGCGAATTGTGCAAGGCGAAATGATGCGTGCCACCCGCGGCGGCGCCACCCAGCTCGAGCGGATTGTCAAGCAGTACTTCCTTCCCTTGTCACGCCAACTCGCGCAGGTGTTGAAGGAAGGCATGGCCTCAGGTGACTTCCGCCAGGTCGATCCCATGCAGTTTGTCTCCTCCATGATTGCTGTGATCGTGTTCTACTTCACCAACGCCCCGGCCATGCGTTTGATGAGCGGAGCAGACCCACTTGCCCCCGAGCGTATTGCCGCCCGCCGTGCTGCCGTTCTCGACTTCATCTCTGCCGCCTTGTTTCAGCCCCCTGGTTCACAGCGGCAAGGAGCAAGCCAATGAGTGTACGCAATAAATTCCTGATTCTTCTCGGTGTGATCACTGCGATAGCGCTCGGCTACTATTTCATTTCCACGCCGCGCAACAAAGACCTGATTCTGATCGGCACCGTGGACTCCAACCAGGTGATCGTCAGCCCCCAGGTCAACGGCCGGCTCATGAAACTGCTGGTGGACGAAGGCACACCCGTCAAGCAGGGGGATTTGATCGCGGTGCTCGATCCCGCGGAACTCGAAGCCCAGGCCCGGGCGGCTGCCGCCACCATCGACAGCATGAAGTACAAGGTGGCGGAAACTCAGTCCACCCTGGAAGCCACTCAGGGGTCCACCACCAGCAGCGTGGCCAACGCGCAGGCCCGGCTGCAATCCGCGCGGGCGCAGCTGCTGCAGGCCGAGGCCACCCTGGAGCGTACTCAGAGTGACAGCCGCCGCATGATTGAACTGGCAAAACAGGGCGTTGCATCAGACCAGGAGCGCGTACAGGCCGAGACCAATCTCGCCGCGCAGCAGGCTGTGGTCCAATCGCTGAAAGATCAGGTTCGAGCGGCCGAGGCCGATCTCAACGTTGCGATCGCAAACACCCATCAGGCGCACGCCGCCCAGCGCACCGTTGAATCCACGCGCGCCCAGCAGGCCAATGCGGAAGACATGCTCAAACAGGCCGAGGTCCGGCTGGGCTATACCAAGATTTACGCCCCCATCACGGGAACGGTATCGGTGCGCGCGGCCCGCGAAGGCGAGGTCCTCAACCCCGGGCAGCCGATTGTGACCATCGTCGATTTCAGTGATACCTGGGTTCGCGCAGCCATACCTGAGACCGACGCCGATCACATCGGTCTGGGAGACACCTTACACATCCAGCTTCCCGGCGGCACCATCACTTCCGGCAAAGTCTTCTTCAAGTCTGCGGAAGCCGATTTCGCTACACAGCGCGACGTCGGCCGGCGCAAGCGCGACATCCGGACCATTGTGCTCAAGGTGCGATTGGATAACCCCAAAGGTGCTTACGTCCCCGGCATGACCGCTGAAGTGTTGGTCTCGCCCGAGCAGCTGAAGGGCAAAGCGCAGGAAAAGACCGCCGCGGAGCAGCGCCCGTGATTACCGACCTCCATGCCAACGGCGGGACGGGAACGAACGGGCACGATTCGGCGGGCGGACCCAAAGCGAACGCCATCGAAGTCGAGAACATCGTTAAGAAGTACGGGGACTTCACGGCAGTCGATGGCGTGTCTTTTCAAGTGAAAGAAGGGGAGATATTCGGCCTGCTCGGTCCGAACGGGGCGGGCAAGTCCACGCTGATCCGCATGATGACCACGCTCATTCCCATCACTGCGGGCAGTGCGCGCATTGCCGGACACGACGTGGAAAGAGAGCCCGACGCGGTCCGCCGGACCATCGGCGTGATCCCGCAGGCGTTGACCAGCGACCTCGACCTCACCATCGAAGAGAACCTCAATATCTACGCCAAGCTCTACGACGTTCCCGCGAAGAAGCGCAAAGCAACCATCGAAGAACTGCTGGAAGTGGTGGATCTCACCAAGTGGCGCTCCGCCCAGACCAAGACCTTGTCTGGCGGCATGCGGCGGCGTCTGGAGATCGCCCGCGGTTTGGTGCACAGCCCACGCATCTTCTTCCTGGACGAGCCCACCACCGGCCTGGACCCCGTCTCGCGCGTGTCGGTCTGGGAGATGCTGACCAACATCAAGAGCCACCGGGAACTCACCATTCTCATCACTACGCACTACATGGACGAGGCCGACCGTCTGTGCGATCGCATTGCCATCGTCGATCACGGCAAGCTGGTGGCCCTTGATACCCCGGCAGCGCTGAAGGCCAGCGTGCCAGGCTCCAATGTGATCGAAGCACAATTCGAAAACGCTCCCGCCGACTGGGAGCAACGCCTGCGCAAACTGGGTGACGTGACCTCGGTGCAGCACGAGGGTGCCGGAATGTACCGCATCCTCACTGGTAACGGTTCGCAGACCACGACCGCGCTGGTGGAGTCGGCTGTCAAGGCCGGCGTAGGCATCAAATCGCTCTCCGTTCAGAACACCACGTTGGACGATGTTTTCGTTCACTACACGGGGCGTCAATTGCGCGACGAACTGCAGAAGGCCTACGCGTTCGTCATGCCGCAACGCCCAGGATTGCAACCATGAACCGAATAATGGCGATTGTCGAGCGCGAGATGCGCAAGTTTTTCCGTTCTCCGGCGCTGATGATGGCGTCCATGATCTTCCCTCTGGTGCAGCTCATCGTGCTGGGCAACGCCTTTGGCGGCAAGATTCGCGATGCCAAGCTCGGCTTGGTGGACCAGGACGGCGGTACCCAGGCGCTGAAGATTCGCGAGGCATTCGACTCGGTCCGCGCCAACATGCGCACCTTCGAACCGGTTTACTACCACGACCCGAAGACCGCCATGGAGGACGTGCGCAACGGCAAGATCCAGGGTGCCGTCATCATTCCGCCCCAGTTTTCGCGCCGCGTATACGAGCAGGACCAGCCACGCATCGCCCTGGTCGTGGACAACAGCGACAACTTCATGAGTTCCACGTTGGAAGCGTCGCTGACTGAAATTACCAAGGCCCTGAACCAACCCGCGGTCACGCCTCGCATGATGCAGGAAACCGTCCTGCAGATCGTCGAGCTCTATCCCTATATCGAATACATGAAATATCTGCTTCCCGGTTCTATCACCCTGGCGATGTTTGTCTCGGTCATGATCGGCGGTGGCATGTTGTACATCGACGACAAAGCCCGCGGCGTACATGAGGGCTACCTGGTCACGCCCATCACCAAGACCGAGCTGGTCTTCGGGCTCAACGGCGCGGGAGCGATCAAGGCGGTGCTGACCGGGGTTGTGATCACGCTGGTGGGGTCGTTGCTGGCGGGCGTGAGTACGGTGTTCAATCCCGCCACGATCCTGGGCTTGATGATCATGATCCTGCTGACCTCGCTAGCCTTCAACACCATGATGTTCCTGATGATGGTGCGCATCGAAGACCCCTTGGTGCCGCGGGCCATCTTCGGGATTCTCAACACGCTGCTGTTTTTCCCCAGTGGCTCGATCTATCCGGTGCAGGCGTTCCCGTGGTGGCTGCGCGCCATCGCCAAAGCCGATCCCTTCACTTATGCGGTGCATGGCTTGAAATCGCTTCTGCTGAAAGAAACCGGCCTGGCCGCCATCGTTCCCGACATGATTTACCTGTCGATATTCGCGGTGGTCACGCTGGCCATCGCGACTCCCCTGTTTAAGCGGACACTGTAAATCTTCACCGCCGAGCACGCCGAGAGCGCCGAGAAATTCTTCCTTGCGCCAATCTTGGCAAACTCTGGGCTTAAGGGCTTTTGCTGCATTTCGTTTTCTCTGCGTCCTTTGCGCCCTCTGCGTTTCAAGATTTTGATCCGTTCTTGGTATGCTCTAAGGGAAGACATGACCCTGCTCGATGCCCAGCAGTACGACCCGGCCCGCGACCGGCGCCGCAGAAACCGAGTAATCGTCCTCATTGTTGTTATCGTGATCTGCGCTTGGGTCGCCTACCACTTCCGCGCCTATCCCGAGCGGGCTGCGGTGGGCCGCTTTTTCGCCGCGCTGCAAAAGCAGGATTATGAGGCAGCCTACGCCGTCTGGTTCCGCGACCCTGATTGGAAACAGCACCAGGAGAAGTATTCCAGCTACCCGTTCAACGACTTCTATCGGGACTGGGGCCCGGGCGGAGAGTGGGGTCTGGTGAAATCCTACAACGTAGATTGTTCGCTGAGTCCTGGTAACGGCGTGATCGTGCAGGTGACAGTGAACAGCCGCGCCCAGCACGCCTACGTCTGGGTGCAGAAGTCGGACAAGACGTTGTCTTTTTCCCCCAGTGAGATCGAGTGCGGGAATTGGTGGACGCGGGTGACAGAGTAGTAACTCCCCGGGAAACAGCCCGACAAGCGGCTGAGATTCCCACCCATGCCCGGCTAACTGTCCTTCCCACAACCCCATAGCCGAGGCCGCCAGTAACCTCCTAATTAAGTGCTAGTAAAGGGGTTACCTTCGTTCGTTGTGACCTCGCAGCCCCGATGACTACCATAGATAGTTGCTAAATTCCTGAAGATTAGGGCATGGCGTGGAGCATCAGAGCGGACGAAGGAATTCTGCCACAGATGCAGTTGGAGATGAGCTTGCCACGGGTGCGCGGCGTTCGGCGCACAAGGGCTTTACGCTCATTGAGTTGCTCATCACCATTGCCATCATCCTAACCCTCTGTGCCATTGCTATCCCTAATCTCTTGGCGGCGGTTAATCAAGCCAGAATTGCCAAGGCAATCGGGGACATTCGCAGCATCGGAGATGACATCGAAGCTTACAACGTTATCCACTACCAATATCCGGAGAGCCTTGCAGATATTGGCCGTGACACGTTTCCCGATCCATGGGGCAATCCCTACCGGTACTTGAATTTCGCCTCGGCAAGCGGCAAGGGGGGGATGCGAAAAGATCGCTTCTTGGTGCCGATCAACACCTATTTCGACCTCTACAGCATGGGCAAAGACGGGAAAAGCGTGCCACCACTGACTGCGCAGGCCAGCCAAGATGACGTGCTGTGGGCAAATGACGGGGGTTTCATCGGGCTAGCTTCGCAGTATTGAGAAGGGACAAGAGCGGGATGGGATGGCGAACCACATTCTTGAGCAGTAAAGTGGCGCGGAGAATCTTTCTGCTCTTTGTGTGTTGTGCCCTCCTCCCGATCATCATCCTGGCTGCCGTTTCTTTCTATCAAGTCTCAGATCAATTGCAGATTCAGGGTCAAAAACAGCTGTCGCAGATGGCCAAAGCCCAGGCCATGGACCTTTACAATCGCCTGCAGTTGGCCGAGGCCGAACTGCAGGTGTTGTCCCTGCAAATCGGCGATGGGCGCCATCCAGTTCTGGGCGCCTCGCGGACCCACTTCCTGGCGATGACGGTCTTCAACGACCGGGGTGAAGAGCTGACGGATTCGGGAACTCGGGCCACCTTTCTGGATCCCGCACTCCTTGCCCGCCTACGCACGCTCGACGAAAAGCCTCTGATCATCATCCATTCCTGTTCGGACCAGTTTGGGAATTGCGTCGCCATGGCCAGAAGAATCAATCTTGGCCAGGCTGACAAGGGCATACTCGTAGGCGAAATGAATTCGGGCTACTTGTGGGAGGGGCAGAGACTTCCCTCGGCATTCGACACTTGCGTGGCCACCTCCTCCCGCGCGACTCTTTTTTGTTCTGACCCTGGAATGGTTGATTCGGCCAACACTCTCCCGAGGCAGATCTCGCAATCCTCTGGCTTTTTCCAGTGGAAGCGCGATCAGACGCTGTATGACACGGCTTATTGGGGCCTGCTTCTCCGGCCTGGTTTCTCCACCGAGTCTTGGACGATTACCGTCAGCCAGAAGCACGACGAGGTCCTGGCGCCAATGCGGCACTTCCGCAGCAGCTTTCCCTTGGTCATTTTGTTGGCCTTTTGGATCGTAACCTTGTCCAGTTCAGTTCAGATTCGCCGCACTCTGGTGCCGCTGGAAGAACTCCAGACGGCCACCCACCAGGTTGGCGACCAGCACTTTGACAAGCAAGTTGTGGTGAAGAGCGGCGATGAATTTGAAGCGCTCGCGGGTTCGTTTAATGCCATGACGAACCGGCTGGGCAGGCAGTTCCACGCCCTCAAAACCATTAATGCCATCGACCAGGCCATTTTTGCCAGCCTGAATTACGAGGCCATTGCCGACGCCGTGCTCGACCACATGCCGTACTTGTTGCCTTGCGATTGCATTGCCGTCAGCATGTTTGGAGGCCCCTCTCATCCCGGCTGGACTCGCTTCAAGAGAGCACCTGCGGGAACAGCTCAATCGATCCTCAACCCGCAGCTTTCCGCTTCCGAACAACAGCAATTCCAGGTCAACCCGGAATATTTTGTCGTCGCGGCCAATCAGGTTCCCCAGTTCATTGGACCCCTGCGCGCCGCTGGCCTGACTTCCTTCCTGGTTCTGCCGATCTTCGTTGACAAAGCTCCGTTTGCGGCCCTCGTCTATGGGCATGAAGATCCACCCCAGATGCCGGCCGACGACCTGCAACAGGCACGCCAAGTAGCCGACCAAGTGGCGGTTGCCTTCTCCAACGCGCAACTGGTCGAAGCTCTGGAACGACTGCATTGGGGAACGCTGACCGCTTTGGCACGCGCCATCGACGCCAAATCAGCCTGGACGGCAGGTCACTCGGAACGAGTCACAGCTTTGGCGGTTAAGATAGGCAGCGCGATGGGGCTGTCCCCCAAGGACCTGCAAATCATGCACCGTGGAGGGTTGCTACACGACATCGGCAAGATCGGTACCCCGCCCACCATCCTGGACAAACCTGGCAAACTCGACCCGGAGGAAACGCGAGCCATGCAGGACCATGTCCGAATCGGCGCCCGGATCCTCGAACCCATCCCAAGTTTCCGTGAGGCCCTCCCGATCGTCCTGCAGCATCACGAATGGTTTGATGGTTCGGGATATCCGGAAGGCATAGCCGGAGAAAATATCAGCTTGTATGCCCGCATTTTTGCCGTAGCGGACTGCTACGACGCGATGACGTCGGACCGGCCCTACCGCAAAGGACTGCCCGAGGAAGAAGTGCGGGAAATCATCACGCGACAGTCTGGGACGCACTTTGACCCGAAAGTGGTTGAGGTGTTTACCCAACTCGTGGCCCAGGAGGAAGGTTCAGCGGGCGACGTATCCGCGCGAGCGGTAGGTGCGGGGCAATCGGTGTGAAGCGATACGCACATTACTCGGTGGCAGCTATGAAGAAGTTGTTTCCAATTCTGCTATTGTTCACCTGCCTCGGTTGCAATCGAGACAACCCTCGGCTGCTGCCCCGCCAGTTGGTGGGATTCTGGACCACCGATGAAGCGCGCTACCAGGGTCGCTTTCTTGAGCTGTACACGGCATTTGTCATCATCGGGACAGGGACTGGCCAACCTCACGCAAGTGCAGATGGTCGACAACGTCAAAGTCCAGTCGCTCGGTGATGAAACCGCCTATACCATCAGCTCGACCGACCTCGATGGCGTCCACTCTGAAATGGCGCTGCGGTACAACCCGGCGAGGGGAGGGGAGATTCGCTTCACGAATTCGAGTGTCACTTGGAGGCGACACAGCCCGGAAACTGCCGAAAAACACTAGCTCGCTGAATCACGATCAGACTCCAACCGCAATATGTTCTGATGTCTTTTGCAGCGAAGCCTCATCTCCGACGTTGAGTGCCGCCTTCGACCGGTCAATCTGGCGCATCAAGCCGCACAGCACTTTTCCTGGACCGACTTCTACAAACGTCTGAACGCCTTGCGCGATCAACAGACGAATTGACTGGTCCCACTTCACCGATCCCGTTACCTGCCGGACCAGCGCCTCGCGGCTGTGGTCTGCTTCTTCCAGCAGTGCCGCATCGACGTTACAAGCCACGGGAACTCCCGGCTTCTGGAAGGCCAACGTGGCAAGGTCCGTCGCCAGTCGGTCTTGCGCGGGCTTCATCAGCGAACAATGGAAGGGCGCGCTGACCGGCAGCAGAATGGCCCGTTTGGCGCCGCGTTCGCTGGCCAGCGTGGTCGCGCGCTCGACCGCGGACTTGGTTCCAGAAATGACAATCTGCTCGGGCGAGTTAATGTTGGCGGGTTCGCAGACCTCGCCTTGGGCCGCGTCGGTACAAACCCCTGCAACTCTCTCCAGGTCCATGCCCAGAACGGCCGCCATCGCGCCCACCCCCACCGGAACCGCTTCCTGCATGTACTTGCCGCGATTACGCACCGCGCGCACCGCATCCGCGAAACTGAGGGTTCCGGCGGCCACGTGTGCCGAGTATTCCCCCAGGCTGTGTCCAGCTACAAATGCCGGCTTGAACCCCCGCTCCTGCAGCACTCGCCAGGCCGCGACCGAGGTGGTTAGGATTGCGGGCTGCGTGATCTCGGTCAGCCGAAGCTTGTCCTCTGGGCCCTCGAAGCAAGCTTCTGACAGCTTGTAGCCGAGGGCCTCGTCGGCCTCGTCAAACGTCTGCCGGGCAGTCGAATGCTTCTCCGTCAGATCCTTGCCCATGCCAACCGCTTGGGAGCCCTGGCCGGGAAAGAGAAAAGCAATGTTCGATGTGGTCATAGTTCTTCAAGAACAGCGCTGTTTGAGCCACGCATGATCAGTCTACTTTGTCATTCCGAGCTGTTCCGTAGCCGCATGCATGCGGCGAGGACGTGTCGAGGAATCTGCTTTTTGATTCTACGTGCTCAAAACCGCCGCCGGCCGGATTGCTGCCAGCTCTCTCTCGATCTTCTCGGTAATCCGGTGCTGGGCAAATTCCGCGGCCACGCGAATCGCATTCTTGATGGCGTTCGCATTCGACGATCCGTGCGTGATGAAGCACACGCCTTTCACGCCCAGCAGCGGCGCCCCGCCGTACTCGGTGTGGTCGAGGCGCTTTTTGAAATCGGCGAATGCGCTGCGCGACAGCAGATATCCCACCTGCCGCGTGATCGTCGCTTTCAGCGACTCTTTCAGCGTGGCCCGGACCAGGCTGGCCACCCCTTCAGAGATTTTCAGAGCCACATTGCCCACGAACCCGTCGGCTACAACGACGTCCACATCGCCGCTGTACAGATCACGCCCTTCCACGTTGCCCACAAAATTCAGCGGGAGCTGCTTCAAAAGTTGGAACGCTTCCCGCGTCAGATCGTTGCCCTTGGTCTCTTCTTCGCCGATGGAAAGTAGACCTACCCGCGGACGCTTGGTTCCAAACATCGTCCGGAAATAAATCTCGCCCATCACGGCAAACTGCTCGAGGTTGTCGGGCTTGGAGTCGACGTTGGCCCCGACATCCAGCATGGTGGCGGCGGTACCCAGCACCGTGGGAAACACCGCTGCCAACGCCGGGCGGTCTACTCCGGGAATCGCTCCCAATACCATTTTGGCGGTCGCCATGGCAGCGCCGGTGTTGCCCGCAGTCACAAAGCCGACGGCACTCTGTTCCCGCACCAGCCGCAATCCCACGCGCATGGAGGAGTCCCGCTTGGCGCGCACGGCCTGCACCGCCTTGTCCTCCATGCTGATGACTTCGCTGGCGTGGACGATTTCGATTGGCAAACCTGCCGCGGCGGGATAGCGCGCCAGTTCCGCCCGCAGCACCGGTTCCGGACCCACCAGCAGCACACGGACATCGTAGTGCCGCGTTGCCTGGATTGCGCCTTCGATCGCAGGCTTGGGCCTGCGGTCCGAACCCATCGCGTCCAGGGCGATGACGCTTGGCATGGTGGGATGGTGCTAGCTGGCTTCCTCGACGTTGAGAACTTCGCGGCCTTTGTAATAGCCACATTTCGGGCACGCCCGATGCGGCATCTTGCGTTCGTGACAGTTCGGGCATTCGGAAAGCGAATGGTGCTTCAGCGAATCATGGGCTCGCCGGCTTCCGGTGCGTGCCTTGGAGTGCCGCCGTTTTGGATTGGGCATCTTGTTCCTCTTTCGGCGCGATCTTGCCAGACCGCCGCCAGAATTTTCAATCTCTTCTCATTCCGTGCTGTTCGTAGCCGCGCTTGCGCGACCAGAACACGCGAGGAATTTGCACTTCAAAAAGCTCAGTGTTCCAGCTTGCTCCGCAGGTCCTTCAGCGCCGACCATCGCGGATCCTCCAGCGACTCGGCACAAGAGCATTGCTCAACGTTGAGGTTCTTGCCGCACTGCGGGCATAAACCCTTGCAATTCTGGCGGCAGATGACTTTCAAGGGAAGAGCCAGCAACACCTGCTCGCGGATGGCATCCTCCAGCAGGAGCCCCTCCCCTTGATAATAACTGATCTCAGCCTCGGCGCCGGTCACCGAAAGCTCTTCCCGGCCAGCGTCCACCCCGAGCGGACGGTACAGCAGATCGAACGACCGCTCCACATTCTGAACCACTGGCTCCAGACATCGGGCACAGGCCATTTCTAGCCTCGTCGCCAGCTGGCCGTTGAGCCGTATGTCCTTGATTGTACGATGCTTGCCGTGATGTTCCTCGACCAGCTGGGCCCGCCCGCTGGCCTGCAAATCAGAGGTCTGGCGATAGTCTGGCCCTAGGTCAATGGCTCCCAGACCGAACGCTTCGCTGAAATCAACCGGATGGAGCTCCAACTCGCGGATTTCAATGAACATCGCAACCTCCCGCGCCCCCACTCGATACCGCCAACCCCGCGGAAGACGCTCAGAGGCGTAACTCTTTCGGGAGCAATAGTTAACAGAATAAAGGCCATCCGAGCAGAGTGTCAAGAAAACCCGGCCAGATCGCCGCTGTACTATTCTGGAGATACCGGGAAACTTGCATGGCTACCATTGAAGAACGCCCCAGTGGGGAAGAACTGAAGAGACGCCGGGAGATCCTCCGACACCGACCTCAGCTCAGAATCGGCAACTTCCGGATCCTCTTCTTCGTCGCGGCGTAGATCGCATTGCACAACGCCGACGCCAGCGGCGGCACGGGCGGCTCGCCCACGCCGGATGGTGATTCGGTGCTGGGTACAAAATACCCCTCGACGACCGGAACTTCATTCATGCGAATCGGTTGGTAGTCGTCAAAGTTGCCTTGGACGACGCGCCCCTTTTCGATCGTGATCTGTGCCCGGAGGGCGTTCCCCAGGGCGAAGGTCACAGCGCCCTGAATCTGTTGCTCCAAAATGTTTGGGTTCACCACCTGCCCGCAATCGATGGCCGCGACCACCCGATGCACACGGGGCACGCCCCCTTCCATCGAGATCTCGACCACCTCGGCCGCATAGGTGCGGAAACATCCGAAGCAGGCGATCCCACGATAGTGCCCGGCGGGCAGGGGCTTGCCCCAGCCGGCCTTTTCCGCTGCCAGTTGCAACGCGCCGCGCATGCGCGCCGTGCGCCAGGTGGTGTCGAAGAACACGATGTCTTCATCGTTGGCCAGCAGATGCAGGCGGTACTCCAGCGGATCTTTCCCAGCAGCCGCTGCCAGTTCGTCGAGGAACGACTCCGAGGCAAACGCCGTCTCCAGTCCATACACAGAGCGCATGTAGCCCGGCGGCACCGGCGTGACCGTCATTACGTACTCACGCAACGCGTTTGGGATGGAATAGATCAGCGACGCCTCATCCGGCAGATCGGCGTCCACCCCCGGCGACGGGCCCGGGAAACCCTTCTGATCGTTGATCGCGGGCTCCACGATGCGATGCGAGAAGGCCACCGGCCAGCCGCTTCCGTCGAGCACCGCACTCAGCCGGTGAAGGCTCGCTGGACGGTAAGTGGAGAAGCGCATGTCGTCTTCCCGCGTCCAGATCACTTTCACTGGAACGCCAGCCGCTTTCGAAACCAGCGCTGCCTCCACCGCGTAGTCGTGGTCGAGGCGCCGACCAAACCCGCCGCCCATCAGCGTGACATGGATATTGATCTGATCAGGATCGAGCCCCACCGCCTTGGCGACGGCGTCGCGGACGTCCGGGGGCCATTGCATCGGGCCCCATATCTCGCAGCTGGAGCCGCGAAAATGCGCGGTGCAATTCTGCGGTTCCATCGGGGCCTGCGCCATCAGCGGAGTCTGGTACTCGGCCTGAATTCGCCTGCCAGAAACCCTGGCAACGTCTCCCCGCACATAAAGCGTTGCCGCTTTGTCATCGGCGGCCTTCCGCAGCGTGTCGAACACTGCTGCCGAATTCAGGTCCTGGTTCGGTCCCTCGTCCCAGTTCACGTTGAGCACGCGGCGGCCTTCCATGGCGCCCCAGACGCTGTCCGCAACCACTGCCACGGCGGAGTCGCTGATCGTGCCCACATAGCTGACTCCGGAAATCGTTTTCGCCGGCTTTTCATCGAAGCTCGCCACCTTGCCGCCAATCACCGGGCAACGCGCCAGCAGCGCGTACTTCATGCCATCGACCCGGAAATCAATGCCGAAGATCGCGCTTCCATCCACCTTCGAGACCACGTCCAACCTCGGCAACGGCTTGCCGACGATCTTGAAGTCCTTGCTGTCCTTCAACGCCGGAGCCGTCGGAATGGGGAGTCTTGCCGCCTTGGCCGCCAGTTCCCCGTAACTCAGGCGCCGGTTGGAAGCCGCGTGAACTACCGAGCTGTTTTCAGCCGTGCATCCGGAGCGTGGTACGCCCCATTCAAGCGCCGCCGCGCTGACCAACATTTCGCGCGCGGTCGCCCCGGCCTTGCGCAGCGGATCCCACGAGATGCGCGTGCTGGCGCTCGATCCCGTTTGCTGGTCTCCATACAGGGTGGGGTTAGCTCCCGCCTGCTCCACCACGACTTGCTTCCAGTCGGCTTCTAGTTCTTCCGCCAGAATCATGGGAAGGGAAGTGCGCACGCCTTGACCCATCTCCGAGCGCGCCACGACCACGGTGATTGTGCCGTCAGGCGTGATCTTCAAGAAGGCATTGGGAGAAAACGTGCCGGATGCTCCGTTGGATCGGTGGGGCAGATAGAAGCCAATCACCAACCCGGCTCCGGCAGCCACCCCAACTGTCAGAAATTCACGGCGAGAGAGCGAGCTCATCGCCCACCTCCCTGGCTGGCGGCGCGGTGAATGGCTTTGCGAACGCGGTGATAGGTTCCGCAGCGGCACAGATTACCCGACATTGCCTGGTTAATTTGTTCATCACTCGGCTGCGGCGTTTTGGACAGGAGCGCCACCGCCGTCATGATCAGACCCGTCTGGCAGTAGCCGCACTGCGGGACCTGTTCGGTGATCCAAGCCTGTTGCACAACATGAAGGCCATTGGCGGACAATCCCTCAATCGTTGTGATGTTCTTCCCAGCCACCTGCGAAACCGGTGTGGAACAGGAGCGCACCGGGTTTCCATCCACGTGCACGGTGCAGGCGCCACAGAGGCCCGCGCCACAGCCAAACTTGGTTCCAGTCAGTTGCAGGGTATCGCGCAGGACCCAGAGCAGCGGCGTCTCCAGAGAGACGCTCACTTTGCGGTCACTGCCGTTGATGCGCAGAGTGATGTCGGCCATGGTTTGTTGTACCTTGGGATACGGCAGACATCGTACTCAACCCGCGCGGAAAAGTGAAATGAGAACTACGTACGCAGAGGATGGTTGTGGCCGCGTTCTGTCCTTGGAGAAGGGCACGACTTCAGTCGTGCCGTCATCGTCACCCAGTTTCTGATGTCGCGCCCACGGGGTGCAGTCTTCGTGGACCGATCCGGCTTCTAATTCCTGCCCGCGGTCCGCACAACGATGCGTTTGAGGATTTCCTCTCTTACCCGCTCCCCAATCTGTTCCTGAAAACCGGCAAATCCCGGCGACTCATAAAGCCGCAGCCCGAGTTCGTCCTGGCGGAGATTGTCCGCACGGGTCTCGCTGCCGCGGTCCCGGACCGCGTGCAGCAACTTGGCGGCGGTGGCCTGGTCGAAGCTCTCCGACACCACCACAGTGTTGTCCGACCACTGCTCGATGAGCACCGGCCCCTCTTCGGTCGAGAACTGCCCGGCCGCAACCGGACACTGGCTTCCGGCGCATGCAGCCAGTGGTTGCGCGACCGCATTCTGATAGCGCTGCGTGACCGCGCCCACATAGGTCTTGGCGAAACGCTGTGCCGCCTGGGATGATCTCCACTTCGAGACATACAGCAAGGCCAAATCCGCAGTCGAAGCGGCCTTGTCCGTTGCACTATTCTCTACCCTGCGAAAGGCTATGTACCGTCCACCCATCCATGCCGCCGCGACGTCGTCGGCGGTTTTCCGCTCTCCGTATTGTTTGAGCAGCGCCCGGACATCAAGTTCCCCGATTCCGCCGGAGTCATAGACCGAATACTGCCCTCCGACCAAAGGTTGCAAGTCGGGAAGGTGGACCGCTGCGATTTTTTCGTGCTCCAGGTACGCCTTAGGCTGCAGGACCTCGTGGGTGCTGCGCGGGGGATGTGCGAAAGCCCCGGTGAAGGCCATCTGTTTCCCGCCCTTCTGCAGCAGTTCACCCTCAAAGATCAAGCCAGCGCCGTAAGGAAAGGTCCCCAATTCCCGCATGATCATGGGCGCAGTGTGCAGCAATTCGGAGTCTGCCACCGCTTTCACCATGGGATCTTCCATCTGATAGATCAGGGCCGGAGTGTTCTGCACACTGCGTCCGTAGGGAGCCAGCACGTAGTCAACGTAGACCACCTGCGCCTGGCCTTCGGTTACAGCCCGCCGTGCCGTCGAGCTTTCATCGTCGATGTCGCTGTCCTCACTGGGCTTACTGCCTGCACTCGGTTCCGTTGGAGTCAACTTCAACCAGGCTTTCAGGTCGTAATTCTGGTCCTGCAAGGCGTGCGTCAGTTCATGCGCCAGAATGGGTTCCTGACGGTCCCGGGGAATCCAGTTCAGCATGGAGATGGTCTTGCTGTCGAAGTCGTAGTAGGCGGCGATCTGCTTGCCGTTGGCTTTTACCAGGAATTCCTGCAAGTTGAAGTTCCGCGGCAGCAGGCCGAATTTCTTCATGGTCATCTCGGAACTGGCGAATCGCTTCGCGTAATCCTGCTTGACTTCCTGTTCACGGGTATATTTCTCTACTTCATCAGCCCCGACCAGGCGTCGTTTGACGCTGGCTCGTCTGGGGAAGCCGGTATCATCGGATGCGAATTCCAGAATCTTGTCCACCGACTTGAAGAGGTCCTTCGCGTCCGCGTCTGACATCTGTACTTCCTTGGTGTGGTCTTTCCTAGCTTTTCGAGCCATGTCCGCGACGCTCACAGTTTGTTCCGCCTGCGAGCCGCTGCCGTCGTCGGACGTTGGTGGCGTGGCGCCTGCCAGTTGGCTCTGGGCCGGGAGACAGAGAAGGCAAACCATCGATAGAAACATGGGGGCGGAGAGTCGCCGGCCGAGAATCGCAGTCATCGAGTCCTCGTGAGAAATCGGAATTGCTTACAGAATTCTCGTTGAGCCGCGGGGAATGCTGGCAGGAAAAGGCGGAAAATGGCTTACCAAGGTAATCGTCGGCGCTGTACGCACGTCTGTTGGCGTATCAGAATTGATTGTCATCTTCCGCTGCTACACTGTCCCCTATGCTCCCGGGCCACGCTACGCCCGAAGGTACCGCCGGATATCGCGACCGCTTCCCGCTGTTGCGTGATGCCGGACACTTCCGCCGCCCTGGGCGGGTGCCGGGAGTTGGGGACCTGTGGCTGTCCTCCATCGGCCAAGGGACCTATCTAGGCGAGCCGGACGACTCGGCGGACGGCGAATACACCGCCGCGATTGCCACTGGCCTGCGTTCCGGCATCAACCTTCTTGACACCGCCATCAACTACCGGCATCAGCGTTCGGAGCGCAATGTCGGGGCTGCACTGACTCAACTCGTGGACTCCGGAGAGCTGAAGCGTAAGGAAGTTCTGGTTTGCACGAAAGCGGGATATCTCTCGTTTGACGGCAACCTGCCTGCCGATCCACGCGCTTATTTCATGCGCGAGTACATCGAACCAGGCGTCCTCGATCCCGCCCAACTGGCCGGAGGAATGCACTGCATGGCCCCGGCCTATCTGGAGAACCAGATCGAGCGTTCCCGGCGCAACCTGGGCTTGGAGACCATCGACGTTTTCTATGTCCACAATCCCGAATCGCAATTGGCGGATGTTTCCCGTGAGGTCTTCCAGCAGCGGTTGCACGACAGCTTCGTCATGCTGGAGAAGCAGGTCAAGCATGGCCGCATAACGTACTACGGGATGGCCACCTGGAGCGCGTTCCGGCTTCCCGAAGGTTCGCGCGACTATGTCAGCCTCGCCGAGGTAGGCGATCTTGCACGCCAGGCCGGCGGTGACCGGCATCACTTCCGCTTCCTCCAGCTCCCTTTCAATCTCGCCATGCCCGAGGCCTACGCCTTGGCCAACCAGCGTGTGGGTAAGCAGAAAATGTCGCTGCTCTCAGCGGCTGCAGAATTAGGGGTGGCGGTCATCGGCAGCGGAACCCTGCATCAGGGGCAACTGACCCACGAGTTGCCGGACATGGTCAGCCGCGCACTCGGTCTGAACAGCGATGCCGAGAATGCTATTCAATTCTCCCGCTCAGCGCCCGGCCTCACCACCTCGCTGGTCGGCATGGGCCACAAAGAACACGTCACCGCCAATTTGAAGCCTGCACTGGTGCCGCCGGTTCCACTGGAGCAGTGGAGCAAGCTGTTTCGGAAGGCTTGACAGTAATCGCCGGGGAAGCCGGACACTACACGAGGAGTTTTCTGGACAGGTATGTGACTAGGAGCAAGCAGCTAGCGGCCTGAAGCCTGAAGCCTGAAGCCTGAAGCCTTCCCCTACTTCAGCGCCTGCAGTTTCGCCGAGGCCATTTGCGCCGCTTCGCTGGAGGGATTTTCCTTCTTGATCTGCTCGTAGAGCCTCTTGGCCTCCAAGGGCTGGTTATCGGCCTGATAAGTGGCAGCCAATTCCAATTGTGACGTTACCTTGCTCACGGTCACAGTGGGTTTCGCGATGAGCTGCTTGTACAGTTCGATGGCCTGCTTGTTACGGTTGGTGTTGCGATAGACGGAGGCCAGGGCAAACTTCGCCAGCGTGGACAACTCGGCATTGCGAAACGAAGCCACCTGGTGCAGTTCGCGCTCGGCGGCTGCGTTGTCGCTCAATTCCGCCGCGGTCAGACCCAGAAAGTAATGGGCGAAATCTGCCGTACGGGTATGGGGATACTTGTCCGCAATCTCCTGCAGCTGTTTATGGGCGGCAGCGGCCCGTTCCTGGGCGCTGGCAAAGCTGGGAGTCTCCGGCTGCGGCGGCATATTCGGCGGCCGAATGGGCGTATCCATCGTCCGCACGGCCTGGCCGAACGCGACGCTGGCTTTCTGGTCCTGCTGGTTCAGGTAGTACCACGAGCCGGCTGCGGCCACGGCCAGCACCAGCACGATGACGCCGGCGACGCTCAGCTTGTTCTTATGTTCAGCAGACCAGTGGGCCGTTCTCTCGGCCGCGTCAATCGTGGCCCGGCTAAAGCTGTCTTGTTTCAGTTGATGGCGGGTTTCTGCGCGCACGGACTTCCCTTCTAATAGGTAGCGAGGATGGCTGACAAACCTTCAGTTTAACAGACCGCCGTTTCCTTTGGGTACCCGGCCCCTTGCCATTGTCGTCCCGAGCCGCCTTCTTTTGGCGGTCGAGGGATCTGAGCGCGCCGTGCGAAAGCCTCGCGCACTTTGCGAGGCAATAATTCGCACGTTTGGCGCGCATCATCATTGAGCAACCTGTACCGCTACCCGGATGGTGCAGCCCGGACACGCATTACTCCCTCGCCGGCTCCCACAACTCGATCCGGTTCCCGTCGGGGTCCGTAATCCAGGCAAAGCGGCCGTAATCGTAATCCTCGCGGTGCGGATCGACTTCGACACCTTCTTCTTTGAGCGCCTTTAGCAGCGCGTCCAGATCATCGACGCGATAGTTGATCATGAAGCTGGCGCGGCTGGGATCAAAATACCTGGACTGCTGCGGAAAAATCGACCACGCGGTCAAGCCTATCTTCTCCTGATTCTTGGCGTCGCGCCAATGAAACGCCGCGCCCTGGCCATGAGGTTCGCGGACCACCCCCAGATGTTTCTCATACCACTGATAGAGTTTTTCGGGATCGTCTGATTTGAAGAAAATTCCGCCGATTCCGCTCACGCGTTTCATCGGTTCGCCTCCGAGGTGGCCCATCCGCATTTTGCCTGTATCGTGAATTTCTTGCCACGACAGATTTCCTGCTCTCCCAACCCGGCTTCCATGAGTCCTAACCAAACCCAGCCGCGGCAGTCACTTACAGCAAATGTCAGGGGGCATGTCTCGGTGGCAATCAACGTGTACTGATAACCGTCAATGCAGGCGCGCGCTTCCTCACCCGTGCCCCGGGTTTAGCAGGCTCGTGGAGGAATCATGAAAAGGCGTTCTCCGTTCGCTCTGATCGTGTTCTGCGCCACTGCGGCCCTTGTTGCCGCTCTCGCTTCGGCGGTGGTCTTCACCAGCGCAACAGTTGCGCTCGCTGTTGCCCGTGGAACTCCCGCGAGCGAGGAGAGAGTCGCTTTGGCGCAGGCCGAGAAATCGGGCGAAGGCAACCAGGCTCCGCCGGATGCACCTCAAAGCCGGATCTTTGCCGGCATGATCACTGACGATCATTGCGGTGCGCGTCATGCCCCCGATTCCGGAAAGAGCCCGTCCGAATGTGTGAAGATGTGCATCGGACACGGATCGCACTACGCACTGGTGAACGGAGACAAGCGTTATTTGCTGGAGGGAGATTCCGAGGAGCTTGGCAAGCTGGCAAGCCAGCGAGCAAACATTGCCGGCTCACTCAGCGGAGACACCATCAGGGTGAGTTCGGTTTCAGCTACGCAGTAGCGGACACCGCGCCATGAGAAAAAGCGGGAGCAGTCGCTCCCGCCTTCAGAAGGATAAGTAATCCTACAGACGCCCAGTACTATTCTGCCGGCCGGTCCGCCATCGCGGGCTGCGTCTTCTTGGGTTCCCCGTTGGGCACGGTCGCCACGGTGGTCATCACCACCGCAGCCCTTTGCTCCATGCGGGATGCCGCCCGCTCGTCCCACTTGCCGAAGATCATCTTCCCGGCCGTCGTCTGCAACACCGACGTCACCGAAATGTCGATGGTCTTGCCGATCATCTTGCGCGCATTGTCCACCACCACCATGGTGCCGTCATCGAGATAGGCAACGCCCTGGTTGTACTCTTTGCCTTCCTTCAGGATGAACACCTTCATGGTCTCGCCCGGCAGCACGATCGGCTTCAGAGAGTTGGCCAGTTCGTTGATGTTCAGCACTTCGACGCCCTGCAGCTGCGCCACTTTATTCAGGTTGAAATCGTTGGTAATGATTTTGCCTTCGTACAGCTTAGCCAGTTCGATGAGCTTGAGATCAACTTCGCGAACGGCAGGGAAGTCATCTTCCACGATCTGGATCTGTACGGAAGCGACCTTCTGCAGACGCTGCAGGATGTCCAGCCCGCGCCGTCCACGATTGCGCTTCAAAGAGTCGGCAGAATCCGCCACCAACTGCAGTTCGCGCAACACAAACTGGGGAATCACAATGGTGCCGTCGAGGAAACCCGTCTCGGCGATGTCGGCAATGCGCCCGTCGATAATGACGCTGGTGTCGAGAATCTTATAGCTTTTCTTCGATTGCTTCTCGCCACCAAAAATTCCACCCAGCGCCGACAGGTTCAGCAGATCGCCCTTGTTGGCTCCTACGATCAAGCCAACGTAGGCCATCAGCAACATGACCATGATCTGCAGGAAGCTCTGGGTGTTGCCCGCCGGGATGCTATTACGGATCACCAGGGCAAATAGGTAGGCGCCGAAGATGCCGAGGACACTGCCGATGGCTGCCCCAATCAACCGTTTCAGACTGACCAGCCGCAGCCGCCATTCGAAGAGTACGATGGCAATCCCGATCAGTGCTCCTACTCCCGCATCCAGGCGGGGCGTAAGACCGAAGGGGTGAATGAGAAAGCAAGTAACCGCAACAAAAATGACAAACAGGAAACGAACCAATATCAAGTCCATGCTAACCTCTCTCGGAACCAGCCCGCAATCGGAGCAGGTCCCGCACTGGCCGCTCAGCTAACCCTTGCCAACGTTCAGCAACCAGTGATCCATTCGCGGAGCATATGAGGGAAGGCAGCTATGAAACCGCGCTCCGCCCCCCTGCCCAAACACGGGCAAGGGAACCACAAATATTTCCAGGGGGAAGTATATACCTGACGTAAAGCGCGCCGGATTACGCTAGTCACAGGCACCTGTGATGTGCTGGCCGAGACCGTGCTGCGAGTCCGGCCCTCCTGCTAGACTTCTTCCATGAAGGCCATTGTCATCAGTCGCTTAGGTGGGCCCGAAGTGCTTGAGATTCAGGACGCGCCCGAGCCGCTACCCGTGCCCGGCCAGGAACTGGTTCGCGTGCAGGCCGGTGGATTGAACTTTGCCGATGTCTTGACCGCGTGCGGAGGCTATCCCGGGACCCCGAAGCCGCCGTTGATTGCGGGAAGGGAATTTTGCGGCGTGCGAGTACGCGACGGGCAGCGCGTCATGGGATACATGCAGTGGTCGGCGTTTGCCGAACGGATTGTCACTCGGCCCGAGTTGCTGTGGCCCGTGCCAGCGGCCTGGAGTGACGAGGAAGGAGCAGCTTTCCCGGTCAACTATTTCACCGCATACTTCGCCTATTGGAAGGCAGGGTTGCTTGATCCGGGGAAGTCGGATCGTACGCGAGTCCTGATTCACGCCGTGGCCGGCGGCGTGGGCACAGCCGCCGTTCAGATCGGCAAGCTGCTGGGCGTGGAAATGTACGGAACGTCATCGTCAGAGGAGAAGCTCCAGCGGGTGAAAGATCTCGGCCTGCAGCATGGCATCAACTACAAGCAGCGCGATTATGAAGAAGCCATTAAGGATCTCACTCACGGCGAAGGCGTCGATGCCGTATTCGAGATGCTTGGGGGTGAGCACACCAACAAGAGCGTTCGCTGCCTGCGTGATTTTGGGCGCGTGATTGTGTACGGAAGTGCAACCGGGGAAAAAGCCCAACTGGATACGCGACTTCTTTATGCCAAAGGCGCGAGCGTTCACGGATTGTGGCTCACCTACCTTTCCGCGAATCGCAACTTGATGAATGAAGCCTGGAAACAGCTTGCCGCCTGGGCAGCCCAAGGCCGCTTGCGTCCCGTGATCGGTCACGTGTTACCCATGGAGCGGGCGAGAGAGGCATACAAGCTTTTGTCCGAAGGAAAGAATTTTGGCAAGGTAGTGCTCAAGATCGCGATGTAGGCGCGGGCGTCCCCGCCCGTGCGAGGCTTGTTCATTTCCGAACGCGGTTTCTCGTTTGCGGACACGCACTCCACTTCGGCGCTCGCGTTCCCGTTTAAAATCAATTCATCTTCAATTCATCTCCTCTTCACCTTCTGGCTGCGTGCGTGCAATAACATCGGTGCTACGCGCACATGTGAAAACTTGTCAAAAGTTGTAACGGTTTGTGTGCGCTGCATAGACAAGACAGGCCAAGCCTGTGCCCTGCACTTCCGGGCGCACAACTCGCTAACGACGAGGGCAGGAAATCGTCCAACCGGGTGATTGAGAAAAGAAGCCCAGAGGAACTTTTGAGCATCTAGGAGCGTATCAGGAAAGTATTGCGCGAAAGCCGGGCGACCAACCAGCCAGCCCGGCTTTCGTAAGTTTCAGGGGTTGAGGGACTGGCTCACACTCGGTTTGGCGGCCCAGGTGAGCGCAATCCCTGTAGCAGAGAGCCCGCGGCCTTGCGGCCACACGCTTTCTCCTTAACCCCGCGGCAGCATTGTAGGCTTTTGGCAAAGAAACGCAAGTTTTTTTGCGAAGGCGAGTTCAAGCCGCCCCGAACCGGTTCCCGACGCTTTTCGGGAAAGAAAAAAGGAGCATCGCATGAAAATCGCACACGTTTCCAAGGGCTTGCTGCTCGGCTTGACACTGCTGCTCGCAACAAGCGTTTTCGCTGCCAACAACAACAAGGGCTCTCTCTCCACTCTGAACGACGTGACCGTGAACGGCAAGTCGCTTCCCGCGGGAGACTACTCGGTGAAGTGGGAAGGCACCGGTTCCAACGTGCAGCTGAACATCCTCAAAGGCAAGACGGTGGTCGCTACCGTCCCCGCCCGTGTGGTGAAGCTCGACCAATCCTCGGATGGTGACGCGGCCGTGGTAAAGGCCAACGGTGACGGCAGCAAATCGCTGGCCGAAATCCGTTTCAGTGGTAAGAAGTATGCGCTGCAACTCAGCGATGACAACAGCATGGAAGCCAGCGGCAGCTCAAAGTAAGGACTGCTGGCAGTCAGCGAACCAAGGGGAGCGCAAGCTCCCCGTTTTCTTTGGAGGGGCTCAATTTCAGCAAATGCGAATTCCTCAGCGTACTCTGCGGCTGTTCTCAGCGGTCTCGGCGTTTCAAGGTCTTTGAGGGAATTACCAAAAGCGTAGGGAGCGCTTGCGCGCTCCCTGCTTGACGGAGAGAAACCAAGCGTGCGGAGAATTGCCTACTGTGCCTTTTCCAGTTCGGCCGACACGTTGATGGTGCCGCCGCTGACTTTCATCGTGCGCTCCCAGTTCTTGTAGCCTGCCTTCTTGACCACGACAGAGTGTTCTCCGGGAGTTACGTCAATCGCCGATGGGGTGCTGCCCACGAAGCTGCCGTCAATCTCAATATCAGCGTTGCCGGGCATGGAGGAAACCGAGATCTGGCTCGCGGCCGACGTGTCCCCTGAATTCTGGCTGACCGTCATCAACTGAGCTGGCTGCTGCTGGCTCTGGGCATTGATCTTGCCCACGCGCGATGGCCAGTCTCTGGTGATCGCTTCACAGGCGTCTTTCACCGAGCTTCCCAGGGACCGCGTGGAATGGCTCACGATGGCGTCGCCATCACTGTTAAAGACCGCGACCTTATTGTCGTGGGACAGAATGCTCTTGCCACCTTCGTGGTCGAGCACGACGGTGTAGTCGGCTTTGTCCTGCTTGTTGTTGACCACGACCTCCTTGCAGCGTTCGCCGAAAGTCTTGATAATCTCGGCCGTCTGCGGCCGCGCGCCGCCGCCGATGTGGCCGCCGTGAGCGCCGTTGGCACCGCCGCTGTTGCCGGTCATCTGCCAGGATTGGCTGTCGGTAATGAACACCCGGGCTTTCTGATCGTTGCTCTGTGCCGCTGCAGAAAGCACCAACAACGAGACCACCAGGAAACCGAAAATACGTCGCATTCCGTCCTCCAACGCTAAAGGTTAAGGGGATTGCAGATTCTTACACTGGTAGGATGCGACGGGATAGTTACGGTTGTCCCTGTACGAGAAGGCAAGGCTAAGGTGTCCGCGTGTGGCTGAACCTGGTTTCCGGAGACCTGAGACCTGAATCCTGAGACCTGACCCTAGTACTTCGCCATCTTGGGATCCACCCGGTCCGCCCAGGCCAGTATCCCCCCCGCCAAGTTATGGACTTTCTTGAACCCCGCCTGTTGCAGGAACCCGACCGCCTTCCCGCTGCGCACGCCGGAGCGGCAGTGGGCCACGATCTCGCGGCTGGAATCCAGTTCGCTCACTCGCTTGGGCAGATCGCCCAGCGGGATCAGGTACCCGCCGATGTTGCAGATCTGGTATTCGTGCGGCTCGCGCACGTCCAGCACAAACAGGTCGTCGCCTGCATCGAGGCGCCGCTTGAGTTCTTCGACTTGCATCTCGGGAATGCCTGCTTCCACGGGCTTCTCCTCACCGCGAATTCCGCAAAACTCGTTGTAGTCTATCAGTTTTGTGATGGTGCGATGCGTGCCGCAAGCCGGGCAGTCGGGGTTCTTGCGCAGCCTTAACTCGCGGAACTTCATGCCGAGCGCGTCTACGAGCAGTAACCGTCCGATCAGCGGCTCGCCTGTGCCCAGGATGAGCTTGATCACTTCCGTAGCCTGAATCACGCCAACCAGCCCCGGCAGGATCCCCAGTACCCCACCTTCCGCGCAGGAGGGCACCAGCCCCGGCGGTGGTGGCTCCGGATACAGGCAGCGATAGCAAGGGCCTTCCTCCGTAGCAAATACGCTGGCCTGTCCCTCGAAGCGGAAAATCGATCCATACACATTAGGCTTACCGCTGAGCACGCACGCGTCGTTCACCAGATAGCGCGTGGGGAAATTATCGGTTCCATCTGCGATGATGTCGAACTCCCGGAACAGTTCCAGTGCATTCTCGCTGGTCAGCTTGGTCTCGAACGTCCGGATATTCAGGAAGGGATTGATCGCTTTCAGCTTCTCCGCCGCAGAGTCCAGTTTCTTGCGGCCCACATCGGCCGTCGTGTGAATGATCTGGCGCTGCAGATTCGTATAGTCCACCACATCGAAGTCCACGATCCCGAGTGTCCCCACCCCAGCCGCACCCAGATAGAGCGCCAGCGGCGAACCCAGTCCACCCGCGCCGATGCACAACACACGTGCCGCCTTGAGTTTTTGCTGCCCCTCCATGCCTACCTCAGGCATGATCAGGTGGCGCGAGTAGCGCAGAATTTCGTCGTTATTCAGAACGGCGGTTGCGGGTTTGGTTTCGGTAATGGTGGCCATGGGAACCTCGGTGAATTTGCAATTAAAGGATTGCCGATTGGCGAATCAACAACAGCCGCAGGAGTGGCAACAGCGACGCATGGTAGGTTTGGTTGGGCAATCGCAAATCATGAAATCGTCAATCCCGCTGCGCCTCCGGCGATGGAAGGCACAATCGAAATAGTATCACTGTCCTTGACCGCGGTGGCCTCTTTCTGCAGGTAGCGGACATCTTCGTCGTTCAGATAGACATTCACAAAAGCCCGCAGTTTGCCTTCGTCGGTGTAGAGATGGCGGCGCAGGTCGGGGTGCTTCGAGATCAAGCCGGAAAGGGCATCGCCGATCGTGCCGGCCTTGATCTCGATTGTGGCCTGCTTGCCGGCGTATTGGCGTAGCGGCGTGGGGATGTGGATCTTGGTCATACGGTTAGATGATGCACCGGCGTTGACCGAAGATTCAACATTGCCCCCCACAGTCTTGTCATCCCGAGCGGAGCTGCTGGTTCGCTTGCGAACCAGATGCGGAGTCGAGGGATCTGCTGTTTGCCGGCAGGGGCCACGGACACCGCTCAGAATTCCAGCAGATTCCTCGACACGTCCTCGGCGCATCCTGCGCCTGCGGACGGCTCGGAATGGCAAACTACGAAAGGATGTAGGAACCGCGGGCAGGAATGCCCGCGCTACACCCGCTCAAGTTACCTTGATCTCCTCCTCTACCAGCTTCTTATCGTTCTCCTCACTCCCCACCAGCTCAAACGAATTCGTCACCGCCGCCTTGCCTTTCTCCACGCTGGTGATCACATAGGAGCAGCCGATCCAATGCGCCTCGGCGAGGTCGGTCGGGGACCAACGCGGCGGATGATCGGGATGAGAGTGATAAAAGCCGACGATGTCCTCTCCACGCTCGCGCCCTTCCCGCTGAATGCGGATCAACTCGCGGGGGTCGATGTTATAGCGGTTGTGCGGCGAATCACTTCGCGTATTTCCGCAACGCGCCACCGACGTCACGATTCGCGCGTCCCCGTCCATCTGCCCCAGCAACACTCCGCAGCACTCATGGGGATAGGTGTCCTCGCCGTGCTGACGAAGGGCGTCGTAGTGCGATTGGCCGATTTTCAACATACCCCAGAACCCACCACAGAGCCACAGAGGCACAGAGAACAAGAGAATTGGAATCCTCTGTGTACTCTGTGCCCTCTGTGGTAAAGACTTACCCTTCCTCCCAGAATCTCTCGCTCAGATACTTGTCCCCGGAATCCGGCAGGATGGTCACAAACACGCCAGTTTCGTTCTTCTTGAGCTGCCGCGCCAGCTGCACACACCCAGCGACGGCGGCCGCCGCGGAAACGCCCACCAGCAGTCCCTCTTCGCGCGCCAAACGCTTGGCCATCGCATAAGCGTCCTCGGTGGCAATGCCCACGTCAGCATCCGCCAGCGACGTGTCGTAGATTTTCGGCACGATCGCCGTAGCCATGTGCTTGGCGCCTTCGATGCCGTGAAACGGAGAATCTGGCTGCAGCGAGATGCAGCGCACGCGAGGGTTCAATTCTTTCAAGCGCCGCGCCGTGCCCACGAACGTGCCGCTGGTTCCCAACATGGAAACGAAGTGGGTGATACGTCCTTCCGTCTGTTGCCAGATTTCGTTGGCTGTGCCATGGTAGTGAGCCAGCCAGTTGGCGTCGTTGGAATACTGGTCGGCGTAGAAGTAGAGTTCAGGATGCTTGGCGGCGAGTTCGCGGGCCAGGCGGATCGCGCCATCGGAGCCCTCGTCCGGATCGGTATAAAGGATATTCGCGCCGTAGGCGTGCAGAATACGTTTGCGCTCGATGGAAACATTCTCCGGCATGCACAGCGTAACCGGAAAATTCAGCGCGGCGCCGATCATGGCGTAGGCAATGCCGGTGTTTCCGCTGGTGGAGTCGAGCAGAATTTTACCGGATGTTAACTTGCCACTGGCGCGAGCTTGAGCGACGATGTTGGCCGCGGCCCGGTCCTTGACCGAGCCTCCGGGATTGAACCACTCGGCTTTGCCGAGAATCTCGGCGGCGGGCAACTCCTGGGCAATGCGCCCCAGTCGCAGCAACGGGGTGTTGCCAATCCGGTCCAGACTCCGCTCACCTAGACTGGCTTGATGTGCTGGAGGAATAGACACTTGCACCGATTTTCGCGAGGTGCCTGACATTGGATTTGGATCGAGCGCTCGTGACCTACGTAACGTGCATGAGACGCAAGACGGGGCACGAAGATTAGTTCTTTAGATTATAAGAGAAACGGGTTGGTTCCACGGAAAGATATCGCGGAAGCATCTTTTTCGGGATTCTGCATCTAATCAGACGAGATCGGCAAAGGACGCAATGGCAACGAACGTCGAACACCGCAGTTATGAAGAGGCGCTGAACTGGCTGCGCGATCATGGCTTTGACTTGATCGAGGCTCCCGGCACCCAAGGCCGCGTCTTCCTGAAGAAATACAATTGCTCGGCCGCCATCCAGAAGAACGGTGGCGACAGCGTAAAGATATTCGCCTACCCGGGCTACATGATTGGCAGCGAAATTTCCAAGCTGGTGAACAAGGGATACCAGCAGTTCTTGAAGACATCCAAGGCCGAAGTCCCGGCTACGGCTGACCACCTGAAGGCCCTGCAGCAGTTCACGGAGGAGTTGAAAGAAGGCCTTGGCCTGCCCAGCCTGTACAACGAATCGCTCGGCACGGTCAGCGAATCCTACCACTATGACCGTATCGAGAACCGCGACCAGCCGGCCACCGACCGTCCCAAGCGTCCGTGGGACAAGGCGGGTGCTATGGCCGCAGCCGTCGCCAAGAGAAGCCCGGCTTAGTCGGCGGTGAAGAGACTCTCCTTCTAGGTGGAGCAGGGTCTCCGGCCCTGCGATTAGGGCTCCCAAAGTGATAGAGGGGCTTTAGCCCCTGAGGTGCCGATCTCGAATTGCTCCCGCTGGTGGTCTTCTCGTTCATTGCCCTCTTACTCTCAAAATACGAAGGGACGCCCCTGCGGGCGCCCCCCTTCGGTCCTTGCTGTCCCTGCTACTGTTTCGTTCTTTCCGCGGCTGGTTCCAGCGGTGTTTTGGTCTTCGTGGTGTGAGCCACTGTCGGCTTTGGCTGCCAGAAGTCAGGCGCGACTGCCAGCACATCCTGTGGAGGATTGCTGAGTTCCGGCGAGAAGCGCATGAGCGTGGATTGCGTACTCTCCACCGCCTCCGTGTTGATCTGCAGGAACTTCTTGTACCCTTCGTCCCCGAGAATGTCGTGGATCGTGGGATTGTTGTCGAAGCCCGCGAGCGAAGTGCGCAAAGTGGAAACATAAAAGATGGTCCCTGTGCCGCCTTCGATCACTTGAGAGACCAGCACCGGTTGGGTGTGGGGGTTCTGCTCTCCCGCCGTCTTTGCATCCTTCAGCAGCGCCTCGAAATCGGCCACATGTCCGGGACGGACGTGCACAGCGGTCGTACGTAAGACCCGGGATTCGCCAAGGAATTTGGCATACGACGCTGCGTCCGGGGCTTTCCGGGACAGGTCCCAGCGCCGCTTGCGCAGTTCGCTGCGCGAACTAATCAGGCAGCTTTCCCAGTCACGTAACATTTTCTCCGAAGCCTCCTTACTGTAGGCTTTGTTGAGTGCGGTCATGAAAGCAGTGCTGGCTTTTTCGACATCTGCGTAATCCTGTCGAGTGCTGATGAACGCAATGGTGTCGCCCTCGCCATACAAGGTTTCCAGCGCCATCCAGTTGTCGCCGTTGTTGCGGCGATTGGCGTCGGCCATCTTTTTCGCCAGCGCGTTGAAGTCCGTCATTTTTTCGGGTTTCACTTTGACGATGTACACGTCGAGGTAATCGCCTTGCGCCTGAACTGCCACGGGCACGATCAGACACACAATTACCGCTACGGCCCAAAAGGCCCTTCGTAACATAAACGCCTCCTCAAGTTTGGGAATTTCTGACCTGCGGACTCTATACCCGCAGGGGTGTTGGGTCAAGGTTATCGGCCTGTGATCGGTTGGGATCCCAGGGTCAAGGCTCCGTTTTGGAACCGCTGCCCCTTCCACGATTCACCGCGAAGCCTTATTCTTGGTAAGAGGGCTGGCGCTCTCCGGCGACTTCCTTCCCGCAAGTCATGAACCCATTTCGACTTTATGCTTTGATTCTGGGCGGTTCCGGCGCCATTCTGGCCGCTTACCTTCTCCTGCGGCGCAAGCCTAAAGGGCTCGAGGAGTTGGAACGGGAGCGGCGCCAGTGGCTCGACCGCGTCGGCCGCATCACCGATGGCACGGTGATTGACGTACAGGAAGTTCAGCACGGCAAGCAGGAGTCGTCAACCCTGCTGATTTTTCAATATGATGTGGCCGGCGTGTCCTACGAGGCCTCGCAAGACGTTACCTACCTGCGGCATTTCATCAACTTGCACTCCTGCCGACTGGGGCTTCCTACGTCGGTTCGCTACGACCCCCAAAACCCGGGAAACTCGATCGTCGTGTCGGAGAGATGGATGGGATTGAGGCAGTGACGCCGTCGTTGGTCGTAGGTCCTTGGTTGTTGGCTTAAACAAGACCGTCGTTGGTCATTCGTCCTTCGTCGTTAGCTTGAACAAAGCAGATTCCTCGTCGCTGCGCTCCCCGGAATGACCAATTGAAATAAGAGTGGGCCAAGGACCAACGACGAACGGCCGACGACGAACGGCCAACGACCTACGACGGTTTTCTAGCTTCCCGCCGCGAATCCGCCGGCGTGGGCGTAAGTCAGGCGGAGATATTTGTGGGGGTTTACAGGAGTGTCGTTAATCCGGACTTCATAGTGAAGGTGTGGCCCGGTGCTGCGGCCGCTCAATCCGACATATCCGATGGCCTCGGCGCGGTGCACGTATTGTCCGACCGCGACCGCAAAATTAGCCAGGTGTCCGTAACGCGTTGTGATGCCGTGCCCGTGGTCGAGAACCACAGCCTTCCCATACCCACCCAGGAAATCAGCGAAAACCACGACTCCGTCGGCCGGGGCGATGATCGCCTGCCCATAGGAAGCGGAAATATCCACTCCGCTATGGAACGCCCCTTCACCGTTGAACGGGTCGGTGCGCTCGCCGAACGACCCGGTGACCGGGCCTTCGACCGGCCAGAGGCTGGGAGCTGAATTGGCGCGCAGCCAGTCGGCAGGAGTCGCGTTCCGTGTCAGGCCAAGAGAAATACCGGTCGCAGCTGCGCCACTCAATGCCGTGGTTCTCAATGTATAGAGCCGGTCCAGGGAAGAAGTTACTGCGGCGTCCTGCAAAGCGTCGCTGCTCGGTGTCAGGATCTGGTCAGTCTTCAGCCCGTACAACGAAGAAACCTCGCTGGCCAGCGAGCCCAACGAGGCCACCTGGATGTCTCGCTCCTTGGCGACCTGTTCCAGGCGCGTATAGCGGTTCTTCAGTTCTTCCTTTTGTGCCCGCAATTCGTTGAAATGGGAAACCTTTAACAGCATCCGCAGATAGGAACTGGCGATGCCCGTCAGGCTCAGGCCCCCGATCGCTGCCCCGGCCACCAGCACGTAAAGATAGTAAGCTGGGATGGGGATCTTGCGCAGCTGCCCATCTTCCCCGCGGGCAACAAAAAGTATGTAGAAGCGCTTACGCAATACGTTCCTTTCTTTCTGTGGATCAGGATCGATCTTTTGCGGTAGGTTCACCGCGTTGAGACGCCGACTCTCCTGATCCCGCCGTGCGTTCCCCTCTGGGAATGAGGCGCGATACCTCGACTACTCCTACCGGAACCAGGTCAGTCCCGAAATCTAAAGTGCACACAATCCTAGCTGCTTGCAGCACTTAGCTCGGCCAAAGGTGTATGGAAACAGCTTCGCAACGGTACCAAAGTGGCTTTAGTCCTGTCAATGACGCAAGCCACGGTTCCCGGGTTACGGAAGGTCGGGTGGGTGCCACCGTACCTGGGGCCACGTAATCCTGCTTTGTGTTACCTGCCTGGACCTGGGCGATCTGGCGGGCCTTATCCCCCGGCTCCAGGTGTTCCTATATATTGAATTCGCTTGCCCCTCAGCGAAAAATCGCTTATTGCACGAATCCGCCGCCAGGCGAAGCCAGGACCCGGAATAGTGGCGGGGATCGGGGACGACTGCGCGATCCTCCGGATTCCTGCCGGCCATGAGGCGCTGGTCACCACCGATCTCAGCCTGGAGGGCATTCATTTCCGGCGGGAGTGGCACTCGCCTGAAGTTGTGGGGCATCGCTGCCTGACCCGCGGGCTCAGCGACATCGCTGCCATGGGAGGTGAACCGATCGCGGCCTTTCTGTCCCTTGCCTTGCCGCGAAACCTCCCCCAAGGCTGGGTGGACCAGTTCCTGAAAGGCCTGCTCAAGCTGGCGGAAACATTCCACGTGACCCTTGCCGGTGGAGACACGGCGGAATCTCGCGCCGGCATCCTGGCCGATATCGTGGTGGTCGGCTCTGTACCTAGGGGCCAAGCGATCCGCCGTTCCGGTGCACGGCCGGGAGACCGCATCTACGTGACCGGCCGATTGGGCGGTTCCGCTGCCACCCTTAAACTGCTGTTATCCGGCCGTAAGCTCCGTCCCGCTGACTTTCAGGGGCACTTTCATCCCCTGCCCCGAGTCGAAGCCGGCCGAATCCTCAGGAAGAAGAGGATCGCATCGGCAATGATCGACATCAGCGACGGTTTGTCGACCGATCTTGCCCACATCTGCGAAGAAAGCGGCGTAGGGGCGGAAGTTCTGGCTGAAGCCATACCCCTCGCCAGCATTGGCAAACCGGCCTGCGCGGTTGATCTGAACTTTGCCCTGCACGGCGGTGAGGACTACGAACTGCTGTTCACCGCGCCGCGGAGCAAGCGCGTCCCCTCCCGGATTGCCGGTGTTCCGATCACTCAGATTGGCCAAATCCGCCGAGGCAAACACATATCTATACTGGATCCGATGGCCGTTCGATCTGAGTTGCGTCCCCAAGGCTGGGAACATTTCAGACTCCGCCAATAGACAACGACCAAGGACGAACGACCAACGACCGTTCTTGCTAGTGACTTTCGTGCTCCGCGAACCTTTTGTTTCTCTATCCCCCCTCCGCTGCCGGAGCTAAAGTAAGGTATGTCGTTCTCCCGATTTGCTTCTCTTGTTCTCGGCAGTGCCCTAATGAGCGCTTCTTTGTGGGCACAACAAGCCAGCAGTCCCAACGTCGACAATGACTTTGTCCAGAAGCAGTTCGGCACCAACTGCAACCTGGTTGGCATGCCCTCGCTCAAGGCAGATTTGAACGGCGACGGCGTCGAAGATATGGTCATCCCCGCTCGCTGCACCAGTCCGCTGATGGACCAGGCGGAGGACAATTACGTCGTCCTCGACCCCTACAACTCTTTCTTCGGCTACGGCAATCCCAAGGTCACGACTGCCTTTGTCGCTGACGATCCGATGCGGCGCGGGTTCTCCCTGCTGGTGATTCATGGGGCCGGGCCCGAAGCCTGGCATGCCACCTCACCCAAGGCCAAGTTTATGCTGGTCAACATCCCCTTCCGCGACGTCCGGGTACGCAAGCTACAGGTCAAGAAGAAAGTGCGGATGGCGATTTATGTGGACGAAACCGGCGGCAACGCCATGACCTCCGTCGTATTCTGGGACGGCAAGAAATATCGCTACAACCCCATGGGTTCCACCATGGAGTAGTGGAGGACGGGTGTCCTCGCGTCCGGCTTACTTCCACTTCTCTTTTCTTCAGCAATGGAGGACGGGCGTCCCCGCCCGTCCCGAGTCTTCGTCCTATGGCTACAACTCAAGGTGGAAGATATCCACCACCAGGAAACTCCTGCGGTTCATGAGCACCACATGACCGCCGATGAGCACGTGTTCACAATCCGGCGGAGGGGGTGGCAGCATCTGCACAAACTCCGGCGGGCAGGGATGGAGCTTCTTCCGCAGGCCCGGCGGCAGTGTGCCCCGCACCATCAATTGCCTCTCCAGACCGGGTGGTAGCCGGTCACGCTTGGCCAGCCCGGGGGGCAGGCGGTCGTAGTGGCCTTCATACCACTCCCGCATGGCGTAGCGGTCGTGGCCGTGGTAAAAGTCATGTCCCCGGTCGTCATCGTCCCGGTCGTGATGCTTGGCTTTGTCGTGGCCGTGTCCGTGACCATGTTCTCCGCTGTGCCCCTGGGCCAGCGCCGACGGGCCGACGAGCGCGAATAGTACTGCTACAAACACGTAGAGCCATGTTCTGGATCGCATGGGACCCTCCTGACTGAGTGTTGCCACCAGACTAGCAGGTAAGAAGAAAATCACAAGAAACGGGAGTGCCTGTCCCCCCACTTGCCCATGGAGGACGGGCGTCCCGCCTGTCCCGCGCCCGCGCGCTCCACCCGCTATAATTCTCCCGCCATGAATCTCGAAGAAAAGCTGGCTGAACTGAAGCGGCGCGACCACCTCGCCGCGGACGGCGGCGGTCCGCAGCGCCGCGAACGGCAGCACCACCTACGATTGTGCACTGGGTTAGTCGCCAAACCTCTTCTTCTGTTCGATCTCTAGAAGTTGTACCGGCAGTTCCGTCCAGCCAAACTTCGTATAGATTTCCACAGCGAGTTGAAGAGCGAGTCCACGCTTTTGTGTTTCAAGCTCATCGGAACTGGCGTATCTCTCCACCTTAATAACATCCTCTTGAGACCAGCAATTTCGACCAACGGCATCCGTGTCACCGAGCAAGTCCCGCGGCCAAGTTAGGCTACGGCCAGCGATTCCCCGAAGCTCGAAGGAAATCCTGGCACGTGGCGAGAAAACCCGTCTACCCGCCATGCGGCTCGCAAATTCGACTGCTGCGGTCACGACATCTAGTATCTCTAACACATGAATTCGGTCGCCGAGCTGAGGAATTTCATCAACACCCCGGTTTTGAACAAATTGCCCGCTTTGAAAAAGAGTCCACCGTTCTGCGCGGCTGAGTTGTCTCCCAGCGAGCTCATTCTCGCCGCTGACGCTTTCCTTGGCAGTCTGCAGCGTTTCCACCGAAAACGAAGGATAGGCGAACCAGCCATGCACGACCACCTCATCCGCAAGTATGAATTGTCGACACTGATCTACACTCTGAAATCGAGCGGGCTTAAACTCCGTTGGTCGAATCCAAATACGCCAGTATGGCTTAGACCAAATCTTCCTGAGAAGATCCGTTTCGGGCAGCCTCTTTAGTTGCTCCAAGAACTCTCTCGGGTCGGGTTCGGGACTTGAACTTGGTGACACGGCCGCCCCGCGGGATTCGAACAGGCGTCCTCTCTCAAGCCAAGCAGGTCGCGGCCCGACCGGAGGAATACTGGAGATGCCGTGAAGATCCTCAATCAGCTTCCTCAATTCGCTCGGCGAGTCGGTGCGGAGATCAACACCAGTCACGCCCAACAACGCGGTAGGCAGGCTGTCTTCCCAGTCCCCCTGTCGAAGTACCGGGATAAATTTGTCCTTTCCGACTTCGCTTACGATTTCGCCCGTAATGATGTGGCCCTCGTAACCGGCACCTCCCTTGCGTTTGTCAAAACGATCCTTGTATTTCTCAGTGCATATTACGAGCACTCGATTGTTCTCTCTAATGCTCCGCTCCATGAACTCGGGGCTGCGCGCACCAAGTCCTAAGTGCATCCGGTCAAGAACGGCGTCAATTCCATTTGTTCTCAATTGCTTGGCGAATTCAAATACCCACTTCTTGTGATCTTCGCTATCCCACGAGTAGGAAATGAACACGCGGACAATGTCTGTCTTATTGTGAAGATCGCTACTTCGCACCTAGAAAGCCTACCAGATTGGTAACTTTTACCCTTGTGTTCCTTCCGGAACATAAACTTCGCCCACCCGCTATAATTCTCCCCGCCATGAACCTCGAAGAAAAGCTGGCTGAACTAAAGCGGCGCGACCACCTTGCCGCAGACGGTGGCGGCCCCCAGCGCCGCGATCGGCAGCACAAAGAAGGCAAGATGTCCGCCCGCGAGCGCATCGAGTTCCTGCTCGACGAGGGCACTTTCGAAGAGACCGACAAGCTGGTCACCCATCGCTGCACCGACTTCGGCATGGCCGAGCAGAAATTCTACGGCGATGGCTTCATCACCGGATACGGTCGCATCGAGGGCCGCCTGGCCTTCGTCTTTGCCCAGGACTTCACCGTGTTCGGCGGGTCACTTTCTGAAACCAACGCCGCCAAGATCGTAAAAATCATGGACCTCGCCGCCAAGATGGGCGCGCCCGTCATTGGTCTGAACGACTCCGGCGGGGCGCGTATTCAGGAAGGCGTGATGTCCCTGGCCGGATACGCGGACATCTTTCTGCGCAACACCATTTATAGCGGCGTGGTGCCGCAGATTTCCGCCATCATGGGCCCCTGCGCCGGGGGCGCCGTCTACTCGCCCGCTATCACCGACTTCATTTTCATGGTGGACAAGACCTCCTACATGTTCATCACCGGGCCGGACGTGATCAAGACCGTCACCCATGAGGAAGTCACCAAAGACCAACTCGGCGGCGCAGTTACGCACAACGAGACCTCCGGCGTTGCTCACTTCATGGCCCATGACGACGCCGAGTGCCTGTCCATGGTGCGCGAACTGCTCAGCTTTGTGCCGTCGAACAGTCTCGATGACCCACCGCGGAAGGCCTGCGCCGATCCCATCGACCGGGCCGATTCCGCCCTGGACAAAATCGTTCCCGACCAGTCGAATCTGCCGTACGACATCAAAGACGTGATCCACGCGGTCGTGGACGACGGCTACTTTTTCGAAGTGCAGGAACATTACGCGAAGAACATCGTGGTGGGATTCGCGCGCCTGAACGGACGCCCGGTGGGCATCGTGGCCAACCAGCCCGCCTTTCTCGCGGGCACACTGGACATCAACGCCTCGATCAAGGGCGCCCGCTTTGTGCGCTTTTGCGACTGCTTCAACATCCCACTGGTGACGTTTGAAGACGTTCCTGGATTCCTCCCGGGCACCAACCAGGAATATGGCGGAATCATCAAGCATGGTGCCAAACTGCTGTTTGCTTTTGCCGAAGCCACCGTCCCCAAAGTGACAGTAATCACGCGCAAAGCCTACGGCGGAGCCTATTGCGTGATGGCGTCTAAGCACATTCGCACCGATGTCAACTACGCCTGGCCGACGGCGGAAATTGCGGTCATGGGGCCGGAGGGTGCGGTGGACATAGTCTACAAGAGGGAACTGGACAAGGCCGAGAATCGCGCCGAGACGCGCCAGAAGAAGATCGAAGAGTTCCGCGACCGCTTTGCCAATCCCTACGTCGCTGCCGAGCGCGGATACGTGGATGCAGTCATCCAGCCCCGCGACACCCGCAAGAAGCTGATCCAGGCGCTCGAGATGCTCGAAACCAAGCGCGACAAGAACCCGCCGAAGAAGCATGGGAATATACCGCTGTGAAGGAACCCTGTCATCCCGACCGGAGCGAAGCGTAGTGGAGGGATCTGCTTTACGGGGCAGCTCTTAGGTGACGCAGTGCTTCAGCACTGACGTGTGAACTCGTTCCGGGATGACACGACGAAAATGGCCAGCACAATCCAGCTCCGGAGGAGCGGCATGGGATAGCCCCGGGCGGAAGTCCGGGGTAAGCAGCGGGATTTGACCTAGGCGCCCGAAGGTCGCCAGACGGAGCCCTCATTCGCCCGGTGAGAGTGGGAGCATGGATCCGTGCCGAACGTGCAATATGTAAACCGATTGATCAAGCAAGACAAAGAGGAAACGATAGGTGCCGCGGTTGCCCGAGCCGAATAACAGTTCGCGGATCGGTTCGTCAAAGGATGCACTCTCAGGAGCCAGAGGGCAACGCTCAGGGTGGCGGGCAAGACTCTTAGCGATCTGGCGCGCCTGCCTGATCCACTCGCTCGCCGCAACGGGGGCCCGGCTGCGGATGTAGCGATAAGCCGTCCTGAGATCAGTCTCGGCCTCAGGAGTGATGATGACGTTGTAAGTCATCTACCGGATCGAGTCTTCGCGTTCCAGTTCGTCGAACACTTCATCCACAGGGCGGCCTTTACCTTTTCGCGCTTGGGCGAGGCCTCGGCGGATGCTGGCTACAACGTCGAGATGACTGGCCACTTCCTGATAGGCTGCCGCATCGAGAAGTACGGCCTCAGCCTTGCCATTCACAGTGAGTACCAGCGGACGACCAGTTTTCTTCATGCGCTTCATCAGGCCCGAAGAGTTGCGCTTAAACGTGGTCAGCGAATGGATGTCTTGGGTGACATCGATCATGATGTTATTATAGCATTACATTAGCATCCCATATGATGCTTTACGGGAAAACTGATTCAATCGCTTTTTTATTCCACGACAACACACCAGTCCTTGCTCGACCCGAAACAGCGTATCGAGCAGGTGTACAAGACTGCGGATCACCGCAAGATTTCGCAATTCTTCGTCGATCGGCTAAGCAACGAATTCGAAGCGGTAAGCGAACCACTAGCACTGCACAACTCTACTGGCTCCCTATTGTTCCTGCTGTATTTTGCTGCAGGCAACAAAGTAAGTGCTAAAACAGGGCTAAGCATCGCCAATAGCATCGTTGGCAAATAATGGCTCAGTTATCCAAAATCGAATGGACCGACGCTACCTGGAATCCCGTCCGTGGCTGCATCAAGATCAGTCCCGGCTGCAAGCACTGCTACGCCGAAACGTTCGCCGAGCGCTTTCGCGGTGTGAAAGGCCATCCTTACGAGCAAGGTTTCGACCTGCGGTTGGTGCCAGAGAAGCTGCCGGAGCCGTTCACCTGGCGATCGCCCAAGCTAGTATTCGTGAATTCGATGAGCGACCTGTTCCAAGCCGGCGTTCCGGACAACTATGTCGAGACTGTCGCGCAGGTCATGACCATCGCGAACTGGCACACCTATCAGGTTCTGACCAAGCGCTCCGAACGCTTGCGAGACATGCTCACCAGCAATCTACGATTTGCGGCAAAGCAAGAGAACATCTGGTGGGGTGTCAGCGTCGAAGATCGCAAGTATGGTTTGCCCAGGATCAACCATCTCCGTAACGCTCCCGCGCGAGTTCGTTTCCTGTCCATCGAGCCGCTGCTGGAGGACCTTGGCGAGATTGACTTGTCGGGCATCACATGGGTGATCGTCGGCGGTGAAAGCGGCCCTGGTGCCCGCCCCATGAAGAAGGAATGGGTCGTCTCCATCCGCGACCAGTGCCGTGAACAAAGAGTGCCGTTCTTCTTCAAACAGTGGGGCGGTGTGCGGAAGGCCAAGAACGGCAGGTCGCTCGACGGCCGCACTTACGATGAGTATCCGAGCCGAGTGGCCGCGCCAATTCCCGAGAAAGCCGAGTGCCTGGCGTTTGCTGAAGAGTTCGGCAGTTTCCGACCTGCAATTGTCCGGCTGTCGTGATGGCATAGACAAGGCCTGCCGTGTTCCTCTCCGTATGTAAACTTCCGTAACCTAGCATCCCCGTAGTGTTTATGCCACGCTACTCCTAAGTTCCTGCCGGAATAGTGGGGAAACGATGTTGCCGTCGCATGAATCAGTAACCGGGACCATTTTGGTCGCCGACGATCAGCCCGCCAACCGCGAGTTGCTGGACGAGCTTCTCACCACCCAAGGGTTCAAGGTAGTCTCCGTGGCTGATGGGACCACCGCTCTTGATCAGGTGGGCGCTGCACACCCCGACCTGGTGCTGCTCGATGTCATGATGCCGCGCCTCAACGGCTTTGAAACCTGCGCCAAAATCAAGAGCAATCCCGAAACCTACTTGATCCCGGTGGTTCTGGTGACCGCGCTGTCGGACAAGCAGGCCCGGATCGAAGGCATCAAGGCGGGTGCAGACGATTTCCTGACCCGGCCGGTCGATCGCGTGGAATTGCTGGCCCGGGTGCGCTCACTGGTGAAGCTGAAGCTGCATACCGACGAACTGGAGCGGGCCGAGTCGGTGCTATTTTCCCTGGCGCGCAGCATCGAAGGCAAAGACCCCTACACCCACGGCCATTGTGAACGATTGTCGAATTACGCCGCTGCCTTGGGGGAACGGCTGGGGTTGCCGGAGGACCAGATTGTGGCGCTGCGCCGGGCGGGGGTGGTGCATGACATCGGCAAAGTCGCAGTTCCCGACGCCATTCTTTTGAAGCCTGGCCGTCTGACCGAGGACGAATGGAAACTGGTCCGCGAGCACGCGGCGGTGGGGGAACGGATCTGTGAACCGCTGAAGTCATTCCGGCTGGTGCTGCCCATCATTCGCCATCATCACGAGAAAGGTGACGGTTCGGGCTATCCTGCTGGATTGCGTGGAGATGCCATTCCGCTTACCGCCCGGGTCATGCAAGTTGTGGATGTTTTTGATGCGCTGACTACCGACCGGCCCTACAAGAAAGCCTTCACCACCGCCGAAGCTCTTGCCACCATGAAAGAAGAGGTCGGGAAGGGTTGGTGGGATCCCCGGATCTTCGGTGAGTTCGAGCAGTTGATGCGGAACCACACAGCTAGTTCGCTGTCCGGAAGAGCGGTTGCTGCCGGTTCGTACAGTTCCTAGCGCGAACGTTTTCGGGGAAGGGGACAATAGTCATGAATAGGTGCCTTGTTTCTTGTGCGAGCCAGGTCGCAGGTGCAATTGCGACAGCAGCGCGTGCCTGGCCTCCGGCAAAATCGACTTTACGAGTCGCTGCCATCGTCCTCATCTTGCTTCCCGGATTGGTCAAGAGGAGTCTGGCGGATGCGCAACCGGAAGTGGCGACTAGCGAACCACTCAGACAGCTGACCCTGGCGGAGCTGGCCAACGTCGAGGTGACGACGACTTCGAAAGAGCCGGAGGAGCTGTGGAAGACTCCGGCCGCGGTCTATGTGATTACGCAGGAGGATATCCGGCGGTCCGGCGCCACCACCCTTCCCGAAGCTTTACGACTGGCGCCAGGGGTTGAGGTGGCGCAAGCCGACTCCGATCACTGGTCTGTCAGCATTCGCGGATTTGGTGCGGTGTTAGCCTCCAAACTGCTCGTATTGATCGACGGACGCAGCGTTTACACGCCACTCTTCGCGGGCGTCTATTGGCAAGTCCAGGCCACGCCGCTCGAGGACATTGAGCGCATTGAGGTGATCCGTGGGCCTGGTGGAACCATTTGGGGAGCGAATGCCGTCAACGGGATTATCAACATCATCACCAAGAACACGAGAGATACTCACGGGACGATGTTGTCCGTCGGGGGCGGCAATGTTGACCAGGGTACTGCCACCTTCCGCTACGGCGGCGGGTATGGTCAGGGTTTCAACTACCGAATCTACGGCATTGGTTTCACCCGTGGTCCCCAGTTTCATTCGGACGGCAGGAACTTCGATGATTCGCGAATGCGCCAGGCCGGTTTCCGCACGGACTGGGACAGGGGTACTCGGGATACCTTCACGTTTCAAGGCGACATCTACCATGAGGTTGCCGGAGAAACGACCCAGTACGCGGTGTACTCACCTCCCTCCCAAGCTACGGTGGATGGAAACGCCCGATTGACCGGAGGGAACTTGCTGGCCCGCTGGAAGCGCGTGTTGAACGAGCGATCGGACTTCCAGATTCAGGCTTACTTTGATCGCACCAACCATTTCGAGCCTGAATTCGGAGAGACCCGCGACACCTTCGACATCGACTTCCTCCATCATTTGACCCTGCCGTGGTGGGAGCAAAACTTCCTCTGGGGGCTGGGCGTGCGCCTGAGTCCGTCGAATGTTGTGCCAACCGTGCCGACAACTGACTTTCTGCCGCACAACCTGACTGACAAGATCTACAGCGGCTTCGTGCAGGACGAAATTCCTTTCCTTCACAAGCAGGTTACGCTGACCCTGGGATCGAAGCTCGAAAACAACAACTACACCGGCTTCGAGGCGCAGCCTAGCGCACGCCTGTTGTGGAACCGCACTCCACGGCAATCGTTCTGGGGCTCCGTCACCCGAGCGGTCCGAACCCCGTCCCGTCTCGACGAGGACATTCAGATCAACTTTTTCGCGACCGACACGCCGCTGCCCATCTATTTACGCGCCAGCGGCGACGGCCAGTTCCTCTCCGAAAAATTGATCGCCTATGAAGTCGGCTACCGACAACTGGTGACGCCTCACTTTTATGTGGATGTTGCCGTGTTTCACAATGTCTACAACGATCTTTACAGCTTCCAGGTGGGCGCACCCTTCCTCGAAACCTCACCCTCACCGGTGCACGCGATCATTCCGGTGCTCACGAGAAACGGAATCAAAGGCAACACGGACGGATTCGAGATTACGCCGGATTGGAGGCCGGTGACCTGGTGGGAGCTGAAACCCTCCTATGCCTACCTGAACATGGATCTGGAAAACAAGCCAGGAAGCAATGACCCCAGCAGCATCCCCAATTATGAGGGATCAACCCCGCGCCACCAGGTGATGGTTAGGTCTTTCGTGAATCTGCCAAAGAAACTGGAACTTGATCAGACTTATCGGTACGTCAGCGCCTTGCCTGCCCAGCTGGTTCCAAGTTACCAAACCGCGGACGTGAGGTTGGGCTGGCACTTCACCCGGCAGCTGGAGCTGTCCGTCAGTGGTCAAAACCTGCTGCAGCCGCATTACGCCGCGTTCGGAGGGGAGCCCGGCGGGCTGGTTGAAGTGAAGAGGAGCGTTTACGGCAAGATCGTATGGCGAGTGGGCGAGGATTGATGTCTATGACAGTGTGCCCAGCTCTTCATGCACGACCGGAGATGCCAGACTCGGACACACCCGCGCCCACAACCTGGATATTCGTTCGTCGGACGGAAGCTTACTCCAACCTGAGCATGCGGAATACTCGGAAAAGGTAACCGGCCAACCCCATGAAGCACGCTAATCGCACGGCCGCCTGTCAAAAGCCTCGCAGGTCGTGGCGTGGGAACACTCTTCTCCGGCGCACGATCGTGGCCCTTTCGTGTCTGCTTTTCGCCGTGTCGAGCGCGCACGCGCAGCAGAAGCCTAGCGAGTATCAGGTCGAGGCCGCCTATCTATACAACTTTGGGCGATTCATTGAGTGGCCAACCACTGCGGTGGCGAAAGGCGACTCCTTCACCGTGTGCGTTCTCGGAGAGGATCCCTTCGGTCCAACCCTCGATAGCACCCTCGCGGGCGAAAGCATAGGTGGTAAACGCGCGATTGCCAAACGAATCTCAACCGCCCAGGAATCGGCCGGTTGCCACATTCTTTTCCTGAGCGCCGCAGACAGCCGGCAGCTCAACCGAATCATGGGGGACGTGGCAAAGCAGGGTGTCTTGACCGTCAGTGACATGCCCCATTTCTCGCAGCGAGGCGGCATGATCCAGTTTGTTTTGGAGGGGACGAGAATCCGCTTCGAGGTCAACCTGACCGCCACAGAGCATGCCGGACTGGCTCTGAGTTCAGAACTGCTCCGAGTGGCCGCCAAGGTTAGGAGAGACGGGTCCTCTGGAGACTGACACATATGCTGAAAGCCGGCCACTTTTCGATTACCAAGAAGCTGACCTTGATGAACATGCTGGTGAGCGCTGCCGCCCTGTTGCTCGCATGCGCCGCTTTTGTGACCTACGACCTGGTCAGCTTTCGAGAGGGAATCGTGCACAACCTTTCGATCCAGGCACAGATCGTGGGCTCCAATTCCGTCTCAGCGTTGTTGTTTAGTGATCCACGCACCGCAGAGAAAACTCTGTCGGCCCTGAAGGTTGCGCCCAACATCGTATCGGCTGGGATCTACACGCTGGACGGCAAACCTTTCGCCACCTATTGGCGCGATGGCCAGGGTCAGACTCTCGAACTGCCTCAGGTTCCTTCCGGACAGGCGGAGACCCACTGGTTCCGGGATGGTCAGCTGGTGCTGATACAAAGGATCGTGTTTCAGGGGAAGCCCACGGGGACGGTTTACATCCGCTCCGATCTGCGAGAGATGACGCGCCGGCTGAAGCGCTATGCGGGCATTGCAGGCGTGGTTCTGTTGGTGTCCCTCATCGCCGCGCTTCTCGTTGCCTCCATCTTCCAGCGCGCTGTTGCTGAGCCGATTGTGCATCTTGCAAGCATTGCTCGGATCGTCTCCAGTGACAAGAACTACTCCATGCGGGCCACCCCGACTGGTAACCATGACGAGCCCGACGTCCTGATTGCAGCGTTCAATGAGATGTTGGAACAGATTCAACAACGCGATGAAGCTTTGCGCAAGGCGCAGGTTGAGTTGGAGCATCGCGTCCAGGAGCGCACAGCACAACTCGCAGCTGCCAATGCTGCGCTCGAGATAAAGAATCGCGAAGTGGAACGTGCGACGCAGTTGAAGAGTCAGTTCCTGGCCACCATGAGCCACGAACTACGTACCCCGCTGAACGCCATCGTGGGTTTTTCCGATCTCTTGGCCGACGGTACCCCGGGCGATCTCAACGACAAACAGAAACGCTTCGTGAACCATATCAAACAGGGTTCGGCCCATCTTCTGCAGTTGATCAACGACATTTTGGACCTGTCCAAGATCGAAGCCGGACAACTGGAACTGCACCGCGAAGACTTCCTGATCGGCGAGGCCTTGCCCGAGGTCCTCTCCACCATCCGTCCCTTGGCCATGAGCAAGAATCTCCAGCTGCAGCAAGAGCTGGAGGTCAATCGTCCGGTGCACGCAGATCGGGTGCGCTTTAAGCAGATCTTGTACAACCTGCTGAGCAACGCGGTGAAGTTCACTCCCAAGGAGGGTCGAGTCGAGATCGACTGTTTTGAGGATCAAGGCCAGATATGCATTTCGGTTACTGATACTGGAATCGGCATACGTCCCCAGGATCAGCAAGTCATCTTCGAGGAGTTCCGGCAGGTGGAGGGGGACGGGGACGGGACGCAACAAGGCACGGGTCTGGGACTTGCCATCACCAAGCGTCTGGTGGAACGGCAGGGGGGCAGGATTTGGCTGGAGAGCGAATTTGGCAAAGGCAGCCGCTTTACTTTCACCCTGCCGGCTGCATCGCAAACCGCTCCCGTCGATCGAGTGGCAGAACCGGTAAGCGACGTCATAGCCGCGTCCCCAGGTCGTGTCCACCCGCTGGTCTTGATCGTGGACGATGAGCCTCCGGCCCGGGAACTGCTCGCCAGCTACCTGGATCCGCACTACCGGATTGCCGTGGCCGAATCGGGAGCCGAAGCCGTCCAAAAGGCAAAGCAACTCCGTCCCGACGCCATCACCCTGGATGTGTTGATGGCGGGGGGCAACGGTTTTGAGACCCTGGTGGCGTTGCGAAAGGCGCCGGAGACGGCGCATATTCCCATCATTATCGTTTCCATCGTTGATCAGAAACAGGTGGGGTTCGCCTTGGGCGCGACCGATTACCTGATCAAGCCGATTCGCAAATCCCTGCTGCTGGAAACCGTTCGCAAGCACGTTCCCTGTGCAACTGACGACGATGAGGCGTCCATTTTGCTGGTGGACGATGACCCCAAGACTCTGGAGTTGCTGGAAGAGACCTTGCGCTCGGCGGGGTACGAAACCCAGAGCGTGCAATGCGGGGCTCGAGCTCTGGAAGTGTTGTCTTCCAAATTCGTGGGTGCCGTGTTGCTTGATCTGCTGATGCCGGACATGGACGGGTTTGAGGTCATCCGCCATGTGCGGCAGGAGGTGACTTTGCGGGATCTGCCGATATTCGTGATGACGGCCAAGAGTCTGACGGTGGAGGAGTTTACCGTCCTGAGCCGGGACACCCAAGCTCTGTTTCAGAAGAACGGGTCGTGGCACCAGCAACTCCTGGTGGAGGTGGGAAGAGTCGTTCACGGCCGGCTGCAGGCCAAGGCGGCCGGGCAATCATGAGCAAAGTTCTCATTGCCGAAGATAATCCTGTCAATCGCGAACTGCTTCGCGAATTGCTCGAGGCGCGGGGGTACGTCGTGGTCGAAGCCTGCGATGGGGAAGAGGCCCTTCGCGCCATCGAAGAAACCCAGCCGGACATTCTGTTGCTCGACCTGGGAATGCCGGTGTTGGATGGTTTTGCCACTGTGCGCCGCATCCGGGAGAATCCTGCACTGGCGCCGTTGCCGGTGCTGGCCGTGACCGCCTACGCCATGCAGGGAGACAGGGAGAGGATTGTAGCTGCCGGCTTTGATGGCTATCTCTCAAAGCCAATCAACGCCAGCAAGCTGTTTCAGGAGATGGAACGACTGCTGGCGCGGAGGCAGTCTGCCAAGGCCGGAAACTGACTGCCGCACAAAATAAGAGCCCCGAGGTGATGTTGAGCCTATTCGTCTCGGCCAGTAGCTCGCTTTAGACCCTTGCTGACCTGCTTTGTTGCTCTCCTTGCGAAGCGCAACGGCGCGATCACCGCTCGGGCTCCGGGCTTACCGCCAACCGGATAAACCAGTTCAACGCCTCGGGACTCTATCCTGCCTTTGACATGATGTTCCTGTTCGCCTCGACCAGCACTTGGCTATAGACCCTTGCTCGCCCTCCTTCGTCATCTTGCGATGCTGAAGGTGACTTCGCTTGGGCCCCGGACGCCGCACCAACCGGGAAAACCTCAGAACGTGTCAAAGAACGAGTGTGTTTTTACTCCTTTTATTTTCTGAGTCAATCAAAAATATGTTCGGGTATCTGCTTTGAATGCAGCCATGTGCAACCACTCCACATGCCCCTGACCAGATTTGGTGCAGACCCGTTTTTGAGTGCTTCTGGCGAAGCACATTCGGTGCGGATTTTGTGCATTCCCGAAATAGCCGCCTAGACGAGCTGGTCGAACAGCGGTTGAGGAAAATCTGATGGAATCCCGACTGTGTGCGGATTCCGCGAACGTCCAGAAACGGAGATGTCACCGGCACCAAGACAAAAGCTGCCAGCACGCGGGTACTGGCAGCTCAGCTTGGTGAACTTGACTACTTCGACGGTGGCGGTCCTGGTTTGGATTTCGGGAGCCTGTGTTCGTCGTCCCAGTATTCACTCGGTCCATGGTCCGACTTGGCATTAGGCACCGGCTTGTCGCCCGCCGCACTCAGCAGCGGCCCGGTCCCTTCCTCCAGCAGTCCCACCGACGGGGTATACATAGCTTCGCGGAACTTGCCGCCGCTCGGCGGTTGCGCGCCCGCAAACACGCCGAAGGCCTTGCCGTTCACAAACGAGGTCGAGATGTAGTCCCCCACCATCTGCCCTCCCGAGGTGTCCGGCAACCAGCTCGTGTTCATCCCCTGGCCCAGGATCTTCCCCCGGGTCCAAGTCGTCCCACCGTCGTGGGAAGAAACAAATCCCACCCCGAGCTTGCAATTCGAGGGAGTGCAGTTGGAAACCGGATAGAAGTAGAAAGTCACCCCCAGGTGAGCGGTGTTCCCTGACGTCGCCGGATCCACCGCGATGCCAGGAATGAAATGGTCGACCGTGCTGCCCACGGGGTCGATGGGAATACGGCTTACCTGCGACCACGTCTTACCATCGCTCGATTTGCTCATGACGATGTCGTTCGAGGAGCACCCGCTGCGGAAGCGGCAATCCGGCCACACGACGTAAACCGTCCCGGCTCCATCCAACTCAGCGGAGGGCAAGGTCGGCGTGCGCAAGTTGCCATGCACCCCGTGGTCGATGATGTCGGCCACCATCACTGGACTTTTCCACGTCTTGCCGCCATCGGTCGAGCTGAACGCCTGGATCCCGTTGCCCGTAAACGGCACGACTACCGTCCCGTTCGGCTGGATCACGGGTTGCCCACCCAAGCCGAAGGCGCCCGGAACGTTGAACGGTGCGCTCCAGGTTTGGCCCCCGTCGGTCGAAGTGCTCATTTGCACCTGGTCGCCATCCGCGGCGGCATCCCACTCCACGTAGCAATGCCCGTAGAAGGGGCTGCTTGCGTTGCTGTCGCATGCGATCCAGCTTTTGTCATCAAAACCGTTGGTGGTGTGCACGGTCACGGGATTGTTCCACGTGAGGGCGTCGTTCGAGCTGCTGGCCAGAACACCGACCCCAACCGCGTTCGTGATGGCGATCGAAGCAATCAGCCATTTGCCATGAGCGGCATCGTAGGCCACGGAGGGATCGCTTACAGAGGTGTATTTCCCGCCTTTGTAGAAAGTCGTGATCCCCGGCAGAAAGCCGTGCTTCCAGGTCGCGCCGGCATCCGTCGAGGTGGAAAACCCTATGTCCGAGCAGCCCCCATCGTAGATTCTTCCGGTCTGGAATGCGCTCACGATGGTGGAACCGAACGCGTAGGTGTCTGGCTCCACCTGGGTGGCGTGCTGACTTTGAGGATTGGTAAACGGATCGGAACTGATTCGCTTCAGGCCTTTTTGCGCCTGCGCTGCTGTCGTCACCAATAAAAGGCCCGTGAACGTCAGGAGGACTGTGGTCAACATCGGGATGTTTCCAAGATGCAAACTACGATTTCCTAGGCTCATGAATTTCCTCTCTTACCTGGATTCAGTGCTGCGGTCGTTCTTGCTGCCCTGGCTTCCTCGGAATTCTGCCTTCCGAGTCCCAGAATTTGATGGGGCCGTGATCCGACTTGGCGTTGGGCACGGGCTTGTCCCCGGCGGAACTCATCCGTGGCCCGCTCCCTTCCTCCAGCAATCCGATCTTCGGGGTGTACATCGCTTCCCGGAACTTGCCGCCGCTCGGAGGCTGCGCCCCGGCGAACACGCCGTAGGCCTTTCCGTTCACGTACGACGTCGAAATGTAATCTCCGACCATCCGTCCCAGCGACGTGTCCGGCAGCCATCCCGTGTTCATTCCCTGGCCCAGAATCTTGCCCTTGGCCCACGTCTTCCCTCCGTCCTGGGAGGAAACAAACGCCACTCCCAGCTTGCAAGTGGCATCGCTACAGTTGGCCTTGGGGTAGAAATAGAAAGTCACGGCCAGGTGGGCTGTATTGCCGGAAGTAGTTGGATCCACCGCCAATCCGGGGAGGAAGTGATCGATCGTGCTGCTGACCGGGTCGATGGGAATGCGGCTCGGCGCAGACCAGTTCTTGGCATCGCTCGATTTGCTGATCACGAGATCGTTCGACGAACATCCGCTACGAAAACGGCAGTCCCACCACACCACATAAATTGTTCCGCCAGCATCCACCTCCGCCGTGGGCAATACGTAGACCGCCCGCAGGTCGCCTGCGATTGCGTGATCGCTGATGCTGGAAACCGTTCCCACATTGCCCCAACTCTGGCCGCCATTGGTCGACTTGAAGAACTGGATGCCCCCCGTATTAAAGGAGAGGAATGGCACCACTGCGGTTCCATTGGGCTGAACTACCGGCTGCCCGCCCAACCCGATTGCGTTGGGCACGCTATAGGCGGCGCTCCAGGTCTGCCCGCCATCGCTGGAGGTGCTCATCATAACCTGGGCTCCGATCCCGGCGTCGTCCCATTCGACATAACAGTGGCCAAAAGCCGGGCTGCTGGGACTGTTGTCGCATGCAAGCCACGTTTTGTCGGCGTAGGAACTGTTGCTGTTGACCGTCACCGGATTATTCCAGGTAATGCCGTCGCTCGAATTGTTAGTCAGGACGTAATTGTTGTTCGGCCCCAGGCCCAGCGAAACGATCAGCCACTTGCCATGCGCGGAGTCGTAGCTGACCGCCGGGTCACTGGCCGCTAGGAACTGTCCGCCCTTGTAAAACTTGGTGATCCCCGGCAAAAGACCGTTGGTCCAGGTTGTGCCGCCATTCGTAGAGATCGCGAATCCGATGTCGGAAGCGCCCCCGCCGTAGATGCGGCCCACTTGGAATGCGGTCACGAAGGTGGACCCGAACGCGAAGGTGTCCGGCTCAACCTCGGTCGCGTGCTGGCTTTCAGGATTAGTGAATGGATCCGTACTGAGCCGGACCAGGCCTTTTTGCGCCTGGGCGGTTGACGTAAGGAAAAATGATGCAACGAGCACTAGTGCCGGTAGTGGTAGACAAGAAAGCAATGCGGAGAATAAAAGAGGGTGCCGTGGATTCATCGGGAGTTCCTTTTGGACAAAGCTCAGTGCCTGGCCGAGGCTGCGAAAACCGGCTGCCAACAAGCCGAGGGACTTACTGTTGCGCTCTGGAACTATACGTCCGTCACGGGGCAGCGTCAATGTGAAGACTTTCTTCTCATCGCCGTGAACCGGGCCCGCGGGGCACAAACAATACCGCCGGCGCTCGCGCCGGCGGTGACCCATGCGGCCTGTTCACCAACTTACTTCTTCGCTGACTTCCTTAGATTCTTCAGGGCCTTCTTGGAAGGCGGGATAGGATACTCTCCGTCCAGATCGTAGTACTTGGGTTTTGGCTTGTCTGACTTCACGCCGGGAATGGGTTTCTCCAGCGCGGAACTGTAGGTCGGTTCGTTGGCAGACACGACCAGCGGTTGTTTGGTGGTGTACATCGCTTGATCAAACTTCCCGCCCGATGGTGGTTTGGCGACCGCGAACACACCAAAGGGATTGCCGTTCACGAAAGAAGTCCCGAGGTAGTCTGCGACCATGTAACCCGAAAAGGTATTGGGAAGCCAGGACAGGCTCATCGGTCCCGCCAACACCTTGCCTGCGGTCCAAGTCCTTCCGCCGTTTCCAGAGACCGTAAAACCAACGTAGAGCTTGCAGGTCGAGAAGCTGCAGTTGGTGTTGGCATAGGCGTAAGTAGTCAATGCCAAATGGGCGGAGCCGCCCGAGGTCGCAGGATCTACCCCTAGGCCGGGAATAAACAGGTCCACTGGGCTGCTGACCGGGACCATCGGGATTCGAGCCACCGGGCTCCACTTCGTACCGTTGCTGGACGTGCTCATGACCAAGTCATTGGCCTTGCAACCTGAACGGAAACGGCAATCGGACCACACCACGAAGACATTCCCGGCCCCATCGACTCTGGCCGTCGGCAACCCGGCGCTGCGCAGCCCGCCTGCCTCGCCGTGTTGAGTGATCGAAGCGATGTTCACGCTCTTGTTCCAACTGCTGCCACCATTGGTCGAGGAAAAAGCAGCCATCCCGCCCGAGTTGAAACTCACAATCGGTACCACCACCGTTCCGTTCGGCTGCACCAAGGGCTGGCCTCCGATCCCGAAGAGCGTGTCCGCCGTATTCTTGGCGGGTCCCCAGCTCAGGCCACCATCCGTAGAAGTGCTCATGTAAACCAGGTCACCGTTCGCCGGACTGTCCCATTCCACATAGCAATGTCCGTAGAACGGGCTGGTCGGCGTATTGTCACAGGTAATCCAGTTCTTGTCGGCGTTGATGTTGGTCACCATGACCGGGTTGTCCCAGATGAGTCCGTCTTGCGAGCGGCTCACCGCCACCACGTCGTTGTTTCCAATCGGAAGGGTGCAAATCATCCAAACACCATGGGCGGCGTCGTAAACCACGGCGGCATCACTGGCAGCAGAAAAGGTGCCGTGGTTATAGTTGACCGTCAGGCCGGGCAGAGAGCCGCTGGTCCAGGTTCTCCCCCCATCCGTGGACGTGGCAAACCCGATGTCCGCGCCCCCGCCGCTGTAAATGCGTCCCACCTGGAAGGCACTCACAATGGTGTTGCCAAAGCCAAATGTGTCCGGCTCCACTTCGGTCGCGTGCTGGGAGTCGGGATTGGTAAAGGTGTCGGTACTGATCTTCGTCAGAGTAAATTGCGCTTGTGCCGGCGCGACCAGCGTGGAAAAGACTGCGAATGCCAGCACCGCCAGAAGTGCCAACTTGCACGTACCGCTCTTGCGAACCGGTCTTTGCCTCATGAGGGTCGTCCTTACGCTGAGAGATTGACGTCCGCGGGCTGGTTGCGATTTGAATGGGGAGGGCATTCGAGCACGCAACGAGGTGCGGTAGTAGTCGAGCGCGAGGCCGAACATACAATGGTCGAACCCCGGTGTCAATGCCCATTATTTATCGGTGGATGGTATCTTCGCGCCGCCAACCGCCAAGCCGCAGCAAAACGAAAAGCCGCCGGGACCGGCGGCCAGACATGTTCTCAGCAAGGGCCTATCGCGACGCTTCTTCCAGCCGCCCCTGTTCCGCTTTTTCCTGGCACTCGATGCAGTGACGGGTCCAAGGCACGGCCTCGAGCCGCTTGGGGTTGATCTCCTTGCCGCAGGAGATGCACTCTCCGAAGGTGCCTTCGCGAATGCGCGACAGGGCGTTCTCCACCATCTGCAGCAGCTGGCGGTCGTTGTTGCTCTGGTGAAAGAGGAATTCCTTGGTGTAGGAACTAGCGGCGCGGTCGGCGATGTCTTGCGCCGAATCTTCATCCACCGTGCGCCCATCCTGCTCGGTGCGCGAGACCATGCGGCGCAGCTCTTGCTGCCGCGTCTCCAGCCGCTTCTTGAACGTGTCCAGCTTCTTCTTTTCCATGGATGATGACGACTTCACTTCTCTACCTGCAATTCCCTTCGTGCTGTGGCCAAACGAAGATGATATGCGCCTCAATTAAGATGCGTCAACTGCCCCAAGGGATTCGGCGCTGTCC
>JAIQFW010000156.1 GCA_020073105.1 Terriglobia bacterium
GGCGTATCGGGATGTCCGTTGTTGGTTTCTGTGCGTTCATTTGGGGGTGGTGGGTTATTCGGTATAGGGGTGGGGGGCCTGGCAGTAAGCGTGTCGCCATTTTGGCGATTATTTGCGTTGTCGGCGGTGTTGCTTTGGCCATCGGTGCTTGGGCTATTTGAGTCAAAAGTCATTGGTTTACTCCGGGGAATGTGAGCTGACAAATTGGAGGTGTTGTTTTCCAGAAAACAGGGTCAATGCCGAGTTCGTACATCTCGTGGATGAGCACTACAAGGTTATGACAGAGAATCTTGCAAAGGGCTTCGTTGACCATCGCTACGTCAGTCTTGCTGCGCAGCGAGTCTCCGAACTTCCGCTTCATCATCGAGAATGTGGATTCCACATTGCTGCGCTTGTGGTAGTGCTGCAAGAACTCCTCACGCCGGAACATGAAGTAGTGAAACATCTGTCCGAACGTCCCACCAATGCCGCCCGTGGCATTCCCGCGAAACGTGATGAACGGGGTTCCATCAAACTTGTGAACTACATCGGTTGCAGGCTTCCCGCCGTAGGCTTTGTCGGCAGACACTTCCGAGATTTTGAAATGCTGGGCGGTAGTTTCAACAAGTGGGGGAAACATCCTGGCGTCGCTGGCGTGCTTGTCCGCTATTTCTACGGCTGTGACGATGTTTGTCTTGACTCCGCACATCACGTGACATTTCACCCATTGGCGCTCAGCTTTTTCCTTCCCATACTTCATATCAAACCAGCGCACGAAGCGGGTGGTCATAAACCCCGACGAGTCCACAGCAAAATCGGTTTCTACCGATTGCAACGGGAGACTGCTCTTAACGATCAGACTCCGCAAGACTGGCGTCATGTCGGGGTTTTCGAGGTAATTGCAGATGGAATTGTAGTGCGGAGTTTTGGAGATGCAGCCGCGTTCCCGAGCAGAACGCAGGTCGGACATAAACCGTCTCGTGCTAACGGTGGAATAAACCTTGAAGGCCACGGCAAAAATCGCATCGGACAGCGGAAGGCTTGGACGGCCAGTTTTCTTGGCGGCGGGAGTTGCGAGTCCCTTACACAAATCTGCCAGCAAGGATTGGAACATATCTTTTTCGTTTGTCTGGGCAGAATTGTAGGCTTGCCAAGCTTGCGGATACGTGGGGCGTGGCTCCGCGCTGGCGATAGCGAGTGCTTCAGTCATGAGCATCTGCCCGTGTTTGTCGTATTCACGCTTCATGACGTAAATGGCAGCATAGATGTGCTTGCAGTTGAGACGACGGGTCTCCCAGTCGGGGCAAGAGCACCGCTCGTGCTCCGTATCCACCATGTAAAAGCCGAAACCAAACTGCGAAGGCACTTTCCAGCGGTCGCCGTACCGCTCGATCTTCTTGGTGGCCGCGAGTACCAAACCGCGCTCTTGTCGGGGTTCCATAACGCCTCCCTACGTAGTAATATACTACGTAGGTGTATACATGTCAAGCTGGAAAAACTTGACGCGGCACACCTAATCGGTATATTACTAGCTAAGAGAGAGGGATTGACGCCATGCGTATGGTCACAATCGAGAAAAAAGGGTATAAATGTACCCGGTGTGAGCACCAATGGGTGCCACGCGGCGAGGACGAGCCAAGGGTCTGCCCCAAGTGCAAATCGCCATATTGGAATAAGCCCAGAAGGAGCAGTCATAAGTCGTGAACATCTACGTTCAACAAATTTGGCGGAGAAGTCGGGAATCGAACCCACGGTGCGCAGGCACCGTCCGGCGGTGTTGCAGACCGCTCGCCTCCACAGGCTTGGGACTTCTCCGTTCAAAGGGTGTGGGTGGGGATGCGCGTCGCAAACGTTTGATCCCCACCCGCACCGCGCAAGTCAGTTAACACTCCGTATAATCGCGGCTCCTCATATACCGGACAATGCCACACGTACCCCCTGTGGACGTAAGGCGTTACCTGTGGATTACTTGCAGGGGAGAAAAAATCTATGGCAAACGAAATGCAGCACGTTTAGTGCAGCGAAGCTATAGCGAAGGGGTGCAGCGGTTTTTGGGCAGGGGTGCGACTTTATGGGCAGGGGTTACTTGGAAGGCACTTATGGGGCAAAGCCACACTGTCGTGGGAATTACCCAAACCCAGCCGCAAAAAACGGCCTAAAGGCAAAGCCAGCAGGCACTTAACCGGGACAAAACAGGGAGATTACTTCCGCGGAACCGGCTTGTTTGGATCCCAGGTCACCACGACGTTGAACAGGGAATCCTTCACGCCGGTGTTGAAGCTTACTGAGTTCAAGAAGTGCTGGCTGACCATGTCGCCGTTGTAATACCGGCTGCGGATGAAGGGTGTCATAATGCCCTGCACGGCGCGGTAAGCATCGTACACTTCGCTCTCGATGTTGCGCTCCTTATCGGTTGGATCGCGCCAGGAGTAAGTCTTCTTTACGGGCAAGAACGTCCGCGAGTCGATGTACAAAGTCACACCTTGGTTCTGTGAGTTCAACAGGGTGACTTGCTGCACATCCTTTTGCTCGGCCACGGTAGCACCCTCGTAAAACAGCGCCATCCCGGGCTCGTGGAGCCATTTTCTCAGCACCACATCAAGCGCGTACCGGCGGCGGCGAAGCACATCACTCACCGTCTTCGGATCGTCCGCACGCGCGCCCCGGTAGGTGATCTCGAAGCCCTGGTCACCGCGGTAGACGTACACAATATCCCGCTTCTTGGTCAACTCGACCCGTTCCTTATCGGGATACTTGTAGAACTCCCAGAACAGCATTCCAGGGCCGCCAGATTCTCCGTGATGCATGCTGTACGCGCGACCCTCCAGGCTGGCATCCTCAATGTTCAGGTAGGCGTTTCCGCCCAGTGCTTGAATCATCTGGTCGAGAAGCGCCTTCGCCTTGTTGGCGTTTTCCTGGTCAACCGGGATGGACTGGGACGATGCCGGCGATGCGGCAGGCGTTGCCTGGCTGAAGGCGAGAGTCCCAAGGAGTAGGAGGAAGGCGACGTATTTCATAGTTCCCAGGAAAATAAGACGCTCCGGGATGAATTGTAGATGCTTGGATGTTTGAAAGCGATGGAGGGTCGTCCCCACCCGCCTTGACCCCCGCTAGCCTGCCAGCACCGCCCCGCCGTTCACGTTGAACACCTCGCCGGTGATAAACCCTGCTTGCGGGGTACACAGAAACAGGATCGGCGCAGCGATCTCCTCGGGCTTGGCCACGCGTCCCAGCGGAATGGTAGCGAAAATCGCCGGCCGGCTCTTGGGATCGTTCAGTGCAGGGATGGACATGTCGGTCTCCACCCAACCCGGCGCCACGCAATTCACATGGATTCCGTCCCGCGCCAGTTCTGTGGACAGCCCTTTCACCATGCTGATCAGGGCGCCCTTGCTGGCGGCATAATCGCAGTGGAAGGCCTCGCCGCGCTGCCCGGCGGTCGAGCTGACCAGCACGATGTGTCCTGACTTTCCCTGCTTCTTCATGTGTGCAACGGAATGCTTGATGAGAGCGAAAACGCCGTCCACATTGATCGCCAGCGTGCGGCGCCACTGTGCGTCGGTCATCTCATCGATGGGCACGTCCTTCGACTCCCATATGCCGTGATTGGCCACCAGAACATCGAGGCGGCCAAATTTTGTGACGGTGGCTGCCACCAGCCCAGCCGCGTTTGGCACCTCCGCTAGGTTGCAGGCAACCGTGGCGCACCTATCTTCACCGATCTCCTTGACCAGCGTCTGGGCGCGCTCTCGCGACTTCTCGTAATTGAACATGACGCGCGCCCCGGCGGCGGCAAACATGCGTACCGTGGCCGCGCCGATGCCACGCGAACCTCCGGTGATGAGCGCGACTTTATGGTCGAGTGATAGAGATACGGACATAGGCTGATAGTTTCCAGTTTCCGGTTGGCAGTTGCAAGGGGTGGAGAACGGTGGCGGCTCAGTGCTCTCTGCGGATATCTCCGCGCGCTTGCGACTTAGGACTTGTGTACGCCGAGTCGGTCAAAACCTTAAAACGCCGAGGCCGCCGAGAACCGCCGCGGAGTCCGCTGAGGAAGCCAGAAGCCAGAAGCCAGAAGCCAGAAGCTGTTCCCCTCAGCCGCCCAAACTCGATGGCGCCCGCTCGCTCTTCAGTTCACGCGCCAGGATCCGGACAAGCATGCCGTCATAGCGAATGCCACTCAGCCGTTCCAGTTCCGTAAGGGCCTGTTCGCTACTCTTCGCCGACGCGAAGCTGTGTTCCGTAGTCATGTTGACGTAGGCGTCAGCGATCGAAAGGATGCGTGCCCAGAGCGGGATCTTTTCACCGCGAAGCCCCGCCGGATAACCGCTTCCATCGAAGGCCTCGTGATGATGCTCCACTGCCTCTCGCAGGGGCCCACCTCCGGGAATGGTGCCCAGAATCTTGGCTCCCACCTCTGCGTGCAGCTTCACCAGATAATATTCGTCTTCCGTCAGCGGTCCGGACTTGTTGATGACACGATCAGGGACGAAGATTTTCCCCACGTCGTGCGCCCGGGCGGCATAGGCAATATCATCCACGTCTTCTGGCGAGAGGCCGAGGGCGCGCGCCACCAGTTCGCTGTAGCGGGCCACCATTTCCCCATGCCCAGTCCCGTTGCGCTCCCGGAGTTCCGCTGCCCGTGCTAGAGCTTCGATGGATTCGCGCAAAACTTGTGGATTGTAGTCTTCCTCTCCCTGCTCGCCGACGCAGAGTTTCTTGAGCGTGGTGAGGAGTTCATCCAGGTGTTCCGGGCCGGTGTGTTCCCGCTGCAGAAAGCCCTCAATATAAGCGGAGATCTGCTGCCGCTGCACGGCGCCAGTTTCGTCCGCCTCAAATTCATCGGCGATGGAGACGCGATCGCCGCCGGCATGCTTGGAAACATACATACCCGAATCGGCGACGCGAATGATGTCCTCCACCGACAGGCCGTGCACCGGGAAACTGGCCACGCCAAAGCTGCCGGTGATGTGATGCTCCTGCAGCATGGGATCGCTGGAAAGCCAGAGGCGCAGGCGGTCTGCCAGGCTCTGGGCCTGCTCGATTCCGGTTTCGGGCATCAGAATGATGAATTCGTCGCCCCCGTACCGGGCCACCACGTTCGACTGCCGGCATTTTTGCTCTAGCAGGCGCCCGACGCGAGCCAGAACCAGGTCGCCCTCCAGGTGGCCCAGACTGTCGTTCACTTCCTTAAACTTGTCGAGGTCGATCAACACCACCGAAAAGGGCCGTCCGGAGCGCGAAGCCCGCTTCCATTCCGAAGTCAGGGCCTCCCAGAAGAAGCGGCGGGTCTTGATGCCGGTGAGCCCGTCGGTGATCGATTGCTGTTGCAGCTTCTGGAAGACGAAGGAGTTGTGCAGCGCCGTCGCCAGCAGATCGGCCAACGTGTTCATGATCAAAACATCGTCGGGAGAGAACGCGTCCTCCTCTTTGCTCTCGACGTTGAGCACACCAAGCAGGGTTTCTCCGTCGGTGATCGGGATGCACAGCACCGCCCGCGAATCCGGCAGAACCCCCTGTAAATGAGCTTCCCCGGTAGTTTGCACCAACGCACTTTCGCCGGTTCGCGCGACCCGGCCGAGGATTCCCACACCGAGCGGAATCCGCTTGCCCAGGGCCGTAGCGGTCGCGCCTGCCTCTGCCTTGATCTCGATATCTTTTCTGGTGTAGTCAAAGATTCCGATTCCAATGTGATCGAAACGGAAGTTCTTCTGGATGTGGCCCACAATCTCCAACAGCATCTGTTCCGCGTCTTCACTGGAAATCGCGGTCTTCGAAATGCTATTGAGAAACGCCAGCTGCCGGGAGCGGCGTTGCTCTTCGGCGAACAGGCGGGCGTTTTCCACTGCCACCGAAACCTGGCCGGCGGCGGTCTGGATCACTTCCAGGTCGCGTTCCTCGAAAACATGCTCGCGCTCCATGTTCATCGCGGCCATCACTCCTGCGGGCTTGCCTCCAAGCAGAATGGGGGCTCCGCAGAAGCACTTGGCCGGCCGCGGGGGGATGTACGTCGTCCCCAGGCGCTCCCGTGCTCGTTCCAGATCGGAGTGGATGAGCACTGGTTGCGCGGTGCGCAGGATGTATTCGGTCAGGCCATTGTCGATTTTCCGGGAACGCTTGGGAAGGACCTCGCCTTTCTCCACCTCGAACTCGAAGCGGACCTCGTCCCCCTCCTGAAACGCGACATAGAAGTCGCTGGTGTCAAAAATCTGTCCCAGCTCTTTGTGGACCGTGCGCAGAATTTCATCCTGGTCGAGGCGGGAACTGATGGCTTGGCCGATCTGCGTCAGCAGCTCGTATTCTTTGGTGCGGCGCTGCGCATCGTGCATCACCACGTAGTTTTCCAGAGTGAGTCCAATCTGCAGCGCCAGGCCGATCAGCAGACGCAGGTTCGAGGAGCCGAACATGCGGCGGGCGGCATGAGGGAAAAAGATGATCCCGAAATTATGTTCACGAGTTTGCAGGCTGACTGCGGTGATATGGCGAACATTCTCCTCGGCCATGACCTGGCGGAACTGCTCAAACCGCGCCCCCGGAAACGCGGGCAGCGGTTCTGACATCTCGGCAACATTGTGGAAAGTGACAAATCCGCCACGCCGGTAGGACAGTTCGGAAATGTACTCGCCGGCGCCGGTCTTCTCCATCTTGCTGATCAGTTCGGGAGAGAACCCGCGTTGCACGGTGGGAAGAATGGCGCGCCACCGCTCGGAGATGTAGATCAGGGCCCGTCCTGTGGGTAAGGGCGCCACCAGCCGGTCCAGCATGCTCTGCAGGCTGGGCACCAGGTCTTCGGCCGACAGCAGCCGCTTTGGGTCCACTCCCAGCGTGGAGAAGGCCAGCGCATTCTCCTGCACCGCATTGCGCTCGTTTTCGAACAGCACCATTACCATGGCAACGCCCAGCAACATTTGCGGGATGGGTCCCAGAAAGTGCCCCGCGGTGCCGAACATTTGCATGAAAGGGTTGCTCAACTTGCCAAAGATCATCAACACAGCCCACAACGCCAGCGAAACCGCCAGCAAGGTAAAAGCCAGCGAATTCTTGCGATGAGCGTGCCGGTAGAAATAGAAAGAACAGTACAACAACAACACTCCCATTCCCACGTCGAGGGGCAGATGCAGGGTGTGGGGCGTGGAAGAATAGAACGCTTCACTCGCGATCAGCGTGCGCAAGTTCCACCACGCCAGAGCCACTCCCACCACGCCGAGGGCCAAGTCATCCCAGCGCGGGCGGTATTTCTCGCGCATCAGCCGAGTCGAGACGTAGATGCAAAGCGCCATGCCGATCAGCAGCATGGAGCCCACAAACGAAGTCAGCATCGTGGGATGGTGGAAGGCGTCCCAGGCGTCGACGCCGTAATGCAAACTGTAAAACGCCCAGGCCAGTTGCCATGCGCCAAAGTATTGCTGCCGGCTCTGCTCGTAGAGGTAGGTGAAGAGCAGGAACAGGAGCAGGGCCACGATCCCGGGGACGATCACCAAGCTGGCGGCAAGACTGGTCATGACGGCTGGGGGATTGCTCTCCTATGCTCTGTGCAACGGATGTTGTTGTCGGTAACCGTTATGTTTTCACACGAGTTCAGTCAACACAATAGGTTAGATGGCAAGTCCCGATTGGCGGAGTTCTACTGGTAACATGGCAGGGGTTACTAAAGACACTTGCTGGCGCCCGCTTGACGCTGTTTTCCTCCCGCCCGTAACATCGAAGTCGACCACCTTTCATGAACTCTCCCTCGTATCCAGTGGCCGCAGGGCACCGCCCGCGGGTCCGGTTTGCGCCCTCTCCGACCGGCTTCCTGCACGTCGGTAGCGCCCGGACCTTCATCTTTAACTGGCTTTATGCCCGTCATAACGGCGGGACCATGATCCTGCGCCTCGACGATACCGATGTCGAACGCAATACCGAGGCCTCGGTGAGTTCGATCTTTGACGGCCTACGCTGGTTGGGCCTGGGCTGGGACGAGGAATACAAGCAGTCCGAGCGCCTGGAACTGCACCGCAAAGTCGCGTGGGCGATTTTCGAGAAGGGCCTGGCATACCGGGATTTCACCGCGTTCTTGATTTCTTGCTCACCGAACTTGTTCGTGTCCACAGCAGTCCTCCGTCGAATGGGAAATCGGTTGTGGATCCAGCAATCCCTTGAGTGCCTCCCGCGCCTGCGCGCGTGGCCGCCCGCCATTGGTGGCGACGACGGCCGCCATGGCCTCGCGGACCGCCCCGTCGGTCACGCCTTTCTCCTTGGCAACGCCAAGGTAATAGCGCATTCAGGGATAGCAGCCCTCCGTCATCGCCACCGCGAGGCCGATCAGGACCTTGGTCTTACTGTCCAGCTCCCCGTCGGCATAGGCGGCATGGTAGAAGTCGTTGAACTGTTGCTCCAGCCCGGGTTTCAGCATGACACCTCCTCTCGGATATTCATGAAACTTGCATAGTGCAACCTTCTGGACAAACAAATCACGCCTTGCAGCATGTCTCCTGCCACCGCCGCGCCCCGCGGGCGAGGGCTTCCAAAACCTTGAAGGCCCCGGCCCACTGGTCGGGCGGCACGGCGCGGAGGATGGCTTTTTGCGTCTCAATCATGTCCCGCTGGATCGCGGCCATGATGGCCTTACCCTGCGGGGTGATGGACACGTGCACGATCCGCCGGTCCTCAGGATCCTGCCGCCGCTTGACGTATCCCCGCCTGACAAGCTGGCCAACGACCCGCGTCATGGTGCTCACCGACTTGAACATCCGTCGCGCCAGTTGCTGCATCGTCAGATCCCCATCGTCCGCCAGGATGTCAAGAATGTGGGATTGGCTGATGGAGATCCCGTAACAGCAGATCTGGTTCCAGTCGCGGAACTGGTAGCGCCGGATGAGTTCCTTCGTTAATCGGTGCAGCCGCTCGGCCCCTTCGTCCAGGTTCATCATGGGTGTGTCCGTCCTGAACCAGTGAACTCGATACTTGTACTATGCAAGTTATATCACAGCGTAACCTTTGTCAAGGACAAATGTGGACAAGGAGAGGTTCCTGCTTGACACCCGGAGGTGTATTGGGCATGCTTGGCAAGGGAGGGCACCCGCGCGCGGGCCGCGGCAAGGCGAAACGAGTGAGTCCCATCACAATTCACCAGCGTCGTCAGGCAAACCCCTCTCACCCCATCATCCGTCGATGAACCCTCCATCTGAATATCAAGCCTACGTGGATGATGAGGGGCGATTGGTCTTCCATCCCGAGGTGGCAGCTCGCTATGGGTTGAGACCCGGTGCCCGCATCCGCCTTGACGATGGGGCGAACGGTTTGCGTCTACGACCACCCATTACCCACCTGGCCAAGGTATACGTGGAGGCGACGAATCGCTGCAACCTTGAGTGTCTGACCTGCATCCGGAATGTCTGGGGCGGGCCGTTGGGCCAGATGGACATGACAACCTTCGCCCGCGTCATCGACGGGTTGCGCGGCTTTTCACCGCCCCCCACCCTCTTTTTCGGGGGGTTTGGTGAGCCGCTGGCTCACCCGAACATCGTCGAGATGGTCACTCAAGCGAAAGCCCTCGGCGCCCCGGTAGAACTCATCACGAACGGCACGCTGCTTACCCGGGAGATGTCTCGGCACTTGATCATCGCCGGCTTGGACATGCTCTGGGTCTCCCTGGACAGCTCTACCCCGGAGAGTTATGCAGACGTTCGTCTGGGCGCGGTCCTGCCGGAGGTTCTGGCCAACCTCAGTTATTTCCGGGATGCTCGCGGACCTGACCCGTACGTCGCCACACCCCGGATCGGCATTGCGTTCGTTGCGATGAGACGTAACATCACCGATCTGCCTTCCGTGCTGCGTCTTGGCGAGCGTTTGGGTGCCACGCGATTTCTCGTGATGAATGTTCTCCCGTACACCAGGGAGATGTGCCAGGAGGTGTTACACCCCCACGTGTTGACGAGCCTCGTCTACTCGCCCTCTCGGTATCGCTTGGAATTGCCCAAGATCGACGTGAGCCAGATCACCCGCAGGCCCCTGTACGAGGTGATGCGGAGCGGCCTGACCACAACATTGGCCGGGGGCAACCTGGCCGAGGCGAACGATCGCTGTCCCTTCATCGAGCGTGGCGCCACGGCGATTGCCTGGAATGGGAGCGTGAGCCCGTGCCTCCCCCTCCTCCACAGCCATGTCAGTTACCTGTACGAACAGGAACGTGCTTCTCGAGGGTACGCGGTCGGCACGGTGACGGAGCGCGACCTCCACGAGCTGTGGAACGCGCCGGAATACGTGGCATTTCGCGAACGGGTGCAAGCGTTTGACTTCTCCCCCTGCACCGCGTGCGGGAGCTGCAATCTGTCAGAAGCAAATGAAGAGGACTGCTACGGGAATCGCTTTCCCACCTGTAGGGGCTGCCTCTGGGCCCAGGGCCTGATTCAGTGCCCGTAATTCGGCGATGACCGTCCCACCTGAAGTGGAGCGCCGGATGCCGAGAAAGAACATCGCTAGCGGAACCCCCTGGGAACCCATCGTAGGATATTCGCGAGCCGTCCGCATCGGTTCCACGGTGTACGTTTCCGGGACCACCGCCACGGATGTCGCCGGAAACATCGTGGGGCGCGGGGACGCCTATGCCCAGTCAGTGCAAGCCCTCAAGAACATCGAATGGGCCCTTCTCGC
>JAIQFW010000157.1 GCA_020073105.1 Terriglobia bacterium
ATACATCGAAGTAGCGACTCTCTTCGAACACGCCCGTGTCGATCAGTTCGATGAATGCCGGCACGCCGGAAAGACGGACGGCGGTGAGGAGCAGATCGTCGGCAGGACGGAACGAAGTCAATTGAACGTTGAAGATTACCATGGGCAGCTTACCCAGATGATTGACTCTAACAAGCTCAATGGTGAGGCTCTTTACTCCGTCCAGCGGGCCTTCATAAGTTCGCAAAAATACACGACGGAATTGGCGACATATACGACAATCAACGGAAAACCAGTAAAGCCAATTACGTACATCGAAGTTACTGCCCATTGGGAGAATGTCGGAAGTACGCCAGCCATCGGCGTACTTACCATTTTCGGTTCCGGCCAACTCAACCATGAAATCACAGAGGAGGAATTTCTTGGAAAAACAACCCTTACGGGAAAGTCCTTGAGCACAAGCGCAATCCCGCCCAAGGCCACCCTTGATTCGGCGACTCTCCGACAGCCACTGGATTGGTTCTCGCAAATAGACCCAGCGCAACACTGGTTTTACTTCGGTTGGCTGAGGTATAGAGACACGTTCCCGAATACCAAAATTCATGTCACTGAGTTTTGCTGGAGAGTCGAGGAGATTAGTTGGAAAGTTGACTCCAACGGTAAGCATGTCGGCAAGCCCCATTTCAGTGGCGGAACCTGTGACCAGCACAACTGTGTGGACGAATTTTGTGACGACTACTCGAAGATCGCAAGCATTCCTGCGAGCAACTAGCATCATCGCGGCAATAACTAGAACCTGCCCAATAACTTTCTTGGTTGCCCATAAACTCTTTAAAATGTGGCTCATTTTAGGCAAAGCCACGACAGTGTGGCTAATTTGCCACAGACGGGGTTTCGCACACAGGCGGTAATCTATTCATACCACCACAGATAGCGAAACTTTAGCCTGAAACACGAACAGACAATTCGTGCCGCTGTGGAATGCTCCGGAGTGGGTTTGCACAGCGGTGCTTCGGTTCACCTGCGCATCCTGCCGGCCGCCGCCGGTTCTGGCATCGTGTTTCGCCGGATAGATCTGGATGGCTTCGAGGTGGAGGCCATTGGCCGCAACGTCGCCCGCGTCAGTTACGCGACCAGCTTGATGAAGAAAGGCGTGCTGATCTCGACTACCGAGCATCTCCTGTCCGCATTCTTCGGGACCGGGGTCGACAACGCGATCGTGGAGCTGGACAACCTAGAGCTTCCCATCCTGGATGGCAGCGCCCGCCCTTTCGTGGAATTCATTCAGAAAGTGGGAATTCGCCAGCAGCGCCGCCCCCGCACCTATTTGCGTATCCGTCGCGAAGTTGAACTGCGGGAAGGAAACAAATTCATTGCCGTTTATCCCGCGGACAGCTATTCCGTCTCCTACACCATCAACTTCCCCCACCCCTTGATCGGCAAGGAAACATTTCGAGTGGAACTGCAGGATGGCAACTACCTGCGGGAGGTCGCCCCGGCGCGCACCTTTGGGTCCCGAGAAGATGAGCCGGCCATGCGCAATATGGGATTGATCCGCGGCGCCTCGCGCGAGAACTGCATCGTGCTGACTCACGATGGCGTGGAAAACCCGCCCTTGCGCTTTGCCGACGAGTTTGTACGCCACAAAGTTCTCGACCTCATTGGGGACCTCGCCCTCTTGGGAAAGCAGATCCTCGGCAATGTGGTCGCCGACCGTGCCGGTCATGCCATGCACACCGCTCTGGTCTCGTTGCTATTGCGGGACCGTACGTTGTGGGAGGAGACCACTCTGGAGGAAGACTTCCGGGCGGCCCCAGTGACTTCCCACGCCGCTGCGGGGCAGATGGCCTGATCGCTCTCCGTCGGGCATCCCGCTCAATCCGCGGCTTGCGGAGTGCAGTCGTTGGAATCCCAGAAGGAATTCTGCTCAATGAGTTTTTCCAGCTCGGCCCGGGCGTGGGCGGCAAGTTGTGCGGCGTAGGCCTTCGCAGATTGTTGATGTTCGGGGGTCAACTGGGCCACCCGGACTTCCAGCAGGGGAGCATCTTCCTCCAGCATCCGCAGCAACCGCTGGGCACGATCAATTCTGGTATGAATGGAAAGCATCGGTCTAGCGTGCGGGGCGATGGATAACACCGCAAGTCTCAAGCTGGATACCTCGCCTGGCGTTTCTCGGTAGTAGTGCAGGGCTACCGTTTTCTCTGGAATCTTGACCCCAGAAACTAGAAACTACTCCCGGTGCACACGATCGTCTATCTATCGCTTGGCTCGAACCTTGGGGATCGCGCGGCCAACCTGAACGTCGCGATTGAGCGGTTGGGCGGCTTGGGCGAGGTGGTCGCGGCGTCGTCCTTTTATGAGACCGAGCCGGTGGAATTTACAGCCCAACCCTGGTTCTTGAATTGCGCGATCAAGGTGGACACGGAAAAGACGGCCGAGGGGCTGATGACGGGCATCTTGGAAATAGAGCGGCGGATGGGAAGGCGCCGGATTGAAAAGAAAGGTCCGCGAACCATCGATATTGACATTCTGCTATTCGGCAACGCAATCGTCGAAGCGGAGGGCTTGACGATTCCACATCCCGCCATGCACCAGCGCCGCTTTGTGCTGGAACCGCTGGCAGAGATTGCGCCGGAGGTTCGGCATCCTGTGTTGAAACGCACGGTTCGCGAGCTGCGCGATGCGTTGCCACCGGGGCAGGCCGTGCGCAAGGACAACAAGAACTAGCCACGGATTCGCGCGGATTGACACGGATCCAACTTAGTTTCTTCTAGATCCCGCTGATCCGTGGCCTTCTTCGGGCTGCTGCTACGGGACGATGAGGCGGCTGCCCACTTCCTCGGGAGCAGCGATGGTCTTCTCGGGAAACTGGGACAGCACGAAGTCGACAAACGCGCGGGACTTGGGCCTTCCCGAGGTGCGGGCATAGCCCATGCGGACGAGAAAGACCAACGCCTTCAAGACCTCGGAATCTTTCAGCCGCGAGTAACCCAGGTGCTTCTCTTCGGCCTCGCGATATTCTTTCAGCATTTTCTGCACTTCCGCGGCGATGGTCTGGTGAAGGATGCTGGTCATGGGTGTTTCGTAGTGCAGCCCGGAGTTCACCAGCGTCTCATGGGTTCTGGCGAGCGAGGCCAAGGTAGTGATGAGGTCCACGTCGCTCATGCCGCGATCAGCCCGTACACTCTTCGCCAAGGCAAAGGTCAGGCCCACAACCAAATGTTCGTGTTCGTAGAGGAACTGGTCCCCGATTTCGACTTGGGGAAACAAGGCGGCCTGGTCCAAGTCGCTTAGCGGACGCGGTTTTTCGTGCTCGCGGGCTTGCTGCAAATAAACGCAGTCCCTGGGGCAGTCGAGGGTCACCTCGCGCTGCTCGCCGCAACATTGGGGGCAGATGCGCCCGTGGACGGCGGGACAGAAGCGTTTCTCCTTGCGCTTTTCGCAGATGGAGCAACTCACGAGAATCCTCTCCTGGAGTTCATTATGACATGGAGAGAATTGCCTCCCTCATCATCCGCCGACGGGTCCGGCAGACTCCTGGCGCCTGCTGAAAACGGGCCTTTCGGCGCTGGAAGTCGCCGACAAGGGCGATTTTTGTGGGCTTTCGAGGTTCCTAATGGGGAACAACCGCATAAAATGCGGCGAAAACGCTATTTTTCCACAGGAGGCGTGGTATAAGATGCGAATCATCGCAGGAAAATCAGAGTTTCACCGATAGGAGGATTCATGGCTTCAGGCATGACCAAGACCCAACTGGTGCGTCATCTCGCCGAGAAAATCGAGACCAACAACAAAACCGCTGCTGCATTTCTGGAACACCTTACCGACACCGCCGTGAAAGAGACCAAGAAGAACGGCGTGTTCGTCATCCCAGGGCTCGGCCGCCTGGTGAAAGCACACCGCAAGGCCCGCATGGGACGCAACCCGCAGACCGGCGAACCGATTCAGATCAAGGCCAAGACCGTGGTAAAGTTCCGCGTCGCCAAGGCCACCAAGGACGCAATCGCGCCCGCTGCGAAGAAGTAGTTTTCGGATTTTTTACGCGAAGGCCGGCCGGGAGGCCGGCCTTTTGCTTGTGGCCGCAGATTCGCGCTGATGAACGCAGATCAATCCCCATGAACTTCATCCGTTCGAGCGTGGGTGACATCCCGCACTGATTTAACGGGGACGACGAGAATTTCGCAGATTCATGTCCGGCGCAGGCCATCCAGTCCCCAAACCCTGCCCGCGTCGGAGGCATAGAAGATGAGGAACAGGAACAATAACGGCAGATGGTCGAGTTCGGCACCGAAATAGCGCCACAGCGGCACGCTATGGCCAACCTGCCACCAGGTTGCCAGTGTCAGGCTCAGCATGTGCAGAACGCCGAGCACGGAAGCCGGGCGCACCCAGATTCCCAGCAGGAGGGACACTCCTATAAACATTTCCACAGCGCCGACCACATATCCAAGGAAAGTGGCATGGGGCAGCACCACACCGGCAAGAATCGGCCGGTAGAAACCGACTGCGCTGGCGTCGATATAGCCGTGCAGATATCCCTGAAATCCGCCATGCGAGAATCCGGAGCCGAAGAGCTTGTACTCGCCAAAGAGGATGAAGAAGACCGCCGTGCCCATGCGCGCGACGGCGATAGTCTTTAGAAGGGCTCCGGAAGGATTCGGCATTGAGGGGAGTCTATCACCGGCAAACCGCACAAGTTCGCTATGCAGGGCAGGTCTTTAGACAGTGGCTCCATGAGTTACTTGTGGCCTGTTAGAACTGGTCTCATCAATAGTTCCGAAGACTTGAAGAGCACATGCACAGGGGCTGAAGCCCAGTCTTTGCGGGCTCTGGACGGCACGACTGAAGTCGTGCCCTTCCAGCAAACCGTTCATGCGACGAGTTCTAGTCTCCTCCCGGAGAATCGTTGCTGACGTACTGCTCCAGCGATCCCAGTTCCCGGCTCAAGTCATCGATTCGCCATTGCAGCAGGTTGCGGATGGAAAGCATCCCCAGCAGCCTGCCCTGGTTGTCCACCACGGGGAGATGGCGGAAGTGCCGTTCCACCATGGTGACCAGGGCTTCACTCGCACCCGTCTCCGCGGTGGCCAGCTCCACGGCCGGTGTCATCAGTTCACGCACCAAGGTGCTCTCCGGATCGCGCCGGCTGAGGGCAAACTTGCGCATGAGATCGCGTTCCGTGAAGATGCCCGCCACTCGCCGGTCGCTGTCCACTACGGCGACCGCACCCACGTGCCGTTCCAGCATGGTACGGACCGCATCGGCCACGCTGGCGTCCACCGAAACCACGGCCGCCTCGGCGTCACACAATTCAAGAAGACCCATAGCCACCTCCCATATCGCATTCTGAGGAGCGGAACGTGTTCTCTGCCCGGTTCGGACTCGTTCTGGATTTGGGCATTATGACGCGCAAGCCGCCGATGTCAAGAGCGGGGATCACATGGTCGGGCCCCAAGTCCGATGACGGTACCGTCCTTGCCGTACTAGAGCATGCGCAAAGTTTTGCAACAATGTACCCTTCAAACCGTTGAAAACCAGCGCCAGACTTGAGATCTGTTGTTGACAACGATGTCGGTGAGTGTAGAATCCGGGCACGCTTTTTTCCAGTTCCTGACTTTCGCCCATTCCCCTGAAAGCCGGGAGCTGTTCCCAGTAGCAGGGTGCGGGGAGCTACAAGCCTGTCGCCCCCCGTATGACAAACCAGTAGTTTGTACAGCCGGTTGGGAGGCGACCGAGTGAGATTAACTGTCGCAGATCGAGGCGAGCAGTTAGCCGCTGTAGCCCCAAACCATCGTGTCCCAACTACACCCGACTCGAGTTTCAACTCAGCCCAACCCAAATTTCAAAAAATGGAGGACAAAGTCGTGAAGAAAACACTCACACTGCTCAGCTTAGTTGTTTTTTTGTTTATCACTCTGACGGCCATGGCCGCCAGCAAGAATGGAGTCGTCACCAGCAGAGACGGACGCCAGACGACCGCCACAAACGGAGCGTCCAAGTTCTACGCCCCAAGCTACCAACCGGATGCCGGTGACGCCGTAATTTACAACAACTTCAGCAACTACCCGCTGGGCGTTTATTGGTGCTGTTCAGGATGGACCATCTCCGGACCCAACTCCATCGTCGGAGCTACTTACGCGGATGGAATGCCTTTCACCCCTGCCGCCAATGCCACGGTGACCAAGATCGTAGTCGCGGTCGGCTACGTGACCGGAACCAACGGCGCCACTGTCAGTCTCAACGCGGACTCCGGCAATCTTCCCGGTGCTGTCATCGGGAAGTTCGACATTGCAGGTCTGCCCCCCTTCGGCAGCTGCTGTGCGACGGAGTTCAAGTCTTCGGGCAAGGGTGCACCGATCACGGCCGGGACGCAGTATTGGGTGGTGGTGCAAACCACTGCTAAGACTGCCGACACCTGGGATGCCTGGAACATGAACGACACCAATCAGACCACGCAACCCTTCGCGTTCTTCAATAACGGCTCTTGGGTCAACACGTCGGGCGTCCTGGGAGCCTTCGCCGTGGTAGGACACTAACGACTCGGATCGAAGCCGCTTCGATGGCGAGATCGCGCGATCGGTTCACAGCAATCACCGCCGGGCCAGATTCTCAGGGGCAGGAATTCCCTGAGGACTGGCCCCGGCGGCGGGGTTGGCTTCCGGTTTACGGCTCCGTGTTTACGATGACCGCGTCCGCTTCAATCTCTACTAGCATCTCCGGGGAGATCAGCTTGCTGACTTCGACCATCGAGGTGGCGGGGCGGATGTCGCGAAAGAATTCGCCGTGTGCGCGGCCGAGCTTTTCCCAATCGGCAATGTTGGTGACGAACATTCGCGTGCGCACGACATCCTTCATTGTGGCGCCCGCTTTCTGTAGGGCCGATTCGATGTTTTTCAGGGTCTGCACCGCCTGGGCATAGGGATCGCCGCTTCCGACAAGCTTGCCATCAGGCCCGGTGGCCGTGGTTCCTGCGACATAAATGTGGTTGCCTATCTTTACCGCCCGCGAATACCCGACTACCGGTTCCCAAGGTGCACCGCTAGAGATGTTCTTTCGTTCCACGATTTTGGTGCCTCCGTGGCCGATATTGTAGCTGGATAATCAAATTGTAGGTTGGCAGCCAGCGAGGCTGACTGCCAACAGAAATGCAGTGAAACCTTGGCGGCTTACACACCTTCTAACAGAGCAGAAAGACCACATATGCGACTTACAAAAGTCACTTGCGCAGCGTCACAGACTGGGTAAGAATGCGCGCAACGCACGAAATCCCGCCGTGGTAGCGGGGTTGGGCCCTGAAGAATGAATGACGAATCCCATTTGCTGCAACGATTCTTCCTGGAACTGGTCGGGCGGCACTATGCCGAAGAGATTGGCATTCGCAACCCCGAGATCGTCAACTATGTTGCTCACTTGCTGGCAGAGTTTTGCGAAGTCGAGCGACTCTTCAGGATTCGCACAGCTGCGGGAAAACAACTGAGCGACGTGGGCGAGATGTTGATGGAGTCGAATCCTGTGTTTGGGCCTGCGCCTTCGTTTGATCGGGAGCGCCAGGTGCGCAAGCACATTGGCGACTACACCCTGTTCTTCACCGGCATGTTTCCCGAGAGCATCAACCATTTTCGTCTGCGCCGCAACCGGCTGGAGGGTTTCGTGGACTGGATGAAAGCCGGGAAAGAGAGCTATTACATCGTTTCCAAGTTCGATTGCTTCGAGTACACCAAGGTCGCGCCGCTGTTCGCCAGCCTCTCCAACCACTTTGAGCAGTGCGTCTACGGTCTCAATCGGGTCAAGAACGATCTGCAGGAAATGCAGCACCCGATTGTGCGGCGTACGAATGAACTACTGATGTAGAAGCAAGAGCCGCCCAGCGCAGGCCTGGACGTGACGCCGACCCTCGATTCTTCAGCCTAAGTCCACTGTCTATCTATCCCATGCGGGCCAAATGACTCGAGGGTACCTGCTATAATGGTCACCAGGGTGACCACATGAGAATTAGCACGGTACGGGATTTTCGCGACAAAGCCACAGGCATGTTCCGCTCGAAGGATCCCATTCTGGTGACCCGTCGCGGACGCCTGGCGGGGGTCTTCTTCCCCTGGCAAAAGACCTCCCTGCCGATCGAGCTAAAGCAGGACCTTTTCGCCATGCTCACCAGCGAAATCGCCCGCCAGATCAAAAGCCGGGGCACCTCAGAAAAACAGATTCTTGCGGATTTCGAACGCTGGCGGAAGGGCCGTCGTGAAACTCGCCGCCGACGCTAATGTGTTGCTGGCGGCGGTTCTGGGTGGACGCTCCAGGCTGATTCTGGCAAGCCCCAGGGTCGAACAGGTCTTCACCGCTGAGCCGGTTCTGGCCGAGGTGCGCGAGTACACTACGGTGCTGGCCAGGAAAAAGCGGCTTCCCGAGGACCTTCTCTTGCTCGCCGTGACCAGCCTGCCGGTCACGATCGTCGAACCAGCGGAGTACGCCGGCAGCGTGGCAGAGGCCAGGCGGCGCATCGGCCGCCGCGATCCTGATGACGTCCCCATCCTTGCGCTCGCCCTTGAGTTCGACATCCCTGTCTGGTCCAATGACAAGGACTTTCAGGAGGCGAGTATCCCTTGGTTCACCACTGAGGACCTGTTGCGCAAGCTAGGGCTGCTGCGTTGAGGGCGCCGAGGCTTGGCTTCGCTTTCAAAAGTGAGGCCGGGACCTCCAAATCAGACCCTACCGCAGGTGCGGCGAATAACTCTGGAATTCAAACTCCAAGAGGGTTGCCTGCGGCAGTTCCAGCACCCGCTCAATCTCAAGTGCCACTAACCGCCGTGCTCCGGGGAACTCGGCGATACGGGGGTCGTCCCACAAAACCTTGGCGGTTCCGGATAGCTGCAACCCAGCACCGCTGTCGAAATCGGGGAACAACAATCCCGCCTTGGGATAAGAAGAGATGTTTCCCAGAGAATTGAACATGTTATTTCCCGAATAGTCGGGAAATATCAGATGTCGCTCATCCTCGCACCGGACAAATCCTGGTTTGCCACCGCGGTGAGAGGCGTCCAGTCCCGACTCGGGATGGGCTGTCGCGAGAAAAAGGGTGTCGGACCCTTCCACCCAGCTCCGCAGTTTCTCGTCGAGCTGCTTTGCCCGGTGCGAAGGCAAGCTGGAAAGAGCGCCCTGACCCTTAACTGCGCGCGCCTGAATGTACTGCGGACAGTTTCCATACACTTGGTTCACGACCAAGCGTATTCCGCCTGTGGCCTCAACCTGTGCGACGCCGTTCAAGCGAACTCGGTGGCGAGCCGCAAGATTGATGACAAGCATGCCCGCGGGACTCTGCCGCTTGAGATCCTGCAGAACCGGATCGTCCGGATGGCTGTAGCCGCCGATCTCAACCGTCTGCTGATCGACAGGGTGAAGAAAGCCCAGCGGTCCGGAGCGCAGGGAAGCCCACATTCGGCCATCGGCGTCCATGGAGGAAAGCACGGAGATCTGCTGGGTCGCGAGGAAGCGCTGCACTCCCGCACCCATGGCGGGATGGTACATCTCCTCCGCACAAAGCCCGTCCGACCCGACCCCGACGCGGGCTTGCACCGCGACTTCACCTTCGTGATAGGAAAGATGGTTCACAGGTTTGTGCGGTAAAAACTCAGGGCTGCATCCCCCTGCTGCAACAATCGGTATCTGTCAAGAGATGCAGCCTTCGCTCCGGGGTCGAACTTTTTTTGATGCTCCGCCATGACGACGCTCGCAGGCTTCAGCAGCTTCGACATTGCGAGCGCCTCCAGCGTCTGCCGGTAGGCTTGTTCCATGCGATAAGGGGGATCGAGAAAAACGAAATCCGCCTGCAGGTTGCGCGTCTCCAGCCCGCGCAGAGCCTTCGTGACATCCTGGTGGAGAACCTGAAATCCGGCTGCGACTTCCAACGTCTGCAGGTTCTTTCGAATCAGCTCAGCGGCCTTCGCCGACACTTCCACAAAGTACACCATGTCCGCGCCGCGGCTGAGGGCCTCAATTCCGACCGCGCCTGTGCCCGCGTACAGGTCAATCCAAACCGTTCGCTCCAGCGCAGCCGGGTTCCCGGCTGTGAGCACGTCAAACAGCGTCTCCCGCAGGCGGTCGGCGGTAGGCCGCAGGTCTAGGCCCGGCAGCGACTGCAGGCGTCGGCTCCGATATTTGCCCGCGATGACTCTCATGGAGGCGTGCCCTTACGCGGTCCTGGATCCCCTCAGGAATAGTCCGGGCAAGTACCTTCGATTACTGAAGCCGAAACTCCCGGTCCTGCCCCGGCGTCTAAACTATATAGAATAGGTGTGAGGCTAGCGCATCTCGAATGAGAAATTGGTCGATCCCAGCAGGACGGCTTTTTGGCGTCGAACTCCGCATTCATCTGACTTTCTTCTTCCTCCTGGTGTTTGTGTGGCTGACTGAGTCTGCCTCCCGTGGCCCGGCAAGTGCCGGCCGTGGGCTGGCCCTGGTCGGAATCATCTTCGGATGCGTCGTGCTCCACGAACTGGGTCACGCGCTGGTCGGCATGCAGGCAGGAGTCCCCGCCAAAGCCATTATTCTGCTGCCCATTGGCGGAGTCACTGTGTTCGACGAAAGCCAACAGCCGCTCGAGCCGGGTGTGC
>JAIQFW010000158.1 GCA_020073105.1 Terriglobia bacterium
CGAACACGGCGCTTTCTGGCGCCCGTCTCTATTGGGAGAATTGGGGCAAACTCGGCTTTTTCAATGCCAAAGGCGTCTCCATCCCGGTTGCCGTGAGCGTCTTCCCTGACGAACTCTATCCAGCCCCGCGGAGCTGGGCAGAGCGGGCGTATCCCAAACTGATCCATTACAACAAGCTCGACAAGGGTGGACACTTTGCTGCCTGGGAACAACCGCAACTCCTTTCAGAAGAGGTGCGCGCGGGCTTCCGATCACTGCGGTCAGGCGTGGCGAAGTCGGATGTGCACTTCGCTAAAGCTGGCTAACTGTTCGCAAAGCAGCAGGAGAGCTTCGATGGTAGAGGCTCTCCTGTTTCGACTCCGAGGAAGATACTAGCCGCAGCATAGGAGGGGAAAATGGCAACTTTGAATGAAATCCGTAGTAACGGCGCCAAAGGCGCGAGCGTCACGAAGGTGGACCTGAAGTTCGAGGTGGTCGTCATCCCGGTCTCGGATGTTGACCACGCAAAGCAGTTCTACACGAAGCTGGGTTGGCGGCTCGACGCCGACTTCCCATTTGATAACGGCTTCCGGGTCGTCCAGTTCACGCCGCCCGGCTCGGGGTGCTCGGTCCAGTTCGGCACGAAAATCACGACGGCCCCGCCGGGTTCGGCGCAGGGCCTGTACCTGGTCGTCTCCGACGTCGAGGCTGCACGCCAGGACCTCGTCGCCCGTGGTGTCGAGGTCAGTGACGTGTTCCACGCCGGGACGCCGGGCGCTCAGTTCCAGCCCAACGGCACGAGCGGTCGCGTTAGCGGACCAGCGCCCGATCACGCCACCTACCGCTCGTTTGCTTCGTTCAGTGATCCGGACGGTAACGGCTGGCTGCTCCAGGAGGTCACGACGCGGCTTCCCGGACGAGGGCTCAGCATGGACGTCCCGACTCTGACGGAGCTTCTGCGAGAGACAGAGAAGCGCCATGGCGAGTACGAACCGACGGCTCCGAAGCACCACTGGTCGGGCTGGTACGCCGCCTACATCGTCGCACGCGAGAACGGGAGGACTCCCGACGAGGCAGCTAAAGATGCCGTGCTCCACATAGAAGGTGCCCGCTAGATGATGCCTGCGACCGCGCGCCGGGGTAGAGGTTGGCATGCGACCCGGCACCGTTCCCGGCGGGCGGTCGAGGTCCTCGGTCACGGATTCTTGGAGGAATCATGAGCACCGCAAGCACCACCTCAGGCTTTCACTCATTGACCATTAGCTGCCTAGCTTGGTTTCCAGCGCAGCACGGGCTTTCGGGCAGCGGCCACTTCATCCAGCCTCGACACTCGCGTCGTGTGCGGCGCCGCCAGCACCATCTCCGGATCTTCTTCAACTTCCTGAGCGATGGAGCGCATGGCCTCGATGAAGAGATCCATCTCTTCCGTAGACTCGCTTTCCGTGGGCTCGATCATCAAAGCGCCGGGCACGATCAGGGGAAACGCCGTGGTGTAGGGATGAAAGCCGTAATCGATCAGGCGTTTCGCGATATCCATGGTGTGCACGCCCTTTTTCCCCTGCAGCTTGTCGCTGAACACCACTTCGTGCATCGAGGGAGTTGAGTACGGCAAGTCGTACGCACCTTCCAACCCTTTGCGGATGTAGTTGGCATTGAGCACCGCATCTTCGGTGGTCTGCCGCAGGCCATCCGGACCGTTCGCCAGGGTGTAAGCCAGCGCCCGGATGAACATTCCGAAATTGCCGTAGAAGGCGCGCACCCGGCCCACCGACTGCGGGCGGTCGTACTCGAAGCCCAGGGTGCCATCTGCCTTGGTGATGAGCACCGGTTTGGGCAGGAATGGCTCAAGTATTTTCTTGACAGCCACGGGCCCCGACCCTGGCCCGCCGCCGCCGTGCGGAGTAGAAAACGTCTTGTGCAGGTTCAGGTGCATCAGGTCCACGCCAAAATCGCCGGGGCGCACCTTGCCGACCAGTGCGTTCATGTTGGCGCCGTCCATGTAAAGGAGGCCGCCTTTGGCGTGCATGAGGTCGGCGATCTTCGCGATGTCCTGCTCGAACACCCCTAGAGTGTTGGGATTGGTAAGCATCAGCGCGGCAACATCTTCGTTCATCTGTGCCGCCAGCGCCGCTACGTCGACCATGCCACGGGCGTCTGATTTCAAATTCTCCACGGCGTAGCCAACCGTCGCCGCGGTGGCGGGATTGGTGCCGTGGGCGGAATCTGGAATCAGAATCTTCTTCCGCGGGTGTCCCTTCGACTGGTGGTAAGCCCGCACCAGCAGCAACCCGGTCAGCTCACCGTGCGCGCCAGCGGCGGGTTGCAGGGTGATGGCATCCATGCCGGTGATCTCGATCAGGCACTCACTCAGTGTCTTGATGATGCGCAGCGCTCCCTGCGAAACTTTCTCCGGCTGGTAAGGGTGGCCGTTGGCCAGGCCTTCCAAACGTGACACGACCTCATTCACTCGCGGGTTGTACTTCATGGTGCAAGAGCCCAGGGGGTACATGCCAAGATCGATGGCGTAGTTCCAGGTGGAAAGGCGAGTGAAGTGGCGGATGATTTCGATTTCGCTGACCTCGGGCATGTTGCCGAGGTCTTTTCGTTCGGATGACCCGAGAAGCTTTTGGGTGTCAACTTCAGGCACGTCGAGCGGCGGCAACTTCCATGCGGCTTTCCCGGCGGAAGATTTTTCGAAGATCAGCCCTTCGTTCTGGTTGACGTGGCGAGTGGCTTTGCGAGTCACGCTCTTCATCGCGCCACCTCCTCGACGTCCGCTTCTTTCGCCGACTTCACCGAGCGCTCGCTCTCGGCAACCAGGCCGACTGCCGTATCGATGATCGTGCGCGTGGTCATCTCCGTGCAGCACCACAGCGCCGCATTTCCCAGCTCCGGATAGAACTTCTTCAAAGGAAGCCCGCCCACAATCTTGTGCCCGAGTAGCCGTCCGTTGATGGCGTACGGATCTTCACTGGTTTGCACCACAAACTCGTTGAACCGGGGCGATCCGGAGAACAACACCTTGGCGTGTTTGCCGAATTGCTGGGCCGCGTATGCAGCCTTGGCGAGGTTCTGTTTCGCGAGCTCTCGCAAGCCAACTCTCCCATAAATCGTCATGAAGATGTTGGCCATGAGCGCCACCAGCGCCTGGTTGGTGCAGATGTTGGAGGTGGCTTTCTCGCGCCGGATGTGCTGCTCGCGCGTGGCTAGAGTCAGCACGAAACCGCGCTTGCCGTTGCGGTCGGTGGTCTGACCGACCAGGCGTCCCGGCATCTGCCGGACATACTTTTCGCGGGTCGCAATCACGCCACAGTAAGGCCCGCCAAAACCGAGGGGCACGCCGAACGACTGCGCTTCCATGGCAATGATGTCAGCTTGGCGCGGCGGCTCAACGATGCCCAGCGAAACCGCTTCCGCAATCGAAACCACCAACATCGCACCGTTCTTGTGGGCGATCTCGGCCACGGCATCCACGTCCTCAATCGTGCCGAAGAAATTGGGGGACTGGATCAACACGCAGGCGGTGTTTTGATCGACCGACTTTTCGAGTTCTTTCAGATCGAGCCGACCAGTGTCGCTGAATCCAGCGGTTGCCACCGGCATGCCCTGATGAAAGGCGTAGGTCGCCAGAACCTCCCGGTACTCCGGATGAAGGCTGCGAGCCACCACCACGGAGCGGCGTCCGGTGAGGCGCACCGCCATCATGACGGCTTCGGCTGCGGCAGTGGAGCCGTCGTACATGGAAGCGTTGGCCACTTCCATGCCGGTCAATTCGCAGATCATGCTCTGGAATTCGAAGATGGATTGCAGCGTGCCCTGGGAAATTTCCGCCTGGTACGGGGTGTAGGCGGTGAGGAACTCACCCCGAGAGATCAGCGAATCAATGATGACCGGGCGATAGTGGTAGTAGGCGCCGGCGCCGAGAAAGGTGGCATAGCCATCGCCGTTTTCCCGTGAACGCTCGCGAAACCAGTCCACAAGTTCCGACTCAGCCATCTGGCGTGGAACCTTGAGATCGCGATTCAGCCGATACTCGGCTGGAATGGGGGCAAAGAGGTCATCGATCGAGCGCGCACCAATGGCTTTGAGGATGGCTTCACGATCGGCCGGAGATTTAGGTAAATAGCGCATAAGAATCAACTGATGATTTTTGATGTTCGATTATTGAATGAAAAACCAATGCCTTTGCGGGTTTCCAATCAACAATCATCAATCAACAATGTCCTTAGTGGCCGCCTTCTTCGGCCACGAACTTCTCGTAGTCCGCCGCCGACAGCAGAGAGTTCACCTCGCCCGGATTCTTGAGTGCAATCTTCACCATCCATGAGCCGTGAGCGTCTTTGTTGACCTTTTCGGGAGCGGTTGCGAGTTCGCCATTCACTTCGGTGACGGTTCCAGAGGCCGGGGCATACAGGTCGGAGACCGCCTTGACGGATTCGACCGAACCGAAAGTCTTACCCGCTGTCATCTCCGCGCCCGGCTTGGGCAGATCCACGAAGACGATGTCGCCCAGCGACTCCTGAGCGTAGTGCGTGATGCCGATGGTCGCGGTGTTACCGCTGGCTTTGATCCACTCGTGCTCCTTGGTGTATTTGAAATCGGTTGGATAAGTCATGCTTCTAGCTCCTGGCTTTTGGCTACTGGCTCCTAGCTCCTAGCTCCTAGCTCCTAGCTACTGCTTCTTGGGACGCTTGTAAAACGGCGTCGGAACAACCTGGGCCTTCACTCCTTGGCCGCGAATCTCTACTTTTACGTTCGATCCCAAGTTTGAGAACTGGGGTGGGACGTAAGCCAGCGCAATGTTCTTCTTCAAGAATGGCGCAAACGATCCGCTGGTAACGTACCCGATCTCCTGTCCACCGTCGTCCAGAACCTTGTAACCGTCACGCGCGATGCCGCGCTCTACCATCTCCAGGCCAACCAACGTCCGCTTCAGTGCCTGCGACTTGGCCTTAAGCAAAGCGTCCCGGCCAACAAACTCCGGCTTCTCCATCTTGCAGAAGCGATCCAGGCCCGCTTCCCAAACGTTAATCGTATCGGAAATCTCGTGGCCGTACAGCGGCAGCTTACCCTCAAGGCGCAGTGTGTTGCGCGCGCCCAAGCCGCAGGGCACGACTCCGAATTCCTTGCCCGCTTCCAGGACCTTGTTCCAGACCATTGCGCTGGTGGCTTCATCGGTTGGCACGTAAATCTCGAAGCCGTCTTCGGCCGTATAGCCGGTGCGGGCGATAAGAATGTTCCTCAGCCCGCATACTGTCCCTCGGGTCACCCAATAAAACTTCACCACGCCAAGGTCCGCATCGGTTAACTTCTGGAGAAGATTCACGCCTTTCGGCCCCTGGATCGCGATCTGGGTAAAGTCGTCGGAGAGATTCTCGACCTTGCAGTTGAATTGGCGGGTGTTGTCGCGTACCCAGTTGAAATCTTTCTCCCGGGTTCCGGCGTTGATCACCAGCAGATAGTCGTCCTCGCCCAGCCGGTGTACGATGACGTCGTCGACGAACGTTCCTTGCGGATAGAGCAGGGCCGAATATTGCGCCTGGCCGACCGCCAGGCGGGAAGCATCGTTCATCGAGATGTGCTGCACTGCGGCCAGTGCCTGCGGCCCCTGGAGGCGGATGTCGCCCATGTGGCTGACATCGAAGATGCCCACGCCGTTGCGCACGGCATTGTGCTCAGCGATGATCCCGCCAGCGCAGGGATATTCCACCGGCATGTCCCATCCGTTGAATTCGACCATCTTCGCCCCCATCTGGCGATGGACCGCGTTCAGTGCGGTTTTGCGAATGGTCGGCGTGGTGGCTTCAACCGCGGGCAAGTTCTCCTCAGTCAAAAGCAGTAGCTGGGCTGCTGGGATGGTAAGACTTATTACCGTAACATGCAGGCCGCGAGGGCAGCAAGGACGCTGGAACCCAGGCGTCAGGCCTCAGGTTTCAGGAGTCGGGAACCGGCCAGATACTTGGGAACCACAACCGGAAACCTGTTACCTGAGACCAGCCAACTGCTCCCTCATTACCCCCGTCACTTTGCCTGTCTCCTCTCCCGCGCTACAGTTCCCCCATGGCCACCACGACCACCAAGAACAAATACCGTTGCATGCAGTGTGAAATGCTGGAAGATCGATGTGAGTGCGAGAAGTTCTGCTGCCTTTGCCAGTCGCAACTACTAGATATCCGGCTTTGTTCCGATGGCCTGTATTACTGCGAGCCCTGTCGAACCGCTTGCGACTACAAGGTGTCGGACTAGGTCCCGCCTCCCACAGCTTCCCGCCAGGCCTGCAGACGCATGACCACCACCGGGTAATTCTCTGAAGTTCAGAGGCAGGGTTACTTCGCGCTGCCAGCCCTGGCAGCCTTGGGAGGGGGCGGTGTGCTCAGCGTTTTCTCGATCAGATCCGAACACTCCTGCAGCTTTCTCACTGAACTCTGAATCGCTTCCGCCCGGGCAGTAGCTCCATGTTGCCGGGCCCGCACCAGTGCCCGCTCCGCCGTCTCGTTGACCGTCCGTGCGATCACCAGCAGGACTGCGAGCGAGTCCGCATGCAGCTTCCACAGCGAGGGTGAGTTTTCCGCGCGTTTCAACTCCTCCAGTTCCGTGGTCATGCGCGCCGTGGTTGCGACCGGCCGCAACAGCGCTCGGGCAGCTTCGGCGTTCGCATCCCCTTCATCCATGTGCTGTGCACAATATGCGTCTGCTTCGGCCGGGGTCAGGATGAGGTTGAAGAATCGCATGGGCACTACATGGCGGAACTTCGGGTCGGCCACCCGCACAAAGACGCGGATGGATTCCTCCACTCTGAGAAGTTTGCTCTCTTCCGTGGAGATCTGTTGTGGCGTGACTGCCGCCCGCATGGTCGGCAGATCCAGTACAAGACGTGACATTGGACTCACCGGTGCCGCGGCACCACTCGCCCGTGGCGGAACCGGCGGGCGCACGCGGGTTGGGGCCAGCCGGATAGGCGGGTACTGCTCCAGAGTCTTTTTCAACTTGGACACGCGGCGGAATTTCTCCAAGGCAATCCCGTAGTCAATCCTCAGCAGTTCACTCTCCTGCAGCGCCGCCACATGCTCGACGGTGACATCGACGCCATCGACATTACCGAGGATGCTGCCACCCTGTTCCTCAAGCGCGTGGGCAAAGCTCTTGATTTCTCCGGCGGCCTGCATGAAAAGCTCGTCGAATCGCCTGCCGAAGGCAGTGTTGTAAGGAGCAATCGTGGCCAGCACGCTGGGATGATAAAACGACTCCCCAAAGAACTGCTTCAGCTCGCGCACCCGGAGAATGATGCCCGACTCCAAGAGCGCGTTGAGATCGCGGAAACTTTCAGCTTCGTCGCGCAGCCGGTCGAATTGGCGCAGCAGTTGGGTCTGTTCTTCGGAGAGCGCGGGCACGTCGGCGTCGGCGAGGATTTCGATCAGCGCGATCTCGAAAGGCGAAAGCGGGAGGGAGCCGTCCAGGCCGTAGCCCCGCCGCTCCCACTGTCCCGGCACGCGGGGGTGGCGGTAAAGGAATGTCGCCACCAGGTCGGTGCGATCGCGGTTTACATCACTGTGGTCCTTTTTACGGGTGAAGTAGCGGAGCATGGCCTCGGCGATTTCTGCATCCGTGTCCGGGGTCAGGGCCCGGCGGAGCATAGCGGGCGTAATCGCCATGTCCAGCAAGCGCAACCAGCGGTGCATGCTGGAGAGAGTTTGCAGGACGTCGCCATCGCCCTGGAGAGACACAGCTTCGAGTCCGGCGGGGACAGGGACTTCACCTCCGACAGAATCTTGCAGGAGTTTTTCGTAGAAGCCCTGGACCGTGGCCAGAATGGCCAGCTCCCACTTCGGATCGTCGAGCAACGCTGAGCTCCCCCGGTCTGCTCCGCCAAACGATAGCGTGAATACTAAGTAAAAACCATGGCGTGTGTCCGCACAAGCCTCTCCCAAGGTTCAAGCGGACATGACCTATCGATACCAGAGATCCCTGACTCGAGGTTGCCCGATGCAGGCCGACTGCCGTCAAAATTCGTGGTGCTGGCGGTTTGGTGATACACTGCCGCCGTCATCTTCCCGGCATCCTTTTCGTTGATTACTTCATTTCGAGGTGATCTATGAGTGTGAACCGTGGGCGTGTGTTCCTGGGCGGTTTGGCCGGCGGCGTGGTGTGGTTTGTGTGGGGTTTCGTGGTCAACTTCTTCATGCTCGGGGAGGCGCGCTATCAGGCGGCGCAGAGCGCGGGACTGTTCCTGAAACAGCCGCGCTATCCCTTGTTCCCAGTCCAGTGGGCAGTGATTCTGTTGGTATCGGCGATCATTTTGGCACATTTGTACGCCTGGGCACGCCAGACGATGGGGCCGGGACCCGGAACCGCCATCAAGATCGGCTTGCTGGTGGGATTTATTGCCGGGTTCCCCACGAATTTTGCCCAAGCCAGCTGGTCGCCCGTCGAGCGCATCTTCCCTCTCGCCTGGATGCTGGAAATGTGGGTGGGAGCCATTTTGGCGACCTTGGTCGCGGGATGGCTGTACAAGGAATAAGCGCGCCTCTCGGCTGGGGTGGTAGTCTGTCAGCCCTGTTAGCGAGCCGGCTCGACCACCACCGCCGTTCCGTACGCTAGGACTTCGGTGACGCCCTGCATGACCTCGGTGGCATCGTAGCGCGCGCCCACCACGGCGTTGGCCCCCAACTCTGCGGCGTGCCGCAGCATGACATCGAAGGCCTCAGAACGGGTCTTCTCGCACAGATTGGTCAGCAGAGTGATGTTGCCGCCGACCAGGGTCTGCAGGCCGGCGCCGATAGTGCCAAATATGGAGCGCGAGCGCACCACGATTCCACGAACCACGCCCAGGGTACGGACCACACGAAACCCGTCCAGCTCAAACTGCGTGGTCACCATGTTGTGGGCGACCGTGCGCCCGGCTGCCGCGTAGCTTGTGCCCATCGATTCACCCTCCCGGCGAACCAGCGTGGCCTTCCTTCCGCAATACGCTATTCCAATTCGGCCGTAATCACAAATTCCTGTTCGGCCGGGTCATATTCAATATGAAGCAGGTTGGGTTTACAGCACACCTGGCAGTCTTCCACGTAGCTTTGCCTCCGGCCTGCGGAGTCGTCCACGGTGGTCACGTTCCACTGGCCGCAACCCGCACATTGGAAACCGGAGTTCACAGAATCCATGCTACCGCACGGGACCCCGAGGAAGTTTCGGAGCGGTGGTAAGCGCCCCAAGAGGACAAGAAACATGACGATCGAGCTCTCCAAGCAAGCCCGGGCCGACGCGATCGCATCGATCCAGCGCTATTTCCAGGAGAATATGCCGGAGTCCATCGGCAACATAAGGGCAGGTTTGTTGCTCAACTTCTTTGTGGAAGAAGTTGGACCGGCGAATCTACAAGCGAGCCATCGCTGATGCCCAGGCCCGAATTCAGCCAAGGGTTTCAGATCTGGAGGGCGAACTCTATGCTCCTGAGTCCGAGTATTGGCCCAAAATCGACCGCAAACAAAAGATACGCCGCGGCTCCGTCGTCGGCCATAGTTAAGCTAAACTCCTGAAGCTAGGCTGATTAAGCCTTTCCGCAGTTTTGGCGCAGGTAGCGGAGGGTACTCACTTGGCGTCCATCGGTCGCAGCGGAAGCCATAGAACATTCACGATCTTCCAGGCGCCATCGGTTTTCAGGAGGTGAAGGTAGTCCACATAATCTCCTGACACGACCTTGGCGCTCGCGAGCTTCTCGTGGACGTCGAATACGGTCACTTCGCACTTCTGCTTGGCGTAGGGAGAGTTGGTCCCACCGCCGGCGCGCGTCATCTCGACCATGGTCTGTTTGCTGGCGCCCTTGAGGACTTCCTTCCCAGTGGGAAGAGTAAGGGGAGCCCTTTTCACGAAGTCCGGATGGAGCGCCCGGTCCATTCTCTCCGCGTCGCCTTGATACCAGCCTTCCACATAATCCAGTGCCGCCCGGCTGATGGCGACCTCTTCCTGTCCCAACACTGGCTTACCTTGCGCTAGCGCAGAGATGCCGAAGAGCGCGACCAGCAAGCAAAGCACTACTACCCTGTTCCTCATGAGTCTCCTCTTTCCTTCCAAAGAAACACTCTCGACGAGGCTTATCATGATTCCCAAGGTGTTCTCTGTGAGGCGCGTCACCGTCCATCGTGAACGAAGAGGCGTAGCTGATTTGAAAGGTCTAGATAGGTATGTCGGTAAGGTGTCGCGGAAAGAAGCATACATTTGTTCTCGTTCTGATTGATGTATTCCCGAATCGCTCGGTAGCGCCTGCCCTCGCGGTTCCGCAAGTTCTGACTCTCATCGATCAACAGGAGCCTATATCGTCGAAGGTGAGGGAGTTCCGTAAGCACTTGACTCAAAGATAAGACTTGCGCCGCCCGAGGTATGGGCGGCTTTCTCTTGCATCACGCGGAAGCTGGAGCGGAGTAACTGATGTCATAACGACGTCGGCCCCACAACGGACCGAGTAGACTTTGCGGTATCCAACCAAAAAGGCTCGGGACGAAGGAGGCCGAGATGAAAATTGTAGGCTGTGATCTGCACGCAAGACAACAAACCGTAGC
>JAIQFW010000159.1 GCA_020073105.1 Terriglobia bacterium
TGTAAAGGATGTCATGAGACTGAACACGGTTTTGCTCGGGTGGGGGTTTGTGGATGGAAGGTCCGACTCTGGCAAAATCAATTTCACTAACACTTCTCCGAATTCGATGCTTGCAGGGTTGCCTCCCACCCTAGCGCAAAGAGCGCGCTAGGATGGGGCACCCCCGGTTGGAATGGTGCAGGAAAAAAACTAAGACTTAAGGTGGGCCACCCGCCTGCAGTCGCTCGATGGTCCCCTCTTCCTTAGTAACACCTCGAACCCGGGTTCTATTGTTTTAGCACCGGGCACGGACGTGCCAATCAGTTCGCCAACGACTACGGCCACAATTGAAGGGCCAAGCTCTCTACCGTCGTCCTACCGTCTTCAGCTTCCCGGAGGTCCAGCGCCGGGCGTCCTGCAAGGCTATATTAGTTCTCCATCTAGTCTAGTTAGGGGCAATTTTAGTGGTGATGGGGATCACTCAAAACATTCCTTAGACAACAGCACTACAATTACCCTCACGCCGCTTTGCACGGCTGGCTGTAATGTTTCGGGGTTATATCACGTCCAATGGGCGTTCGTACAGCATCAGGTCTGTTCCACTGCTGGCAATGGTGTCACATTCCAACTCAGGTGGCATGATTTGCGTGGCACACTGCATACACAATCTTTGCCGATGTTTGATGGTTCAAACCTGACTGTGCCGAGCGGAGTTTTTCGTCTCCAAACAGTGCTGACCTCCACTTCTCCGGCAAGTGGAGACTTTAACATCTACACTGATGGTGAGGAAATCGACTATGGGACCGGAGGGACGGTCTGCGGTAGCGGCAGCGGAACATACGATCTTTTTGTTACAGTCACACAACTTCAGTGAACGACAATCTTTCCTGGCTCACCCCAAACTACCCGATTCCTGTCCCAGGATTCTACGGGGTAATTTTGAAGATGACGCCAACACCCGAACCGCCACGAGTTGTGGTCCCATACAGGTGACCATTTTCATCCAGCGATAGTGGTGATGCGGGCTGCAAACCGAGGTGGCCGTCCGCAGGAAACCGAAAGAGCCGCTCTGTCCACTCGTTCTGACTTGGTGTCAACGCAAAAACGGTGCCACAGCCTTGGGTGCCGCAACCGGTGCCTCCTGCAAAGGTTGTTCCGTAAAGGAGGCCGGATGCATCGAGGACAAGGCCTGCTTGTGGCGTCGCCCCGTCACTTCCACCAGCAAAACTGTAAAGAACGCTCTCTGTCCATCCACCTCCGTTCTTCGTCAACTCGAATACCGTACCAAAGCCGAACTTCCCTCCCCCTGCTGTGGTGCCGAAAAGATTGCCAGCAGCATCAAGAATTAGCCCCGCCTCAGGCCCAATACCATCTTGGCTACCGTTGAATCCGTCGAACGCGTAGACGAGAGTGTAGGTCCATGAACCATCAAACTGAGGGGATAATTCAAAGACCGTTCCTCCCTTTTCCGGCCCCAAACAGCAAGTGGTGCCGAAGAGATTACCGGATTGATCCAACACCAAGCCACCCAGCGGCCCCGCACCGCCCTGTTCCATTCCGTATAGGACAGTCTCGCTCCACGTATTCCCCGGTCCAGGCGAGAGTTCAAAAACTGTACCAAACCCTAGATCCCCACCAAATTCAGTCGTTCCATACAGATTTCCAGCTGAATCTAGCATTACACCAGCTTGCGGATTCGATCCGTCATCCCCGCCACTGAAGCTATACAGCACTGTCTGCGTCCAGGCATCACCGTTTGTTGGAGGACTAAGCCTGAAAACAGTGCCACAACCCTGATTGTTGCAACCCGTTTTGAACGCTCCGCCATACACCGTCGTGCCATACAGATTTCCCGCTGCGTCAATTGCCAGGTTCCCTTGCGGTTGCAGGCCGTCCGGACCGCTGAATCCATAGATGACGCTAAAACCCGTCTTGGAGGACAACTGATATATCGTCCCGCCCTTTCCGCCATGGAACCCCCCTGCCGATGTCGTGCCATAGGCATTCCCCGCCTTATCGAGAACGAGGCCTGAGGAGGGATTCCGGGCCAGCCGGCCGGAGAAACTATGCAAAACCTTGTAGCTACTCGACCAAGCGACGCTTGCGGATAGCAAGATCACCGAAGCAACGGCCGAAATGCGATTCAGAACCGGCGGGAAAGGCTGTCGAAACATGCTACACCTCACGTGCGGAACATTTGAGTAAGGCGAGAGGAGTAGGGAGCTAGAGCTAGCCTTACTACTAAGCTGGGAGTATAGCACTCCTCTGCCGGAGTGGGAAGTCGAGGCTAGACAGGTAGGAGGACGAAAGTCACCTACCGCCAACACGTTTTCTTCGTCGCTGAAGTTACTCTCCCAGAGATAACTTCGGGCTGACAGGAATCTCTCAGACGCCCAAGCCCCTAAGCCGCATTCTTGCCGGGACCTGACCGGTACTTTGCCCATCGCGCCTTCTGTGCCGCAGCAATCCGCTTGCGGGCAGCAGCGGAAAACGTGCGCCTCGCCTTGCCTGTCCTGGGGTCTCGCCCAGCTACCTTGGTCAACGCCCGAATTGCCTGCTCCAACTGCCGAAGCTCCGCTTGCAGACGACTCCGTTCTTGCTTCAACTGCCCCAGAACTGCCCCTAGTTCGGCCATGTATTCTCTCTCGCCGGGAGGTTAACTGCGGAAGTAAGAATACCTGATTAGGAGGTTGTTGAAAAACCACTGCCAATCCACAGTAGAGGCGTGGTAAGAAGCAGGAATGCGAGGAGACGATCAGCAACTGCAAACGGGGATGTTCAGTTATGTGTCGTTGGAAGATCGGATTCCAGCCGATCATCCGGGGCGTTGCTGCTGCAGGTGTTCTATTCGGTACGCAGCGAGCGGCTGTTGATGGAGCAACTCAACTACAACTTGCTGTTTCGCTGGTTCGTAGGCTTGGAGATCGACGACGCGGTGTGGAACCACGCGGTGTTCAGCAAGAATCGCGACCGCCTGTTGAACCAGGATCTGGCACAGAAGTTGTTCGCCCATGTAAAAGAGCAGGCGGCGGGGCTGATGTCGGACGAGCACTTCACGGTGGATGGGACGCTGATCGAGGCTTGGGCGGGACAGAAGAGTTTTCGCCGCAAGGACGATGGCGGGGCCGGGAGCGGAGGAGATTTTCACGGCGAGCCGCGGAGCAACCAGACGCACGCCTCGCGCACCGACCCCGAAGCGCGGCTCTATAAGAAGTCGGCAGGCCAGGAAGCCAAGCTGAGCTATCTGGGACATACCTTGGTGGAAAACCGGAATGGGTTGATCGCAGCGGCGATGACCACGCAGGCGGATGGCACGGCGGAGCGCGATGCGGCTTTATTAATGTTGCACGAGTTGACCCGGAAACGAAGCGGTCGGATCACGACGGGAGCGGACAAAGCCTATGACACGCACGACTTCGTCAACACGGTGCGTGAATTGGGTGTGACGCCGCACGTGGCCCGCCGGCAGCACGGCGCGATCGACGAACGAACGAGTCGGCATCCGGGTTACGCGATCAGTTTAAGCAAACGCTGGTTGGTGGAGAAGCCGTTCGGATGGCTGAAGCAGATCGGGTCCCTGAAGAAGGTGAAACTGCGCGGACTGGCGAAGGTGGATTGGTTATTCGTGTTCAGTTGCGCGGCCTTCAACCTGATCCGTATCCCGAAACTGCGGGCGCAGAGCGCGTGAAGCAGCAACGGACCTGACTTTCGCGGGCAGATCGGAAGCCCAAACCAAATAACAAAACTCAGTCTGCGCGTGCGCTTCTTGGAATGATCCGCACGCTGCGTTAACGGTATTTTCAACAAGCTCCTAGCAAAGGCCAGGTTTCGAATACTTCCGGTAACCCGTCCCAGATAACACACCCGTTCTGTGACGATGACCCGTCCCCAAAGCACTGTAGGGAGCCAACCGCAGCGGCCAGCGAAGAATTGGTCGTTCCGTCAACTTGTGCCTGGTAATTAATTGTTCCCGCTGTAAAGTTGCCCGTCATGCTGGTGGTGCTCTGGTTCGGTAGGCTTTGGGCGAAGGTGAATGTCGACAGGCTTCCGCACAATAATGCGGCGAAACCGGCCAGCCTTCTCAGGCTTGGCCGGTTGCAGAGTCGCTGACGAACGCAACGCGAAAAGTTGACAAAGTTTTCCTTGGCCTCAATGGAGCGGACGAGTGGCATTGCGCAATTCCCTCCAACGCTGATCTGCACATTAGCTAACATCGGATATCCCGCCAATTTGCTTTGTTGGTTCCCCCGAGCGCCACACGAAAGTGACGCCGGATGAAGTTCCCGCACATATTCCTTCGTTCCCTAGAAAATCAGGAATCACATCGGTAACTTGTGCCGCGATTCGGGCTGACTTACCTTTCTGGTGGTTAGGCGAAGCGAGGTCTTATGCGCAGCTTGTTTCCCTGGCCGCCTCGCTGGTGAATGCCCGAGAGGATCACGGCGGTGACTTGCAGATTGTGTCTGATGGACCCTAACATTCCAAAACCGACACCCTGATAAACGGGGGAGCAAAGCTCATGCCGATACATTTCAGAGCGACTTTGCCGTTCATTCTGGCGTTCGCGACAGCCGTAATCTCTGCGAGCGCGCAAACCGCACCAATGCTTACAGTAAGCAATTCCACACCTGCCACAAGCATTGCCGCAGCGCCAAGTCCACCGCTGATACTTTCGGGACAATTCTGGAATGGTTCCGTTTCAGCAACCGACACCTGGACCATTCAGAATTCAATCGGCAATGGCACAAACGGGCTGGCATCGCTTGCATTCACACATAGTGGAAGCACGGCAGCAGAGATCAACTTGCTGTCGAGCAAGCTAGTATTGAGCGGGGCTGGTATCTTTTCGAAAATTGGAAACATCTCCACAGCGGGAAATCTCGGGGTACCTGTCGTAGAAGGGATCGCGAACTACACAGCTTACACTAGCTCATTGACGCACGTCGACCTCATTGGGTCGACCGGAACTGCGGGCAGCTTCACGATTCATTACTACGTTGATCAAAATCAGGTTTCTGGATGCAGCGGGTCAACCCTTAACGTGACCTTCAATTGGAATGATGGAGTCAACGCTCGGTCCTTCTCAACCGGAACTCTCACCCTCGGAAATACACAAGGACCGAATCTCTATACTCAAGGCAATCTGAATATCTGGGCCGCTCAAAGTGTGAATATCTACCTGACCACAGTCGCAGTAGGCACTGGTACGACTTGCTCATACGACCTTCATGCCTGGATTGACCAGTCGCAAACTCCATGACTGTGTGGTTTTTGTTTACTGACGTGGCGTAGCGCTTGGGTTATAGCGAAAGGCCGTCTTGTCCGTGAAACCCGTAAGACTCACCGGTGTTGAGGGTAGATATGCACCCCTGAGGCGCAAATGCTTCTCCCCCTCGTCCTCGAGGGTCTGACAGATCAAAACGTGACTGTGGCACTGGGTAAGAAAGCAAATGGGATAGCGCTCAACATCACTGTCAACTTCTCGCCAAAGCGGGAATAATCGTAGCCACTCCGCCTCCGCCGCTCCGAACAGCCGACCAAGAAGGCCAGCATTAAGAACAGGACCAACCTATCCTTGATCTTCATTGGTGACACCCAAGCTGGTAGTACTCGTAACCCCTGCATAATCATGATCTGATCGTTGAAGTCATCAGCACCTGCGAGGTCGAAGAGATTTTGCCAGGTAGTGCCAGCGGTTTCCGAGTGCGACCGGGTAGCTTGCCAACCTGCCCCGATGAGTAATGCTTCTGGTGGCAGTCCCAACGCCGCTCCAGTTGCACCATAATTGAAATTGTCAAAGTCTTCGTACGGTGAAGACGGATTTGGCCGAGGATTCAATGTTCCAAAATCATTTAACGTGGCGTCTTGCTTGTAGTCCCACGGTCCGTGACCCTGCACAAGGTTGTAAAAACTGTAAAGTGCAAAAGGGCTGGATTCGGCGGCCCGGACACATACGGCTACGGGGCAGTGTGGGTTGGGGAGGACCATCACCGAAATGTTGCGATGAATCATTGGTGAGGACACCACACCGCACTCGCCGCGTTAAGCGAAGACACTAAAATGCCCTTTAATTATTTGGGTCGAGAATTCAGGCTTTCGATAAGTCGGTCTTCCCGGAGCCCGTCGAGCCCCCCTCGAAACGCGCCCGTTAGTGCGAAAACATATGCCACCTCAAACTGGCCGTCAACAAAAAAATATCGCAACCGATAACCATGCAGTTACACCTTGAATTTCATGTTTTTGCGAACCACCCATCCCGTAACCGAGAATCACACTTCCACAGGCGCGGTTGTGTACACGCGCACAAGCCCTCGGCAGGGGAGCCTGCTACGTTACGTATGTACGTAACGTAACCCCATCCCAGTCCGCCCTTGCCCGCCTAGAACAATCCGCTTCCGTTTGATTCATCGCCCGAAGCCAGTAATGTGTATTGCACACTATCACATGTGGTGTATAATAGGTGCATGGCTACCACCAAGTATCGCCGCGCTCTCTATGAGGCCAAGCAAGACCTGGCCCGCTGTCTCGTCGAACGCCAGAAGATTGACCGCAAAGTGGCGAGGCTGCAAACCGTCGTAAGCGACTTAGAAAACTTGTGCGGGGAATTGGAGCACAAGAGCTTTGTGACCGGGGTCGAGCGGGTCATAAAGGCAAACCTGAAGCTGGGGATCACGGAAATGACGCGGGTCATCCTCAAACAGACGTTCTTTCCCCTGACCGCAACTCAACTCCAGGAAAAACTCGTCACCGAAAAGCTCCAACTTTCGAGGTATGCCAATCCCCTGGCTGTGATCCATACCGTGCTTAAACGGCTCGTAAAGAGCGGTGAGGTCAGGGTAATTCCACAAGCGCATGGCAAGAAGGCGTATCAATGGGTCACGACCACGGACAAGCTGTTGACTGAACTGCGGCAGGGCGATCAACCCGTCCAGCGGAGTCCTGGCGTAAAGGAGGGCAAGTGAAACCGATATTGGCAAATCGCAACCCGAGGCTGTTCCCGTGTTGTATTTGCGGGCAAGCCCGCGAAGTGCGAACCACGAAGAAAGGCAAGCCTTACCTGCACTGCGATCCCTGCGGTCTACAGATGTTCGTCCGGGTCGAAACCGGGATTCGGCGTTTTGAACAATTGGTGTTGGATGCAGATCACAACAACATCTGGAAACGCTTGGCCGAAGTGCAGCAGCGTTATCAGTTCGAGTGCCCCAAGTGTGGCAAGACTTTTTGGTTAACTACGGACTTGATTAAGACAAGTTGGGTAGACGGAAAGTTGAAAGGATATCGCTGTCCCGATTCGGAATGCGGCGGAATCGTTGAACCGGAGAAAGCAGCATGAAACTCACATTCCTGGGGATGTTGGCAATCACAACGGTCGTAGTCCTGATCCTCGTTGTCTACAAGACAGGACCAGTGGAGGAGAGACGATGACTACGGTTCTCTCCCTCCGTTTACCGTCCGCGTTGGAAAATAGCGTTCGTGTTCACGCTGCCCATCTGCAAAAGCCCGTCCCCGTCGTCGTTGGCTCGATTCTCGAACACTCCATCGGTGGTCAGTACACTTTCTCTCAACTGCCGGATGTTCCGCAATCGCTGGACGGCAAACTCGATGTCCGTCTATCCACCGAGTTGGTTGTAAGACTACGTGCCGAAACACTACGGTTAGGAATTTCGATTTCTGTCTACAGTCGAGTCATTTTGTACGCCTTCTACTCGAAGCGGTTGGTATTCGTCCAAATTGGAGGCCGTTACACACTAGCGGAAAACCATGAGCAAACGAAGTGTGCTTGAGATATTCGCCAGGAACGCGAGATTCATGACACCGGATGAACTACGGAATTGTCTACAAAGTAATTATCCGCGAAGTTCTGTCTACAGTTATTTATCTCGCCTTTGTAGACAAGGATTGCTGGAACGGGCGGAAAACTGGCACCGGGTTGCTTATCGGATCACGCCGCGTGGAATCGAACGGCTGAAGTTCTTCCGTTCCCAAGCGGCATGATGTAGGCAGTTCGCAAGAGAAGGCAGCAATGACTACGAATCTTCAATCCGATTGGCTGACGGTTGAGGAAGCAGCCCAATACCTGAAAGTCAAGCCCCGAACCTTATTGCTATGGGTTCGCCAGGGTAAAGTGAAAGCCTTTGCACTGTCTGGGACAAAGCGCCGGGTTTGGCGCTTCCGGCAGGTGGACTTAGACGCAGTCCTTCTGGAATCTTCCGTGCTACCATCCAAATCGCTGTCCGTGCGCTCGGAAGGGAGGACAGCTTGAAAAGAGCAGCACGGGTAAATCAAGGTAGTGTGGTTTTCAACAAACGCTTTGGGACCTGGAACTTTCTATGGTGTGAGGACGGTCATCGGCATTCAAGGGTGATTGGCACAGCACAGGAATTCCCGACCAAGGCATCGGCGTGGCGGGCAGCGGACCCGCTGCGCAGGCAGTTAGACCAAAAGGTGAGTAATGACGGACCTGCAGTTAAGGTGCGGAGTCTAGTGGAACGGTACCGAGCGGAGAAGATGCCCCGGCGAGTCATGACCCGGCAAGGCTACAACACGTGGCTGAATCACTACATCATGCCTAAATGGGGTGACAGCATGATTCAGGAGCTACAAGCCCGTCCGGTGGACTTGTGGCTTCAGTCCCTTGCATTGGCACCGAAAAGCAAGGTGCACATTCGAGGACTGGTGCGTGTTCTGTGGGAGTTTGCCATGTGGCGCGGTGACGTGCCGACTCAGCGTAACCCCATAGAGTTGGTCACGATCAAAGGGGCCACGAAACGCAAACGCCAACCTCGGAGCTTGACCGTGGAAGAGTTCCAAAAGCTGATGGAGCAATTGGAGGAACCTTTCCGCACGATGGCGCTCATTTGCGTCTGCTTTGGCCTACGGATCAGCGAATGTTTGGCGCTGAAGTGGTCTGACGTAAATTGGTTGGACTGCACCCTCCGGGTCGAACGCGACATCGTGCACCAGGTGGTGGACGATGTGAAGACGCCTGAGTCTCAGCGGTCCATGTACATCGACAGCGAGATGCTGGAGGTGCTGAAGACATGGAAGCAAAGGACTCAGTTCTGCGGAGCCGATGACTGGATGTTCGCTTCGCCGGTGCAGCTTGGACGTTTGCCGGTCTCCTACGCGGCAGTCTGGCAAGCTCTACGCAAGGCAGCGGAAGACGCGGGCATCGGTCACATCAGTTCGCATACCTTCCGTCATACGCACCGGTCGTGGCTGGACGCAGTTGGCACACCTGTGGGTGTCCAGCAACGGCTCATGCGGCACACTGACATCAGAACCACGATGAATGTGTACGGTACCGCAGCATCGGCGGAGATGCGACAGGCACACGAGAAAGTTGTTCGCTTGGCGCTGACACGGGCCTAACTGATTTGCGAAGTGATTTGTTGAGCCGCAAGTGCTTGAATTTCTGGCGGAGAGGGAGGGATTCGAATCCGCCTGAAAGCGTAAATTCAACAACATGCAAGGCCACGGATGGCACCGAAGTACATGAAAGTAGTCGCTAGACCGGCAAACGGATCGCAGGTGGATTGCAGAATCACTGAGAACCGAAATCATACTCAGCTTCGTCCGGAAAGAGGGGATCAGGTCAGTCACGTACTCGCGTTCCGCAGCATTGGGTTCCACGACCCAATGCGGTTTCTGTTTTTTCCTTCGCTTGGTTCGGCACAGTAGCAAAGAAACCAGAAAACGGTCGTCGATGCGCAAGATAGACCTACCACCTCCGCCTACCTGTACAGTCACGCTTTCAGGAAACATCTCCGTGAGTTGTTTAACGATTGCTCTACGGAGTTGCATTGAACGTTCTTGCTGTTGACCCCGGAAGATGTCTAGCTGTCTGTATTCAAAACCGACCCTCTTGTATATCTGTTCGTATGAACCCAAATGGCGATGGATAGTACCAATTGCAGGCATGCCGCGTGTTTCTGAGATGAGCCTCTCCGAAAGTTTCCCCTTCTTAAGCAGTAGTCTTCTGAGACATTTCACAATTTCTTCGTCCGACCAGAAGGGCGCGATGGCTTTTCTTTGGAGCAATACCTGAACGCTATCAAACGTCTCGTGGTCAACAATCGGGGTGAAGACATCCGGCTTCATGATCCAGTCCTTTTGTTGGGTGCGACGTACTTTGCTTCCTAACCTCTGAGAGGTTCGATTCCAGACGTTACATCCGGCGTACTTAGGGTTCGTCAGCATCAACATCACCTGTCTGTGCGCCCACGGCTTGCCATAGCACTTGAGCCCTTGCCGACTCAGTTCACGGGCAATTGCTGTGCATCCGAGCCCGTCCAAGGCCATTCGGAACATCTTGCGAACAGTTTCGACTTCCCATCTGGGGCCGGGAATCAAGATTACGCGGTCGGTGGTGAGGCTTTTGTGCTCGCCGAACTTCATTTTCTGTTTAGGTTTCCCAGCGGCGGAGATCATCATGCGACTGAGTCCGTACCCAGCCATTCCTCCGACCCAGAATCCAAGCTGGACGAGCCTAGTTTTGCCTCGGAAGACCTTTTCTGCGAGTTCACGGCTGAACTCTGCCGCCATACTTCTCTTCAAGGCCTTCAGAATTGCACTTGCGGGTGTGTCATCGTTTGCAAACTGCTCCGCGCAATAGTGGAGAGGGATGCTTGCACTGGTACACATGAATTCGTAGTGAGCGGCTTCGTCATTATTTTGGAAGCGACCCCATCGGCTGACATCGTAAACGAGGATAGCTTTGTATTCGGGCTTGCCGCTCACGACATCTTCTATGAGGTCACAAAGTCCTTTCCGACGCTTCAATGCCAAGCCGCTTTTTCCCGCATCTTCGTAGGTGCGAACTACGACAAAATTATGCTGCTTCGCATATTCCTCGATAGCTGCTTTCTGGTTCGCGATTGAGAATTGTTGGCCGTCGTCAGACATACGGACATACTGGGCAGCCGGAGTAGGGCCGAGCTTGAGCGGTGCGGGCGGTGCAGGTAGGCTTCGCATACACACGTTTTTCATTGGAGGCCCTTAATTCGAGCATGCGGACTAACACTAGACGCCGATCATACTCCCTATGAGGAGAGTGCCGATGGGTCGGCAGCTTGCCGACATCTAGTCAGACTAACAACCCTGGGTACCGATTCCGGGCTTCGGTCGGCTCTGATTCCTAAGCACAAACCGTGCAATCGACGACGGCATTGTTATTGCTACCTCCCACGTTGGAAGGGAACGCAACAATTCAGCGTCACGATTGTATGGGCGTAACCGACACGGTCTTGGTTTTCTATTGTCCGTACTGTTTTGTCGGCTTTGATTTTGCAGAGATGACCGGATACAAGGATGGTCGGTTCGTCTGCCGACACTGTGCGCATACCCAGCGTCCCGGTAATCCGACATATCTCTGTATATGCCGCGAGTGTCTTCGGCGTTCTCGGCAGATGCTGGTTCTGTCTTCGTAACAAAAACCGCCCTCTCCGGATGTACGCATGACACCATCGGCAAGGTAGTAAGACGGGAAGGCGAAGCAACCTGATACCGTCTTCGTTGTCCGCTGCCCTTATTGCTTGGCCGGGCTAGACTTTAGGCCGATGGTCGCATATAGAGACAGGCGGTTCGTGTGCCGAGACTGTGGCCATACCGTCCGTCCTGAGCGCAAGGCGTCGGACGACCTCACAGAAATCACTGAGATCGTCCTTTAGCTTCTCTCCGAAGCGGGTGAGCAGCGCATCGTTGCTGTAGATCGTGTGATGTTGTCTGATCGACTCCCTCAGTGGTGGCACCAATTGATAACGCACCACTTTTCCCCATTTCGAATCCAAAAGGCATATTAGGGCGATAGTCTCCTTTTCGCGAGGCGATATGCGCAACAGCCAAGCGGATTTGTCCTTCCAAAGCTGGCGACTATGCCTTCCGCAAAGCAGAAGTGAAACGGGGAGTCCTCGGTCAACCTCAATGTACCGTTTGTGTCTTCTGTCCAAGCACGAAATGCGAACCTCGTTAGGGAAAAGCTGCTGGATCTCACGAAGGATAGTCTCACGCAGACTCCTAGTACGGCAGCTGTGTCCGGTGCCTTCGACGCGACTCGATGAAGGCTTGAAACCGGCCAGTTCATAAGCTCTGAGAAGAGAACCGAAACGTCGAAAGTAGGTACCACTCCCGCATAGAGCCCTGCTCTTATCGATCATACCGGCGGTCAACTGTCCCTTTTTTGCCAGTAGTCGCTTAAGGGCCGCGAGCATCGCTTCGGGCGAGGCAGGCGCGGTTCTGGAGTTCTTCAGCGTCCTCTGCGCAGCCGCGAAGGTGCCCCCATCGATTATTGGCTTAAATCGAACCTTCCCGGTGATCCAAAACGTCCTGGGCTGCCTAATGGTCCTCCCAGATAGCTTTCGAGTCTTGCGCGCCCATACATTGACTCCCATATATCGCGGATCACGAAGTATTCTTAGGACTCTGTCACAGTCCCAATTTCTTCCTCCCCGGTAAGTGATGTGATTCGAGTTGAGTTCGGCTGCAATATGACTGCAAGTCCAACCGTTCTTGGCGGACATTGAGAAAATGCGTCGGACACAGTCAATCTCTCTTCTCAGACCGCGAATGAGGATAACTTTGTCCGTTTTGAGGTTCTTCCGTTCTCCGGCTTTCAGAATTCCTTTCTTCTGCCCGGAGGCAGAAATCATCATCCTGCCTAAACCATAAGGCACAACTCCCCCTGCGTAGTAACCTTCCGCGACTAAACGACTTAATCCATCAAACACCTTGATACCTAGTTCGCGGCTAAATTCTCCTGCCATAGTCCGCTTGATGGCCTTCATCAACGAACTTTGGATGCTTCCATCATTGGAGAACTGTTCCGCACAGTAATGAACAGGAATGCCGGCATTTGAACAAATGAATTCGTAATGCGCAGCCTCGTCAGGGTTCTGAAACCTGCCCCAGCGGCTCACGTCATAGGCAAGGATCGCCTGATAGTCGCACTTCCCGGCAACGACATCCTGCAAGAGCTTGCTAAGACCCTCGCGGTGCTTGATCAGCACTCCGCTTTTTCCCGGATCGGCGTAGGTTCTGGAAATTGAGAAACCGTGCTGGGCAGCATACTTTCGAATGGCAGCCTGCTGATTTGGAATGGAGTACTTTTGGTCTTCGGTTGACATCCGGACGTATTCAACGACTGGAATTAGTCTTTGTGACAACATAGTCGATGCTCCCTTTAGGGACGATTCTATCTTCCTTCTTTCAAGAGCCGAAATGCCGCGAGCAATGCCGAATAGTCGGTCCTCGATGTTTCGACAACCGGACTCGTCTATCCCGGCCTTGGCACCACCGGTCATGGCTGGGGAGCATTTTTGCGGACCTCGGCCTGAGGGTGAGGGATTCGGATGGAAGCACGACTGGGTGGGTGCTTGCTGCTTCAGCCAGCGGCGACAACCAGATCGACCATCCACAGGGCATAACAATTAGGCCGACGCGGTATCGCATATCGGTCAATCACATGGACGTGTAACGGGCTAGCAGGAGGTAACTGTCGAAGGCAGCGATGACACCAACAATCTATTGAACCCGACCTTCCAGGCCAGCTCGGATGACAACTTGTGAGCTGATCGGCATTCCGGAGGCGTTGCAGGCCTCACCGCCTTGCCGGGTTCAGATATTTGTCGAACCAAGCGATCAAGCGATTGCAAAAATCCACTTGGTTCGGATAGCGCCACTCATTCGGCGAATGGTTTTCGCCTTCGTATTTCGCATACTCGACCTGTTTTCCCAACCTGCGCAAGCCGACGAATATCTCATCCGCAAGAAAAGACGGCACGCTGTCATCGCGGGCGCCATGGACGAGCAGGAGGGGAGTTTCCATTCGGTCGAGATAGAAGACCGGGGAATTCTCGATATACCGGTCACGATACTGCCAAGGCGTGCCCCCGATCATATGCTCCGCCCACGTCCCCCAGGCTGCTCCGCTGTTATCGAGGTATCCGTAGTCGGCGACCAGGTCCCCAAATCCATCGATCGCCACAGCGGCCTTGAAACGATCGGATTGGACCAGTAAGCCGAGAGTGCCATAGCCGCCCTTGCTGTGACCCATCACGCCGAGCCGGTCCGGGTCCGCGATCCCCAACTCGACCGCCCGATTCACGCCCGGGAGTACGGCCTTGGCCAGGTCCTTCATGGGTGTGCCGATGCGTTCGGGAGCATCGGGCAGCAGCACGGCATAGCCGCGCGTGGTCAGCAACTGCATG
>JAIQFW010000160.1 GCA_020073105.1 Terriglobia bacterium
GCTCTGGCGATTTTCTGGGCGCTGGCAAACACCCCATCGTTTGCCGGAGATTCTTCTCTGAAGCCCGAAGAAATCGTCGCCCGGCACCTGGATGCAATCGGTTCTTCTACGGTGCGCGCGGCAGCGAAGGACCGGGTGGCCCAGGGTACCGCAACCTACAAGATCGTGGTTGGGGTGGCGGGCGGTGGCGGGCAAACGGAGGGCAAGACCGGCCTGGTCAGCGAAGGCCACAAGCTGCGCTTCATGATGAAGTTTCTGCAAACTGACTACCGGGGGGAGAACCTGGTGTTCAACGGGGACGCCATCGGCGTGGCCTTCGCCACTATCAGCAAGAGCCGGTCGCCTTTTGGCTCGTTCGTGGCGACCCAGGACGTCATCCTCCGGGATGGCCTGCTGGGAGGCGTTCTCACCACGGCCTGGCCCCTGCTGGATCTGGCAGGCCGTAAGGCGAAACTAACCCTGGAGGGGACGAAGAAAGTTGAGGGACGCCCGGCGTACCAGCTGCGCTACGAGCCTCGCAAACACTGTGAAGCCAAGATAATGCTGTATTTTGATCAAGAGACCTTCCGCCACGTCAGAACAGAGTACTCCACCTCGGTTGCCAACAATGTGGGTGCTGACATCACCAAGAGCTCCAAGCTCATGCCCGAGCGCTCCATGCTGGAAGAGGATTTCAGCGACTTTCAAACCGCAGATGGATTGACCCTGCCGACGCATTGGGTACTTCACTTCACGCGAGAGTTGCCGGATGGGAATACGACGATTTCAGCCTGGGACCTGAAGACCAACGAGATCACGAACAACATGGGCCTCGACCCCAGAAATTTCGAAGTAAAGTGAAGTCCGGGCGCGGCCTCGCCTGTGCGTGCCGAGTGGGTCGATTGCTCCCTCAGTGTCCGCCGAAGCTGTAGCCCAACGATACCCCGTAGCGTACCGCATGGCCGGAGCTGAATTCCACGTTGTTGTTGATCAGGTAGATCCGGGCTTCAGGGCGGATGAACGCGCTGTGCCAGAAGTAGGCACGAATCCCGCCGCCGAAGTCACCCATAAAATGGTTACTGCTGGCATAGGTCGTACAGCCGAGGAAGTTGTTGCAATTAAGAATTCCGTAGAACCTGATGTCTTCCCCGCCGATGCCACCTAACACCTCAGCTGAAATATTCTTGGTAATCCGCGGCACCCAGATGGCGTTGAACGAGTAGAAAATCGGGCGGTAGGGCTGGTATCCGCCATAGAGTCCCTGACTGGCTCTCCAGAACATCTCGCCTTCGACGCCGATGCGATGCCGGAGCAAGAAGTCGGCGCTGAAGCCGGGATAGGCGGCGCCGCCTTGGGAGGGGAAAAACAATCCTCCGGAAGTCGTGCCCGTGGGCGCGGAAAGCGTGCTGACACCAAACGCAGCGTCTAACTGCTGTCCGGAAGCAGAAGCCACAAGGAAACAGAATAAGAAGGCGACGGCGGCCAAGGTTGACTTCTTCACAGTTTTTCTCCGAGGAGGTACTTAGGAATTTGGATGTAACCGAACTGAGCGGAGTTGGTTGCCCACCCGACCCTACGACCCTTCACTCCAACAACAGCCATTTCAATAGCTTCCACAGCAAAAAGACCTAACCTAATCATGAACCCGGCACGAACGCAAGTAAAGATGTTCAGTCCGCATTGAACAAGACTCGTCATCCTGTATGAACCCGCTATCCGCCACAAAAGTTGCGGTGGTTGAACCCATTCTTGGCTCGATCGAAGCGGTGAGCGAATCCAGAACGAGCAGCCAACGGGAGGGATCCCGAGATCGCCGTCCGCGGCCGCCCTAGGCGAGAGCCTCAGTTGGCGTTTCTACCCCGGCTAGACGCCTTCCTCCGACCACTTCCACCGTGGCGTTGTAGTCTGGGATTCCGCTCTCGTCCAGTCGCCCGGCGGGAATCAGTACGTTCACCTCCGGCCAGTGGGCTTGCAGGCAGCCGGGTTTGATGCGGTCCACTTTTACCCGGCCACGAAATTCGCCGAGTTCGTTGCGCAGCGTAATGGCGTCCCCGTTGTGCAGGCCGAGCCTGGCGGCATCGTCGGTGGACATGAGAATGTCATCACGGCGGGCGCCGGTGACGGGATCGATCTGGGCATTGATGATGCTGTTGAATTGTTTTCCCCGGCGGGTGGACAAAAGGAACCGGCCGGCGGGAACCTTTTCTTCCGGCAGTTCGACCGCGGTGAAATGGGCCTTGCCGTCGGGAGTAGAGCAGCGATCAGCCAGCAGGTGACGCCCGCCATACTGGATGCTGTCGCCCTTCTTGTTGAGCTTTGCAATCCCCTTGTAGGTCGGGCAGACGCGGTCGATTTCGTTGCGAATGTCTTGCGTGTCCCCCCAGGGAAAGAGACTTTTCGTCAGCTCGGAATTCAGGGCGTGCGCGACCAGCACCGGAATTTCCCATTCATCCTTGGTTTCCGGAAAGCGTGGGCCGGGAATTTCCGGGCTGTAGATGACCCGGCGCTCGGTGCTGGTTTCGGTTCCGCCGCCCCGCTGCTCGTAACGAGTGCGGGAGGGGAGAAGGACGACGGTGTCGGCGGGATTCACGAGCATGGTCGGATTGGCAACGATGTCCTGGTGAATGCGCAGCTTGATTCCGCCCAGTGCGCGTTCCACCAGCTCAGGCTCGGGCATAGTGTGTTTGAAGTTCCCTCCACTCTGCCAGAGGGCATCGATCTCACCACGCCCCGCCGCCAATACCATGTGGCTTGCGCTCAGACCCTTCCAGGAAGGCGGCTCGAAGTTCCACATCGTTGACGTGGCGAACTGTTTGGCAGTCTCCGCGGTAGCGGGGAAGCCCATCACGTACGACCCGGGCTGGGCGCCCATCTCCGCGCCCCCTTGGACTCCACTGTGGCCGCGAATCGGCATCAGGCCGGTGTGCGGCCTGCCAATGTTCCCTTTGCAAAGCTGCAGATTGACCAAGGCGCGAACATTGTCGCTGCCATAGCGATGCTGAGTGATGCCCATGCTCCAGACCACAATCGCGTGCCGGGCCTTGCCAAATGCCTCAGCGAAACGCAACATGTCTGCGCGGGACAGGCCAGAACCGCGTTCCAGTTCCTCCCAGGAAAGCTGGTTGACCTTGCCTTGCAGGTCACTCCAGCCCGCAGTGCGCTGGGCAATGAAGTCACGATCCACCCAGCCGTTCTCGATCAGATGCTTGATCACGCCATAGAAGAAAGGGATGTCGCCGCCCGCGTGGATCTGAAAGAAATCGTCGGTGATGCGCGTGCCGAACAGAGCACTCCGCACGACCGATGGTACCCAGTAGCGCTCCAGTCCCGGTTCGAAGTACGGATTGACGACGAACACCTTCGTACCGGCTTTCTTGGCGTAGTACAGATACTTGGTGGTGACCGGCTGATTGTTGGCGACGTTGGAGCCCACGAACACGATGAGGTCGGCGCCGATCCAATCAGTGTAGGAGCAGGTTGTTGCTGCGCATCCCACCGTCGCGCTCAACGCCGAGGTGCTGGGTGCATGGCAGATCCGCGCGCTGGTATCAACGTGGTTGGTGCCGATGAAGCGCGCGACCTTCTGGTGGGCGTAGTAGGCTTCGTTAGTCAACCCGCGCGAGGTGATATACCAAGCCAACCGGCGGGGATCGGTGTTCTGCAGTCCTCGCGCTACCGTGGCGATGGCTTCTTCCCACGACACACGGCGGAACCCTTTGTCACCTTTTCGGCGGATCATGGGGGCGGCGAGGCGTCCCAGCTTGCGCAGTTGCTTCTCACTCTTCTTCCGCAGAGGGGCTACGTCCTCCAGCAGGCGCCAGTCCATGGCCGGCATGGTGTTCAGACGGAGCAGTTGCAAACGCACCGCGCAAAGATGAGTTCCCTTCATCGTCCAGTCGTGCATCCCTGTAGTGCCGAGGGAACAGCCATCGCAACAGCCATCGTTGAGAATGCGCCATGCGTAACCCAGGTTGTCGCGGTTCTCCCAGGCCGTGCTCAGGATATCGGTGTAGGCGTTGGGATGCTGTTGGTTCAACCCGTAGGGAACCAGGCTGACCCAGTTACGGCGGGATGAATTTGTCTTCGCTCGTGACATAAGAGCCGGAGATTAAGACAATAGCATGAGGGGATGGCCCACGACCCGGCACACCGCCGGGGACGGAAACGGGCCTTAATTATCGGCCCCTGCCGGCGCCAAAAAGAGCTACAATTTGCAACTGCGACTGAGTGGGGCGCCTCACCCTTATTCGCTCTAGTTCGTGAGCGCTGCGTCTCGCAGTTCACCTCAGACCTTTGCTGGTTTTCATTACGCAAGGAGGACAAAGCTATGGCAACAGCTCTAAAGATCGTTCCGCCGGAAGCAAGAGTCACAAGTTTTGTAACCCGCAAACACAAAATGCTGATCAATGGTAAGTGGGTCGACGCTGCATCGGGGAAGACGTTCCCGACCTACAACCCGGCGACCGGAGAGGTTATGGCGCAGGTTGCCGAGGGCGACCGCGAAGACATTGATCGCGCGGTGACCGCCGCCCGCAATGCGTTTGAGAAAGGGCCGTGGCGCAAGCTGACGCCCTCGGAACGTGGCCGCATGATCTGGAAGCTGGCGGACTTGCTGGAAGACAACCTGGAAGAGTTTGCCGAACTGGAGAGCCTCGATAACGGCAAACCGCTCACTGTGGCCCGCGTCGCCGATGTCCCGCTTGCGGCCGACCTGTTGCGCTACATGGCAGGCTGGGCGACCAAGATCGAAGGCAACACCATTCCGATTTCCGTGCCCTACGCGCCCGGAGCCCGGTTCCTGGCGTACACGTTGCGTGAGCCGATCGGAGTGGTGGGTCAGATCATTCCCTGGAACTTCCCCCTGCTCATGGCAGCATGGAAACTGGGACCGGCGCTGGCCACGGGAAACACCGTCGTCCTAAAACCAGCCGAGCAGACGCCGCTCACCGCACTTCGGTTAGGCGAGTTGATTCAGGAAGCGGGCATTCCCGACGGCGTGGTCAACATTGTCCCTGGATACGGAGAGACTGCGGGTGCCGCGTTGGCGGCGCATCCTGGCGTGGACAAAGTTGCGTTCACAGGCTCCACCGAAGTCGGCAAGCTGATACTGAAGGCGGCCGCGGGGAACCTGAAGAAAGTTTCGCTCGAACTGGGGGGCAAGTCGCCCAACGTGGTCTTCGCCGATGTGGACTTGGACGCGGCGATTGAAGGCGCAGCCAGCGCCATCTTCTTCAACCACGGACAGTGCTGCTGCGCCGGATCGCGGCTGTTCGTTGAGAAGAAGATCTTCGACAAGGTGGTGGACGGCGTGGCGGAGAAGGCCTCGAAGATCAAAGTCGGCTCGGGCTTCGATCCCGACACGGAAATGGGCCCGCTGGTCTCCAAGGAGCAACTCGACCGGGTGTGCGGATACCTGGAGTCGGGATTCTCCGAAGGCGCAAAAGCGGTGGTGGGCGGCAGCAAAATCGGCGACAAGGGCTACTTTGTGAAGCCGACCGTGCTGGTCAACACCAAGCAGAACATGAAGGTCGTGCAGGAAGAGATCTTCGGACCGGTGGTGACCGCTATTCCGTTCGAAGATCCGAGTGAGATGATCACGCGGGCCAACGACTCCAGCTATGGGCTCGCAGCCGGCATCTGGACCAACGACATCAAGAAGGCCAACCGTCTGGCCGCCGAGTTGCGCGCCGGGACGGTGTGGATCAACTGCTACAACATCTTTGATGCGGCACTGCCCTTCGGCGGATACAAGCAGTCGGGCTGGGGGAGGGAAATGGGCCACGAGGTGTTAGAGCAGTACACGGAAGTGAAAGCAGTCTGCAGCGCGATGTAGGCGGCAAAGATCAGTGGCGTTGATGGTGGGACGGGCGAGACACCAGTCCTCCACTGCTCTATCCGCACGTGCGAGGATATCTGCGTCTACATCGCCTTCAAACTTCGCTGTGTCTTAAACTCCGCTGGACTGGCCCACGGGCTGGATGTTGAGGCGTGCTAACAATTCCCCGGACAGCGCGGGGCCACACGCGATCAATCCCTTGAGCAGGGGATCGCGATTGTTGCAGCGCAGGGGACTGCCGTCGAGAGTGGTGACAAATCCTCCGGCGCTCTCGACCAGGGCAACGCCCGCCGCCACGTCCCATTCATTCTTGGGGGTCAACGTGAAGGTCACATCCGCGAGTCCCGCCGAGACCAGGGCCAGCTTATAAGCCACCGAACCCATCGGCCGAATCTTGAATCCCGCGCCCTCAAACTGCTTCCACTCTCCGCGCTTCACTTCGCTGCGGCTGGCTAGAATCAGCGCCCCATTCAGGCTGGCACGCTGGCTGGGTTTGGCGGGCTTCCCGTTGTAGGTGATGCCTGATTCGAGTGATCCCAGAAAAAGTTCGTTGGTTGCCGGATTGCAAATTCCACCCGCGACCGGGCGGCCATCTTCGACCATCGCCACGGAAACACAAAATTCCGGAATGCCTGCGACGAACTCGCGGGTACCGTCCAGAGGATCGACGACCCAGACACGGCTTTTCTTGAGTCGGGTGAAATCATCTACGCTCTCTTCCGAGAGCCAGCCTTCTCCGTCGCGCAGCAGTTCTTTGCGAAGAACAGCATCTACGGAGCGGTCCGCTTCGGTAACCGGATCGTGCCCAATCTTGTATTCCGTAGCAATGGCTCCGGCTGTAAAACGACTCAAGACTTCACGGGCAGCTTCCAAGGCAGAGTGGATGCGCTGCAGAGTTTCGGCGTGGGATGGTCTGGTCATGAATGGATTCTTGACGATCAAGCAAACAGCATCCTGGCCCCGGTCGCCAGCAGCACGGCACAAAGAATCCGTCTTAACCAGGGTACGGGAACGCGCGTACTCAGGTGAGATCCCAACAGGCCGCCGGGAATGGAACCAATTAACAAAGAGGCTACCAGAATCGGATCGATGTTTCCCAACCGGTAGTGCAGCAAACTGGTTACTCCCGTTAGCACCACAGCGTGGACGATGTCGGTACCCACCATCACTTTGGGGGGGAAACTATAGAAAAGGAGGAGCAGCATCATGATGATGCTGCCGGAGCCGACCGACGTCATGCCCACCAAAAAGCCCGCCAGCAGCCCAATGGCGGACATGCCAGCCAAAGACTTCATGGTGGGTGGGCGGTGAGCGACATGTTCCTCAATCTGGGTTTGGAACAACAGCAGTGTGGGAACACAGATCAATAGAATTCCCACTGCCGTGGTGATGAACGTGTTGACACCACCTCCGTAGACGGTGCGCAGATGGCCGAGCAAGCTCACGCCCATAATCGAGCCCGGGATGCTTCCCGCAGCCAGGCTGAACACGACCTTGCGGCGGACGGTTCCTTTGGTCAAATGGACGTAGCTCGAACCGATCTTGGTGATGAAATTGAACAGCGCATCCGATCCCACCGCGATGATCGGCGGTACTCTTAGGCCGAAGATCAGAACTGGCAGGAGCAAAACGCCTCCGCCCACCCCCGTCATGCCAATGAGAGTGCCGACTACAAAGCCGATCAGAATCTTCGCCAAAATCAGCATAAGCATCGGTTACAGCGCAAGCCGAGAGTGTTTGCGATCAACCTTGGTCGCCGTTGACCCCGATGAAGCCTTCGCGCTCCAGATGCAGAATGATCTCCTGCGCGGCTTCCTCCGGTGTCAGGTCGGTCGTGTTGATCACCACTTCCGCATCCTTGGGTTCCTCGTAAGGATCAGAGATGCCTGTAAACTCCTTAAGGATTCCTGCACGCGCCTTGGCATAGAGTCCCTTACGGTCACGTTGCTCGCAGGTCTCCACGGGAGTGGCCACGTGCACCAAAATGAAGCCACCGCCGGATTCGACCATGCTGCGGACGTGCTTGCGGGTGGCATCGTAAGGCGCGATGGGAGCGCAGATGGCAATGCCGCCGTTCTTGGTGATTTCCGAGGCCACATAGCCAATGCGACGGATATTGATATCGCGATGCTCCTTGGAGAATCCCAGTTCCGAGGAGAGGTGTTTGCGCACCAGGTCACCATCCAGCAAGGTGACCGGCCGGCCGCCCGTTTCCAGGAACTTGGTCATCAGGACATTGGCAATGGTGGATTTGCCGGAGCCGGACAGCCCGGTAAAGAAGATCGTCAGTCCTTGTTTGTGCCGGGGCGGGAAGCTGCGTCGAAGTTCATGCACGACTTCCGGATAGGTAAACCAGGCGGGAATCTCGCGCCCTTCGTTGAGGCGCTTCCGGAGTTCGGTGCCGGAAATGTTCAGCACGCGCGAGCCGTTCGGCACCTCATTGTCGGGGACATATTGGTCCTGATCTTCCAAGTAAACCATCATGTTGAACGGGACCATGGTCACGCCGATGTCAGCCTCGTGCTTCTTGAACAACTCCTGGGCTTCGTAGGGGCCGTAGAAGGGTTTTCCATTGGTATCGTTGCCCGGGCCGGCGTGGTCGCGGCCCACAACAAAATGGGTCACGCCATGGTTCTTGCGAATGAGCGCATGCCAGATAGCTTCGCGCGGTCCACCCATGCGCATGGCCAGCGGCAGCAGAGAAAGCTCGACCGTCCCCGCGGGAAACTTGGACAGCAGAAGCTGGTAGCAGCGCACGCGGGTGAAATAATCCACGTCGCCGGGCTTGGTCATGCCCACTGATGGATGAATCAGCAGATTGGCTTCGACCTGTTTGGCCGCGCGAAACGTCAGCTCCACGTGGGCGCGATGCATGGGATTACGAGTCTGAAACGCGACCACGCGCCGCCACGCCCGGCGTGAGAATTCCGCGCGCAGTTCTGCAGGAGTCAATCTCAAGCTGCGGAAGTCATAGTGGGAGGGCAATTGTGTGCCTTCCAGCCGGCCCCCGACGTACCAGGGGTTGGCTTGATTCAACAAGTAACCAACTCCTGGGTGGGCGGCGCTCGTGCTCTTGAATACCGATTCCGCTTCGGCTTTGCGGTCGGGCTGCCAGACCTCTTCGACGTGCAGGACGGCCAGCATCACGCCTTCGGGATCGCGCAACGCAACCTTGCTGCTGCCCGGCTTCAAGGTCTTGGCGAAATCCTCCTTGACGTCCAGCGTGATGGGCATCGGCCAAAGCACGCCGCTCTTTAGGCGCATGTTATGGCAGACGCCCTCGTAATCCGCGCGGGCCATGAATCCGTTAAGCGGTGAAAACCCGCCGCTCAACAACAACTCAAGGTCACAGATCTGACGCGCAGTCAGGTCCCACGACGGCCATTCTTTCGAATGGGCCTTCAATTCGCTGATTCGTTCGGGTTGGGCGACAAGATCAACAAGTTCTCCGCCGTGTGGCGGAATAAGGTGGCTGCTCGAAGCGGTCAAATCCGTGAACCTCCCAGGTTCATGATGTTCTTTCTGTAACTGTCCTTGCCTGGCTGCTTTTCCAGACTGAAACGGAAGCTCAGCACGTGCAGATCTCAGAAGGGAAGGTGAAAGTCCCTGCGCGTTGCTCTGTCAGAGTACTATGCCATCCAGTGCCTAACAAAATTCAAGTAAGACAGAACACTGCAGGGAAACGGACTGCAATTCGAATTCCGTCAGCAGCCGGGTCAGCCAAGCTTAACTGCTTGTGAACACAAAGCTTATGAAGCGCCCCTCGGAAAGCCTTGTAACCCTATCGACAATGTGCAAATCTTTGCGACAAAAGTCCCTGGTGATCTGCAGCTTGTTTCTCCCCCCGACGATCTCGCTAGGGGTGAGGGTTGCGTGCCGGTTCTCCCGATGATGCTGGCAGCGGCGCGCAAGGAACTGGGAATTGCTTTCGGACAGAACCTTCTTTCACCGAGTACTTGAACAAACACCACACCGCCCGCAGGCCGTCCCTCCAGCCAATCTTCTTCCCCTCTTCGTAGGTGCGCCCCGAGTAGCTGATGCCTACCTCGTAAATGCGCAGGCGACGCTTGGCGACTTTGACTGTAATCTCGGGTTCGAACCCGAAGCGATCCTCTTCGATCGGGATCGATTGGATCACATCGCGGCGGAAAACTTTATAGCAGGTTTCCACGTCGGTCAGATTGATATTGGTAAGGCAGTTGGAAAGCAACGTGAGCAATTTATTGCCTACGGAATGCCAGAAGTAGAGCACACGGTGTGGAGCCCCACCCAAGAAGCGCGAACCATAGACCACATCGGCTTTCCCGTGCATCAGCGGATCAAGCAGTGCATGATAATCTGCCGGATCGTATTCCAAGTCGGCATCCTGGATAATGACGAAATCGCCGCTGGCCTTTTCGATTCCCCGTCGCAGCGCCGCCCCCTTGCCCAGATTGCGCGGTTGCAACAGCACTTGCACCTGGGGATATTGCCTGTGCATCTCGCCTAGAATTTCTCGGGACCCATCTATCCAGCCATCGACCACGCAGACTAATTCAAGTTCGTACGGAACCGCCAGCACCGGCCCCGATACGATCTGCGCCGGCCCCCAG
>JAIQFW010000161.1 GCA_020073105.1 Terriglobia bacterium
CCGCCTGAGGTCTCTCAACCGATGAAGTTCAAGGAAGCGGTTGCCTTGCCCGGGAACGCGCGCATCGTTTTGTCAGAGTCCGAGCCAGAATCGATGTTGAAGGATGTACTGGCGTTCGTGAATGGCGATGTCGTTCTTGACGTCGGCCCGGAAGGCGGCTGGACAGAGGCCGAACTAAGCTCCTTCCGCATGGCCGGATGGCGGTCAGCATCCCTCGGAGGTACCATCCTCCGGGCAGAGACCGCAGCGATTGCAGCCATGGCCGTCGTCCTGGCCGAGTTATAGCAATTCGGGGGGACTCAAGCCCTCTGTGTTCTCTGCGACCTCTGCGTTGAAAGAACCACATGTGCAGCTTCTCTGATATCCTCCTGCCCAGTGGTCTCCTCCAGGAGCATCCCCGCTCACCGCGACTTCGAGCCCGACGCTCGCCAGCGCGAAGCCATCGAACATGTGCAGGGCCCATTGCTGGTCGTCGCCGGGGCCGGGACTGGCAAGACGACAGTCCTGACGCGGCGGATTGCCCGACTGATTCGCGAAGGCCATGCTCGCCCCGACGAAATCCTTGCCCTCACCTACACCGACAATGCCGCCAGGGAGATGCGTGAGCGTGTTCAGGCCGAAGCCGGAAGTAAGCTCGCCAGCCCACGGATCGAGACCTTCCATGCTTACTGCAACAACCTGCTGATTCGCAACGGAAGGAAATTCGGAGTGCTCGATGATTTCGACCTCTGGATCTATCTACGCAAGCGAATCCGTGAGTTGGGGCTGAAACATTTCATTATTCCGGCCAATGTTGGCAAGTTCCTGCACGATCTTCTCGACTTCATGCGCCGTTGTCACGACGAGCTGGTGGGGCCGGAGAAATACGCGGAATATGTTCAGGGGCTGGAGCGCGGGGAGTTACCTATTCCGCGGGTTGCCAAGTCCAAAGACGCAGCTGACTTGACCGACGAAGAAGTCCTGGGACGCTGCCGGGAGATCGCACGCGTCTTCGGCCTGGTGGAAGAGATGCTTAGTGAGGAAAGCCTGGGCACCTTCGGCCACATGATCAGCCGCGCCCACACCTTGCTGCAGGCAAATCCTGAGTTGCTGGCGAGGGAGCGTGCCCACGCCCGCTTCATCCTGGTGGACGAATTTCAGGATGCCAACTTCGCCCAGGTGAAGGTCCTCCGCGCTTTAGGCGCAGAAGAGCGCAATGTGTTCGCGGTCGGCGATCCCGACCAGGCGATCTACCGTTTTCGTGGGGCTTCCAGTGCGGCATTTGCGCTCTTCCAACGCAGCTTTCCGGGAGCGAAAGTGCTCGCGCTGGACAAGAACCGGCGGTCAACAAGTCCGATTCTGAAATGTGCCCACGCTCTCATTGTGAAAAATCCCGATATCGCTTCCGGTTTTGGGGACCTCGATCTCCACTACCAACGCACGCCGCTGGTCTCGGCACGCGAGGAGGAGGCAGCACGGGAAGGCAAGAGTTTGCCTGGTCTCCCGGTCGAGGTGGTGGTTGTCGGGGGCAAGGAAAGGGACCTCGAATGCTCCGATGTGGCGGCGCTGATTGAGCTGCATCGGCGGCGCTCGCGGTGCCACTGGAAGGACATTGCGGTCCTCTACCGCTCGCATGCCCATCGTGACGAACTGGTGCAGGAATTGCTCGCCCGCGGGGTGCCTTTCTCGATTGAGAACATGGATGTAATGGACACGGCCGAAGTGCGAGACTTGTTCGCCGGTTTGGCGGCGGTGGTTTCCTCGGCAGACGATGCCAGCCTGCTACGCGTGGCTGCGCTGCCACAGTTCAACATTGATCCGGCGAAATTGCGAGCAGGAATCCGCGCGCTGCCGAGGGAGCAGGAGGTTGGTGGCGTGGTATCCGTTCTGGCTCAGTTGGAAGGTGGAGCGGCCGTGTTGGGTGCTCTGCGGGAGGTGCGAGAGCAGATTACAAAGAGCGGCGCGAAAGCCCGCGCCGCCCTGGAAATTATCATCGGGCGATTCGGATTGGATCCCCAATCGCCGACTCTCGCGGCAGTCCTTGAGTTTGCCGGCAATTGGCAGGAAAAGCCGATCGTGAAGCGAGGGGAGATCGCGGAATTGCTCGAATATCTGGATTATTTTCGCGAGGCCGGCGGATCGATCCCCTTGCCCTCGAGCGAGACAGATGCGGTGCGATTGATGACCGCCCATGCCGCGAAAGGCCTGGAGTTCGATCATGTCTTCATTCTACGGGCCAATTCGAACTCTTTTCCCGCGGCCTACAAGGAATCTCTGGTTGAATTTCCGCGCGAACTGCGCGATCCGGACTCGGTGTCGGAGCAAGACGACAAGACGTTGTACGAACAGGAAGAGCGGAGGCTGTTTTATGTAGCCATGACCCGGGCCCGGGATTCGCTGACCATCTATGCTAAGCGGGGGACAGGCAAGACCGACCCCACGCCACCTGGTTACTTGCGCGATCTCCTCAAGGACCGAGGTCTCACCCGCTATTTGCAGCAGCGCCCGCCGCGGGGTTTCCAGACGGAAATCTTCGCCGAGGCCGGCCCGGCACCCACCGGTATCACAGCGTGGGTGGGCATGCCGGCTGCCACCGATCTCAGCGCTCGTTTGAGCGCCAGCGCGGTGCAGACGTATGAAACCTGCCCGCTCCAGTTCAAGCTCGACCGTGATTGGAGGATTCCGGGAGAGGTGCCCGCCGCAATGCAATACGGCGCGTCCATGCATCGAGTCCTGCGGGCCTACTATGACTCGGTCCAACAGGGACGGCCCATGGTCGAGGAGGAGTTGATTGAGTTCTTTCATGAGGACTTGGCCCAGGAGAAGATCCAGGACCGCTATCAGCATGACCTGTACCAGCAACAGGGAGTCGAACAATTGAGAGAGTTTCTGGCGGCCTGCCACCGCAACCCGGTGCCGGACGTGCTGCGCACCGAGGAATTCTTTGAGGTAAAGACCGGCCCGACTATCGTAGTCGGGCGAATCGACCGCATGGACAAGCTGCCCAACGGCGGCGTGGTGATCACTGATTACAAAACCGGCAAGCCCAAGTCGCAGGAGGATGCCGACGACAGCCTGCAGCTGTCCATTTATGCTTTGGCGGCACGTGAGAAGTGGGGGGTCCGTGCCGATCGTCTGGTGTTCTACAACCTGGAAGAAAACAGCTCGGTGATCACCAGTCGCAGCGAGGTGCAGCTCCAGGAAGCCAGGTTAAAGGTGGAAGAGGTGGCGGCAGACATTGCGGCTGGCAAATTTGACCCCAAACCCAGCTTCACCAGCTGTCGCTTGTGCGCCTATCGCAGCCTCTGTCCGGTAACCGAGAAGCACCTTCCTCGTGTTTTGCGCACAAAAACTTAGGGGACGCTTTTCGCGTCCCCCTGTTTGCTCTTGCTGAAGGCGCTTAGTGTTTCTTCTTGGCGGCCTTCTTTGCTTTCTTCTTGGTTGCCATTGAGCTATTCTCCCTTTCCATTGTTCATGGATTCGCAACGGTCTTCTGTCACGACTGATTGAAATCTAGAGTCAATGAAAAGTGATGTCAAGAGAAAAATGAGGTTTCAGCGACGCACAAGTCGCGTACCAAAGTCACCGGACGGTCGCAATGGGGAAATTTCCCCGCACAGTCGCTTCCGCGAATACCGCGCTGAGCGAAATTTCTTCAGCCGGCGGCAAAGTAGAATTGCGTGCTGCGATTTCTCTCCTCACTGCCCTCACTGCCACAACAACTCGGCACGCTCCCGCATAAATTCAATTTTTTTCCGCCCGGCACATCTATAATTTGAAGTCGCAAATACTCGCAGGAGCACTCATATGGCTGCTTTCGACGATGTGGTCATCATTTCCGGTTGTCGCACGCCGGTGGGAAAATTCCAGGGAAGTCTATCGGATCTCACTGCCCCGCAACTGGGCGCGGTGGTGGTTCGCGAAGCGGTAAAGCGGGCCAACCTTGATCCCAAACAAGTGGACGAATGCATTATGGGCAACGTGGTGTCCGCGGGACTGGGGCAGAATCCTGCACGGCAAGCCGCAATCTTCGGCGGGCTGGCGCCCGAGGTGGGTGCCATGACGATAAACAAAGTTTGCGGTTCCGGCTTGAAATCCGTGGCGCTGGCCGCGCAAGCCATCCAGACGGAGAACAGTTCGATTGTGGTCGCCGGCGGAATGGAGTCGATGACCAACGCCCCGTATCTGCTGCCGCAGGCCCGCAAGGGATATCGCCTGGGCAATTCGCAGGTCGTCGATTCCATGGTGAACGACGGACTCTGGGACATCTACAACAACTACCACATGGGCATCACCGGCGAGAACGTGGCCGAGAAGTACGGCATCACGCGCGAGGAGCAGGACCAGTTTGCCGTGAACTCGCATCGTAAGGCCCTCGCTGCCATCAAGGAATGCCGGTTCAAGTCGCAGATTGTCCCGGTTGAGCTGCCTGCCAGGAAGAAAGGCGAACCGCCCGTGATCTTCGACAAGGACGAATCGCCGCGCGAAGACACAACGATTGACGTTCTCCGCTCACTGAAGCCAGCATTCAAGAAAGACGGGACGGTGACGGCGGGCAACGCTCCCGGCGTGAATGATGGCGCCGCCGCAGTTGTGGTAACCAGCGCAAAGCGGGCCAAAGATCTCGGGGCAAAGCCGATGGTTCGGATCGTGGCGCAGGCCACCAGCGGTGTCGAACCGCAATGGGTGATGATGGCGCCAGTCGGGGCGGTGAGGAAGATTTGGGAGAAGACCGGCTGGAAGAATGAAGATGTAGACCTCTACGAACTGAACGAGGCTTTCTCGGTGCAGGCGTTGGGGGTGATGCGGGAGCTTGGCCTCGATCCCAACAAGGTCAACGTGAACGGAGGCGCGGTGGCCATCGGGCACCCCATCGGGGCCAGCGGCGCGCGGGTGCTGGTGACGCTGATCTATGAAATGATCCGCCGCGACGTGCACCGCGGAATTGCCGCGCTGTGCTTAGGCGGAGGCAATGCGGTAGCGATGGCGGTGGAACGGTAAGGTTGACGGTCTGGAGGGAAGGTGCAGCAGTACCCTGAGGAGGTGCGGGCTGAATACGTTCGAGTGATGAGCTCCGAGTTGGGATCACTGTGCCATGATCTGCAGCAAGAGGTTGATTGCCTGTACGATAAGTGGGACGTCTTCCGAGAGCTCTTCGAGCAGGGGCCCGAGCGCAACAAGCCGCCCCTAACTTTTTTTATTTTCTTCGCAAGTTGCCTGTTTGAAGATGCCATGTTGCATCTATGTCGGCTGACCGATCCACCTGAGACTAGAGTGCGAACGCAGGGCAAAATGGAGATTCGGCATAATCTCACGGTCATGGGGCTTGAACGAGCCATTTCGGATTCCGTTCTTTCCGCCAAGGTGCGCGCGGAGGCGCATAGGGTAAAGAGGCGGTGTGGCTTCGCACGAGAGTGGCGGAATCGACGCCTGGCTCATACCGATCTGAAAACTTCTAGAAGCAACAACTCTGGTCTTCCATCGGTATCTGCTGACAGCATTCGTGACGGATTGAAGTCCACGCGGACTCTGCTCAACCTAGTTGAAGAATACTACGACCGCCCTCCTTTCGGGCTTTTGCCGGATCCGTGGGGAGCGAAGTCGCTGGTATGGCACTTGGAGAAATCCGTTCGGACGGACGACGAGAGTTAGGACCCGGGGCGCCAGTCAGCTGCCGTCAGAGACATTTCACTCCCCCACCCTGCACATAAACCCCCACCCTCCGAAAAACTCCGTCACCGCTAGCACCAGTTCGTTGTCGCCCTTCTTCAACGGAAGGAAGACGGCGTCGCCGTTGGGATTGAGCAAGCCCTGAAAGCCCGGCTCGCGCGACCCATAGGTGTTGTTCCCCTGGTAAATCGCCTGGCCGTTCAGATAGACCACCACTTCATCGCTATACCCGAGATTCATTTTGCGGACCGTGCGCGCGTCCGAATGAATCGTCGTCCTGGCGAAGACAAATTTCGATCCCGGCACTCGATCGATAGGTTTGTGCGAACCCGGCTGTGCCCCGGGTTGGTCGTCCGGAGGAAGCACATTGGGATCGCGCCGGTAGCGCTGGATCACCACCATGCCCGGGTTCTCAGCTTTCACCTTCTCCCACTTCAAACTGCGAATATCCGGATACCGTCCAGGGTCTTCCTCTCCGGCATCGAACATCTCCGACAATTCCCAGTCCGTCAGTGTGCCGGGCAAATAGTCGTCTTTGTGAGGAACATGGTAGGTGGCCTTGTCGGACGTGTAGGTGATGTTTGAAATGTAGCCGCCACCTTGCTGTCCCCAGAACCCGATACTGCCAGTCGAGTATCCCTGCTTGAGATCGGGAATCACCAGTGACGGTTCGGCGGCGTTGTTGAGAAAAAGCTTGGCCTCCACACCGGCGACGACGACCCTAACGTGGAACCACTGGTCGTAAGGATATTCGCCGGGTCCGGCGTAAGTGGGGACGTTGTATATCTGCCAGGCATTGGCTCCGAGAAAGCCCGGCGTGTACTGCAGTGCCTCGAGCCTGCCGGAAAGGCCTCTGCGAAGAAAGAAAAGTTCGTACTCGTCTTCCGATTGAACCCGGAAGGCGAGGCCGATGAACGGGCCCTCGGGATCAAAGGCCAGGTCGGCGTCGATGGTGCCGTTCTGCAATGCGAGGCCACGCACGTAGCCGAAGCCCTTGGTCAAATGGAGCGCCTGGCGGCCGAGATATTCAGCGGCATTGTTCTCGACTTTCTTATCGGGGCTTAGCCTTTCGTTCTTTTCTCCAATCACCCACTGGTCGAGGTTCATCGGCACGGAAACAGCTTGGCCCCAACAGGCGGTCGCGATGAGCGCGGTCACCAATAGCGTCCGGGAAGCTTGACGAGCGGCATTTAACATTCCGGTGGGGCTCCTTTAAGCCTAGTCGCTGAAGTCGGTAACCTAAAAGGGGTTTCAATTGTTGTGGATCGTGACATTCGAAAAATACGCGTCAGTGCTCCAGTACGCCCAAAGCGCGACCGCGCCGTGAGAATCGCCGAGTTTCAGATCGTTCACGATCAGACATGGCTGATCTGCTCCGTTGATATACAGCCGGGCCTTGGTTCCGGAGACCACGACCTTCATCTTGGTCCATGCGCCTGCCTCAAGGTCGGTGTACGACTCATAGACGCCGGGGCTCTCTTTTCGCAGGCGAAACCAGGGGAAGTCAGGGACCGACTCATACTGCACGGCGTGGTTTCTTCGAATTTGGTCTTCAGCGCGTCCGTTGGTAGCTCGAATGTAGATGTTTTCGAACTGCCCACCATGGTTGTGCACACGAAATGCGATGCCGAGGAACCCACGATCATCTTTCGGAGCGTCAGGACGGGGCGACCCGGCCACTTCCGCTTCGATGGTTCCATCTTTGAAGTCAGTCCCCGGAAGAATGGCCAGCATAGCATCGTCAACCTCCGGATCAGTGTGTGTAGCGACCAGCCGCACCGCCCGACGGCCCTGGTAGCTAACGACCTCCGCCTTTCCATTCAAGAGTTCCAGGCCTGCGACCGAGTCCAAAGGGAAGGAAGCAGTGGCAGGCTGCTTGGCCTGTTGTCCGAGGAGACAAACTGCAGAAATGAGAAGCAACAGGAGGAGGAAGCATCGCAAAACGTTTCGTGGCAGTTTCAGACGGTCATTCGACATAGGCATTGTCCGCTATCCTTGACTCGCGAAATAAGGAATGGATAGCAGCGGCGGCGTTAGCTATGGTCGCAGCGCATCCTGCCCGGGGTCAGATTGCATGAGATCAGGGACGGATCTCGGTCTTACAGTTGGAGGTCTCAACCGGCAGAGGGACTTCCAGCCTCCCCGACCGGAAGTGTCACCGTGAACACCGCTCCCCCGCCTGGTCCCGACGCGGCTTCTACGTTGCCGTTATGTTCTCGCAGGATCGCTTTGCAGATGCTCAGGCCCAGGCCCGTGCCCCGGCCGGGCCGCTTGGTGGTGTAGAAGGGATCGAAAATGTTGGGCAGAATCTCGGGCGGGATGCCGGGCCCGTCGTCCTGAAAGATCACTGCGACCGACGTGTCGCGCTTCTCCAGCCGTATTCGTAACGTACCCCGATCGCGTACTTCCCGCATCGCCTGCTCGGAGTTCAAAATCAGGTTGAGGAAGACTTGCATGAGCTGGTGTGCGTCTCCGGTGACCGCGGGAAGGGAAGCTTCCGGCAAAAAATCCACGGTGATGTTGTTCTTGCGCAAGGAGTACGCGTGGAGGTGGAGCGTCCTCTGCACCAGTTCGCTCAAGTCGATTGTGGTCTTGCCGGGCGACGGCGGCCGCGAAAAGTACATCAGGTTCTGCACAATCTCTACGGCGCGGCGGGCCTGTTGCTGCAACATCTCCAACTGCTTGCGGGACGCCTCGGGAACTTCAGCGTCCTGGAGCAATTCGCTCATACCCAGAATGCTGGTCAGCGGATTGTTCAGTTCATGGGCGAAGCCGCCAATCATCTGGCCCATGGCCGCGAGCCGCTCACTCTGGATAATCTGCTGCTCCAGTTTCTTTTCCACCGTAACGTCGCGGACGGAGACGATCACGCCGCTTACTTTGCCTTCAGCGTCAAACAGGGGGCTGGCTGAGGCGCGCATCGTCCGCCAGCTTCCATCACGGTGGCGCGCCCCATAATCACACGAACCGGACATTCTCCGGCCGGTCATCAGGTCACGGGCCAGCGCCAACAACTCAGGCGAATAGTCTTGCTCGGCCTCGACCCTCTTCCCCAGAAGTTCCTCGGGCCGGTAGCCGAGAAGATCACGGATCCGCGAACTGGCGAAGGTATAGCGCTCCTCGAGGTCGATTACGAGAATGAGATCGGGGAAGCTTTCCAGCAGACAGCGTTGGAACTCTTCCTGGCGGCGCAACGCTTTCTCCATCTCGCGCCGCTCGGTTACGTCCACCAGCGTGCCCTGGTAGCGGACGATCTTACCCGCAGCGTCCCAGACGGCCCGGGAGGTGTCGACAAATGTTGCCAGGGTGCCGTTCCTGCGGCGCAGAGCAATCTCCCGGGTGCGAATCCCGCCCTGATCGTCGGCGGTTCGCCCCAGTACCGGACTCAGGTTGGGGTCGGAGTTCAAAGCTTTCGGATCCAGGGAGAGGATCTCCTCCTTGCTCTCGTATCCCAGCACGCGCACCAGCGCGGCGTTGCCGTCAAGGAGCTTTCCCTCCGGAGTGCTGAAATACACGCCTTCTTGCAGGGTTTCAAAGAGCTCGGTGAATCTTCTTTCTTTTTCGTGCTCCTCGGTGACGTTGCGGGCCAGGGCGCTGACGCCCACCACCTCATCCCCTTTGACGATGGCATTGAGAACACAATCAAAGTAGAGCACCCGAGGGCTCGACTTCAGTCTGACCTGGACCGCGCCGGACCAGCGGCGCTTCTCCAAGAATCGGGCCAGGCCACGGTCCGCCTCGTCCCGCTTGGGCTCATCCAGAAACTCATCCAGTTTGTGGCCGACGACCTCCTTATAGGAGATGCCAAGCAGCTCCGTCATGCGCCGGTTGACCGTCTTCAACCTGCCGTCGAGTGAAATGGCAAAGGCAACATCATCGAAGGAGTCAATGAGTTCTTTAAAGCTGCGCTGGGAACGGGCGATGAGCTGCCCCAGTTGGTCGAGCTGCTCTTCGGTGGGAGTGCTGGCCCGTTCCTGCAGGTCGCGGACCAAAGCTTTCAGCTCCGCCACCCGCTTTCGTCGTCCATAAGCAAAGCCGGCAAAGGCGATGGCGATGGCAAGCACGCCAATCGAGAGCAGGCCCAGGTGGTAGGGGAGATTTTGCAGGCGCTCCCAGGACTCGGCCGCAAGTCCTGTAGCTAGCAACACCAAAAACAGAAGCGCTGTCCGCCACAGCCAGTTCTCTTCTTTTTCCAAGTGGCTTGGCGTGCGAACCTGTCCGGGTTGTTTTTCCTCCTCTGCCATAAGCAGCAAGTGCTCGTACTACGGTGCGCTGTACCTGGCAGCTTGGCCGTAGCCGAATCGTAGTCCACCCATCGAGCACACACAACTGCAATCCTATTGGAGAACTTGGTTCACAGAGAAAAGCAGGACTCCTGGTCACTTGTCACAAGCTTCGGGTGATGACTGTCACGCGCAATTCGAGCGGAGAGATATTACTGTGGATGCCGAACATGACTCCTAGGCGCAGCCGCCGGCGAGCCCTCTTGCCCTGTACATAACTCCTGTGCTCTACAGGAGGCGGGCGAACTGGGTGCGCTCGCCACGGCCCAAGTCCTCCTGAACTTCCTCGAAGAGGAGCAACGTCTGAGGCGAATCCGGCCGGATCCGACGCGAGAGCGCGGCGCGGGTTAAGCGCGAGAGCTGCACG
>JAIQFW010000162.1 GCA_020073105.1 Terriglobia bacterium
ATGACCGCGACGCGGGGATGCAGAGCCCATACCAGGGCCTTGGGGTTGTCCGGATCGCCTCCGTGATGGGTGGTCAGGAAGAGATCGACGGTCCCGATGAGGTTGTTCGGGCAAACCAGTTCCAGTTCCTTTTTCGTTGTCAGATCTCCAAGGTCCAGAAACCGGAACTTTCCATAGGTGATGAGCAAGGCGAGCGACTGAGAGTTTTTGGTTGTATCTACCGGAGGCTCTTTCTCCGACGGACAGTACAAGTTTGCCTCGCCTGCACCGGGCAGTGGGCTGCTAAGGTGTTCACCCGCTGCCGCCAGGAATTGCACCCTGATGTCCTTGAACGGAAGCCCTTGGCCCGGCCTTACCACCACGCGCGCGGCTCGCGTGATTGCTTTGGTGTAGGCGGCGTAGGTTTCTTTTGCAGTGGCGGAGTCTTCGATATCGGAACCGTGATCCACAAACGTGCCGATTTTCACTCGCTGGACCAGGTCGGCCACTCCGCCCACATGATCACCGTGGAAGTGGGTGATCACAACGTAGTCAAGCTTCTTGATCCCGGCGGATTTGACCGCGGCCATGATCCGGTCTGCGTCGCTTCCACCGGCCCATCCGGCATCGATCAACAGTGACCGCTCCGAGGGGCTGACGACAAGAGTGGCCTGTCCGCCCTCGACGTCGATGAAATAGATCTGGAGCGGCTTGGCGGATTTGGCGGAAGCAGTGGTGACCAGCACTACCCAAACCACAGCATTCGGGATCGACACGCGAAGTGCGCGATGCATGGCTGTCCTAAATATACCGCGCGGGAGGAGGGGGAAGGCTTGGCATCTCCGGCTTTCACGGCGGTAACACGGGTTCAACGACAAACCGTTCCAAACGACCAGGCCTGCCACGGTATCGGCAAGCGCAGGTGGACAGAGTGGAGGGACGCGTCCAAGGAATTCTCTCGGAACCGAGACCGCCTCTAGCTAATGTCGAGCTCAGCCAGCCTCTCGGCGGGGCGTGCAAGTACAGCCTTGTTCATTCGCGCGGTGACACGAGTAGCAATCCACGTTTTTCTTGGCATGGGTGCTGTCTCGCCACTGCTCGACGATGCCTGGCGTGTTAGTGCTGTGGCAGTCCAGACAGGCTTGACCATCTGGAGAAAACTGAGGCTGAGCAACGGCAAGGGAACAGAACACGAGAAAACTGAGAAAAGCGGCACATCGCATGAATACCTCCCGCAACATTTGCGGCACGGTCCTCTCTTCAGAATGGAAAACGCGCCGACGTGACCCAGTTGTGCTCGTAGGTGTGGAACTGGGTAGCAGCAATCTGCACGCCTCCGCCAACCGCGATGCCGACCCGCTTCCATATATGAAACTTACCCACAACCAATCCAGGTGACAGGAATACCTGTTTCTTACCGGCGTTCTTTCCGTTGGCCCACATGGTCGAATTTACTTCGAGTTCTGGCCAGAAATACTTCAGGCAGTGGTACTGTGCGGTGGCATTGAGCACCACCGGAGTCCCCAACAAATCCACATCGCCCGTGGGGACGGTGACACCAGCTGTACTCTGCAGGTCAAAGTTTCCCCAGCCTTTGCCTACAGCAAGTGTGGGCGTGAGCAGCGCATCCTTGGCGCCATTGGTGTACGCGCCGGTTGGCACAGTCGCAGCGAACATTGCGGTCACGACGTAGTTACCGTTTTCCGGATTGCCGGCCGCAGCCCGATACTTGAACAAGAAGGCCATATCGCCGATGCCGTCGTTGACTCCCGGCTTGGTGTGAGTGAGGTACGATGGCGCACTCACAGAAAGCTCCACGCGGTCCACAGGCACCAGTTCAAGCCCCTTGCCGCTGCCATAGTTGGCGTTGGTAAAGGCACTGATCGACTGCCAACCCATGTCATAACGAAATTGCTGCACGAGTCGGGGAGTCACAGTAAAAATTGGCGCCGCCCAGTGCGGTTGTCCGGATTCGGCCCGCGAGGACCGCTGAAACCAGTCGCTTACGAAACCGTTACTTGAGGACTGCGACGAATTGCTTTGTGTCCATCCGGGCACATTTAACAGACCTAGAAAAAGAGCTAGGACGATAGCCGCGTATCTCACACTCTTCCTCCATAACAGACAGCCACTCTTGGGTGCACGCATCCTGGATACCCGCTAACGAGTCCTCTGTATCTCTTCACGAACTTGTGGCGTTTCTGTGGGAACCATCGCAGGCATTGAGGGTACGATCGCCTCTTCGCGCGTGTACTTCAGTACCCACACGACGCCCAGCCCAAACATCGCCAGGAAAACAAACACGATGAAGCCGATGGCGTAGCCACGCTGGCCGAGATCGTTGACCGCAAAACCCAGCATCGGTGGGATCACAAAACCGCCAAGCGCTCCCAATCCACCCACCCACCCCACCGCCCCTCCTACGGCTTCCGGGACCTCTTGCGGCACCAACTTGAACACTGCCGCATTGCAGACGCCCATGCCGATAGCCAGCAGGATTTCGCCGGGAAGGGCAAGTTCGAACTGCGTAGCACTGGTCATGATGATGGCGCCGTTTGCCATGATCAGCAGGGCAAGGATCGCCGTGTTTTCCCCGCCTTCGCGCAAGCGGTCCGAAAGCATGCCACCCCCAATGCGAATTGCTGAGGTCAACACCGAGTAGAGCGCGGTCAGTAGTCCTGCTTTCACCGCGCTCACGCCGAAATAGGATCGCCAGTAGGTCGGCAACCATGCTGTCAGAGCGATGAAGCCACCGAAGGTTGTGAAGTAGACCCACACGAGCGCCCAGGTTTTCCAGGTGCGCGCCGAGATTTTCAGGCTCTGGACCAAACTCCCTGCGGGAAACAAGGACTGACCGCTCGCGCGCGCCAGACTGCGGGCCTCCTCTGGATTCACGCCTTGCTGCAGAAACTGGAAGAAGCAGGCGTTGCGGCCAAGCAGAGCGTAGAGAATCGTGCCTGCCAGCAAGAACACGAACCACGCCGCATAGGACTTGGCCAGCCCCATGCTGGCCAGCGCGACGGGCAGGAGGAACGAAAACACACCCGGAGCCAGGTTGCCCACGCCCCCGTAAATGGCCAGTGCGCGGCCCTGTTTGGCCTGGGGAAACCAGTAGGAAACCTGGCTGATCCCAACCGAGAAGGTGGCGATGCCGCAGCCGCAGAGGACGCCAAGCAGAAGAAGAAGAGGGTAAAGATTGCGCGACAGGTGCTCGGGATAGAGAGCAGAAATCACCGTAAGGAGGCCGGCCATTCCCACAAGAGAGAGGGTTAGCAACACCAGAAATGGCTTGCGCCCTCCAGTGGTATCGACCCACGCCGAAAAAGGAATGCGGAGCAGCGATCCGGACAAGGCCGGGGCCGATACCAGGAATCCCACCATGATCGGCGAGAGATGCATCACCTCCTGAAATCGGCTGGCGGTCGGCCCGAACAGTGCGACGGCCGCGAATCCGGCAGCGAATCCCAGGGTCGCTGCGAACAGGCTGCCATTGGGTGTCCCTTTGAATTGATTCACGGCTCAATCCCCTTCTTAGTAATCGTCAGATTCCTCATCGTCCAAAGCAGGCCAGCAAACGTGGCCATCCAGGCGGTGACAGCGATGTACACGAAGTAATGCGGAATCCACAGCAGGAATGGCAGGTCCAAAGCCTGCGCCAGCTGAAAGGTACTTACCGTGTACATGCCCAGCGGGAACACGGCGCCCCAGTACAGTGGGTCGTAGCTCAACCGGAAACGCTTGTAGACGTGACGCCAGATGGCGAGCGTCACCAGCATCGGAATCCACCACGTGGCGGTTGCCCAGAAGAACACGGTGAAGCCCTTGAGGAACGGCAGCAACGCCAGGAGGAATTGGGCCCGCGATGCATTGAGGATCAGGTTGGCGCCCGCCAAGGTGGAGATCGCCATCGCTCCCATGTTGATCCAATAGGGCGGCATGAGATCGGAGGGCAGAAAACGGAAGAACGTATAGCGGTAGAAAATCAGCGAAATAACCCAGATGTACAGCATCCCCCCGCACAGCCACATGCAGAGCGAGAAGAACAGCATCTCGGTTTCGTGCGCTGGGAATCGCCCGGCAAGGAGCGTACCCAAGCTGGACACGGCCTGGGTAGCGACTACCGCAATCAACCATCCCCCGTGAATGCCTTCCGCCAGTGATGGCTTGTCTTCCTTGACCGTGAACCCGGTGAAGATCGCATAGGTAAAGCCGGCCCACAGCGGCACAGCAAGAAACCACAGGGCGGTCGCTGCCCCATAGTGGTTGAAAATGATGATCTGTTGACGCCCCAACACGCTGGTTCCCGCCACGATGGTAAAGAATCCTGGCCCACGTTTGTGGTCAATCAGGTCACGGAAGAAATCTTGGGGAAACAAGATCGCGCGCGCCAGCGTGAGCGTCCACAACACAACAAAGACGCCGATATTCAGCCACGAGAGGCCGACAGCGAGCGACCGCAACCCGGTCAGTTGGGAGGCAATGGCCACGATTCCGGTCGCCATCACCATGGCGAAATAGGCTGGATGGAGATTCTTGACCGCATCAAGGATGGCCGCCCGCGCCAGCCTCTTGACTGGCCCGTGAGGCACACCACCTTCGGGACGGTCTATCACGGCCGTCGTCGTACGCCCGGGGTCAGGCTCCATTGCTCCCATGATTGCGGTCTACCGTTCGTTGTTTGCCGCGTGCGCTTTGACCACAAATCACGCGTGATAATGCAGGCTCTCTGCCAGATACGGATCCCTGACCGGAACGAGTGGAGCGCGACGAAGGGCTGCGAAGAAACCAAGACCGAACACGCCCACAAGACCCGCGACCAGGCCGATCTCCCAGATTCCGATTCGTGGTTTTCCGCCCGAGAATGGCGGCATGATCATCAGATAAAGATCCAGCCAGCGTCCCACGAGCAAGACGATGCTGACTCTCACCAGAATTCCAGCCCGTTGTTTGTTCATCCTCGGCAGAAGCGCGAAGAATGGCACAACCCAGTTCAAGAACAGGTTGAGCACAAACAGCGGCTGCCAGAATCCGTGCAGGCGCCGCACGTAGTAGACCGTCTCCTCTGGCAGATTCGCGTACCAGATCAGCATGTACTGGCTGAACCACAGGTAAGCCCAGAACGTGCTGAAGGCGAACAGCAACTTCCCCACATCGTGGACGTGTTGCTCGCGGATGACGGTCTTCAGAGCGCTGTGCCTCTGCAGCCACACCAGCAGCAGTGCGAGCGTGGCCAAGCCGCTTAGGAATGCGCCGGCAAAATTATAGAAACCGAAAATCGTGCTGTACCACTCCGGCTCCAGCGACATGATCCAGTCGAAACTCGCCAGCCAGAATGTCACCCCGAAGAACACCAGAAACAGAGCAGCCAGAGCGGTGCTCCGGCGTGTGTGGCTAAGCTCACCGTCGGAATCTTGCTGGCGAGAGAGCCGTAACATCGCCCACGCGAACCCAAGCCAGCCCAACAGATAGACGACGGCGCGGATGCGAAAGAAAGGCAGGCTCAACCACATGAGCTTGAATCCTGGGGCGTCTCCCTCAACATGCACGCCGCCGGTCCACGAATAGAGCGAGGGATGGAGAATCAGCACAGAGAGTATGCCGATCGCTGCCAGGGGCAGCACTCCAGCCATAGCTTCGGGGACGCGTCGCAGGGCCGTGCTCCAATGAGCGCCGCTGACATACTGAATCGCGATCCACGCCATCCCGGCCAGGGCCAATCCCAACAGGTAGTAGCTCACGAGCAAGAGGTTGGGCCAGATTCTTTGTGGCGCGAAGAATAGACCTGCGACCAACGTGGCTGCGCCGATCCCAGCCAGCACCTGCATTTGCCCGACGGTCTTTGCGTTCGGCTCGAAGGTGAAATCGCGCCCGTTCATAGCTGCCCCCCTGCGACCTTTGCGGCGTCGGATTGCGTAGTCTTCAGCTGTGGAACGGAAGGCGCCGTGGGCGTAGGTGGCGGCACGGGCGTCGCAGCCGCCTGCATCGCACGCACGTACAGGATTGCGTTCCAGCGGTCCTCACGGGAAAGCTGGCTGGCGTAGGATGGCATATTGTTTTGACCGTAGGTGAGTACGTGGAACAACTGCCCGTCCTTCATCTTCAGCGCATGCTCCGCCAGAAGTGACGGTGGCGGCGGATACCCGCGCTGTGCCACCGGTCCGTTTCCTGCCCCACCGGCGCCGTGGCAAACCGCACAGAAATTAGAGAACACAAAAGCGCCGCGTTCCCGGGCCCGCACGTTGCCCGAGTCCAGTGGGCTTGTGAGTTCCTCTCCCGCTCGCAGCGCATCTTGTGGCGTGGCTGCGTAGTGCAGTAGCATGGAACCACGCGGGATCGTTCCCGGCTCCGGGCGCTGCAACGTGCTTCCATTGGCAAAATTCGGATTGGGAGCAAAGGCGTTGTAGCGCGGGGAGTGCGCCATCTGGGGGAGAAACTCGAAATTGGGCCTTGCAGGATCTGAGCTAAAGATCCAACTGGCCGTCACTGAGATGACCACGGCCAAAAGCAGGAACCCGTTCAATATCACGCGTCCCGTCACGCGACCTCCCCGGTGATCTGCTCGTCCACTTGTACGGCGTGAAGTTTCTCAAACATCTTCCCAACCTCTGCGGGATCGAAAGTCGAGTCGGTCTCTTCCAGAACAACAGCAAAGCGGTTGTCAGTGACTCCCGCCACGGGCAGCACCGCACGTTTTGCGGGATAGAGCCGGCAAACAAAGAAAAAGGAGAGCACCGCTCCGACAGCTGCGAACAGCACCATCACCTCGAACGTGACCGGGACAAAGGCAGGCAGGGAGTTGAACGGCTTACCTCCCACATTGACAGGCCAGTCCACCGCGGTCGTCCAAAACTCGAACCACACCTTCAAGCCACCACCCAAGACCCCCAATGCGAACACCACCCAGGGCAGGCGAGACGGCGCGAGTCCCATCGCTTCTTCGACTCCGTGAACCGCGTAAGGCGCATAGACGTCCACGACCTTAAAGCCGCGTTGGCGCGAGGCACGGATAGCCGCCAAGGTGTCGTCCTCGCTCTCAAAAACTCCGACCAGCAGCCGTTTACTCATGTGCAGACTCCAGCCGAGGCTTGCCGTACTTCAAGACTCCCTTGACCTCGGCCACGGCAATCACCGGGATGAAACGGCAGAACAACAGGAACAAGGTGAAAAACAGGCCAAAGCTGCCCAGCAGCGTCGCCACTTCCACCCGAGTCGGCGCGTAGTGAAACCAGTTGGCGGGGATGAAGTCTCGCGATAAAGAGGTAACAATGATGATGAAGCGCTCGAACCACATCCCCACGTTCACCAAGATGCAAATCGCAAACACCGCTGGAACATAAGCTCGCACCCTGCGGAACCAAAGCAACTGCGGAACAAAGACATTGCAACCGACCATGGTCCAGTAACCCCAGAACAGCGGCCCCAGCGCGCGGTTCAGAAATACGAACTGTTCGTAGGAACTGCCGGAGTAGAGCGCCGTGAAGAACTCGGTTCCATAGGCCAGTCCCACGATGCCGCTTGTAGTGATCACCAGTTTGCACATGCGGTCGATATGGCGGAGGGTGATGTAGTCCTCAAGCCGCATCAGTTTGCGGGCGATGATCATCAGCGTCAGCACCATCGCCATGCCGGAAAAGATTGCCCCTGCCACGAAGTACGGCGGGAAAATGGTGGCATGCCAGCCTGGTAGCACGGCAGTGGCGAAATCCCAGCTCACGATCGTATGTACCGAGATGACCAACGGAGTGCCGAGGCCCGCCAGCATCAAGTACACAACTTCGTAACGCTGCCACGCCCGGTAAGAACCGTTCCAGCCCAGGCTGAACAAACCGGCGAGTCTGCGCCGCCATTTGGCGGTGGCGCGGTCACGAATAGTCGCCAAGTCCGGCAACATGCCAATGAACCAGAACATCGCCGAGACCGTGAAGTAAGTGGAGATGGCGAAAAAGTCCCACACCAGCGGCGAGCGGAAGTTCACCCAGAGCGATCCGCGAGTGTTGGGATACGGAAACATCCAATAGGCAAACCAGGGCCGGCCGGTGTGGATGACGGGGAAAATACCGGCACACATCACGGCGAAGATGGTCATTGCTTCCGCGGCGCGGTTGACCGAGGTGCGCCAGCGCTGCCGGAACAGAAAGAGAATGGCGGAGATCAGCGTGCCCGCGTGCCCGATTCCGATCCAGAAAACGAAGTTCGTAATATCGAAGGCCCAGCCTACGGTGCGGTTCAGCCCCCACGTCCCCACACCTACTGAGATCTGGTAGGCGATGGCGGCTGCTCCCAGCAGCAAGAACGAGAACGAGATTAGTAATGCCACCCACCACAGTGCCGTGGGACGCGCCTCCATGGGCGCGCACACATCGTGCGTGACCTGCGCGATCGACTTGTCGCCTTCGATCAGAGGCGGTCGCAGCGCTATCGCGGCTTCAGCCATGATGTTCTTCCTTGCTTTTCTCTCTCCCCTCTGGGGGGCGATTGCGCACGATGGTCAGATATCCCACGGCAGGACGGACGTTCAGTTCCTCCAGCACCCGGTAGCGCCGCGGGTTCGCCATCATCTTGCTGACTTGGCTGTTTGGGTCGTTCAAGTCGCCGAAGTAGATCGCCTGCGCCGGACAAGACTGCTGGCACGCGGTCTCGACCTCCCCATCTGGGACCTTTTCGCCGCGCCGCTTTGCCTCGATTTTGGCTTCCTGGATCCGTTGCACGCAGAACGTGCACTTCTCCATCACGCCGCGCGAACGCACTGCGACATCAGGATTCAAAACAAGGTTCTGCAGTTGGTCGTCGTGCGCGTAGTTGAACCAGTTGAAGCGCCGCGCCTTGTAGGGGCAGTTATTGGCGCAGTAGCGGGTCCCGATGCAGCGGTTGTAGACCTGCTGGTTCAGACCGTCTTCGCTGTGCACGGTCGCCAGTACCGGGCATACCGTTTCGCAAGGTGCGTTTTCGCACTGCTGGCACATCAGCGGCTCGTAGGCGACTTCAATTTGGCCGGATTCTGCTTCCGAGTAGTAGCGATCAATGCGCAGCCAGTGCATCTCGCGATTGCGACGAATCTCGTCCCGGCCCACGACCGGGATGTTGTTCTCCACCTGGCAGGCGACCACGCAGGAGGAACAACCGGTACAGGCGTTCTGATCAATCACCATGCCCCAGCGCGGTCCGGTATAGGGATGATCAGTGGGCCACAGGTCCTCTTTCTCTTCGTGGTCTTCCACGCCTGCGTGCGGATCTTTCAGATATGCCGCCAAGGTCGTTTCCTGGACCACTGGCCGAGGGCCGCTGCCCGGTGGCGTGAGTTTCCTGGGGACAGTCAGGGTGTTGTGAGTCTGCGTGGATGCCAACTCGCGCTGCCTGCCAGTGCGGCTGACCTTGACCTGAGCGCCGTGGTATTGCAGAACGCCTTCGCTCCATCGCAGCAGCGGAGCGGCGTTCAAGCCGACAACGCCTTTATCTCCGACGCTCACGATGGCATCGAGCCACTGCGGCCCGACCTTCGCGAAGCGAGCGCTCAACTTGCTGCCGTAGCCCAGAGCGACTGCGACCACCTGATCGTGCTGGCCAGGCTGGATGAACGCTGGAAGGTCCAGCATCTGGTCGCCGCTCTCCAGGCGAACCACGTCTCCGTCCGCCACACCAAGCCGCTGCGCCGCGGCTGGAGAGATCGAGGCATAGTTGTCCCACGTCACTTTTGTGATTGGATCGGGAAGCTCGTGTAGCCACGGATTGTATGCGTTGCGGCCATCGAGCATTGCGACAGTGGGGTAGAGCGCGAGAGCGAAAGCGCCCGGTTCGGGACGCTGAGCTTTCAGAATCGGACGGATGGCTTGGGCATTGAATTGTTTCGACTTGATGGGAAGCGGCTCAACTTCGGCAAATCCATCGTGCACCGCGCGGTCCCAGAAGGCGTCGAAGTTCGATTCTTTCTTCTGACGAGGAAAAACTTCTGCCTCCCAGTGTTCGCGGAGGAGGTCATAGGCCGGCTTGGGCTTCCCGTTCCAGGCTGCGATCGTCTCCACGAGCGACCGCGCGTCCCCCAGCGGATGAATCGTTGGCTGAGACACACTGACCAGCCCACTCACCGGCTCGGCATCGTTCCACGATTCCAGATAGTGCTGCTCGGGCAGAACGTAGCGCGCCAGGACGGCGGTTTCGTCCACGCGCTGCGCGAAGCTGAAATCGAAAGCCGGGTTTACTCCGTGGATGAAGAGAGCCTTGACTTTGCCATACTGCAATTCGGCGAGTAGTCCGCCCAGTTCTTTGTCGCTTCCTTGCGCTTGCAGGGACGGCTGCTTGAGATCAAGGGTTGGACCGTAGTTTCCCAGCAGGTGGTTGAGGTAGTTGCTCAGAAACTGCTGCTGCAGATCGTTCGCGCCGCACACGATCAAGCTACGTCCGCGCGCATGCCAAAGGCGGTCCGCCAGTTCATCGAGGAATGCTGAGTCGACAGAAACAGCCTCGGGTGCACCGGGAGTGAGCGGCGCGGCCGCCTTGCGCGCAATTCTCAGTGCCAGGTGCGTGAGCAGAAGCCCCATCTCTCCCGGAGCAACCACAAAGCGACGGTCTGCCTTGCTGCCAGTCACGGTCATGCGCGGCTCGAACTGCACGTGATAGGAAATGCGCTTTGCCTCGAGATCGCGTCCGGCACGATAATCCGCGGTGTATTCGACGGGCGAGATCCACGTCCCGAGAAAATCGGCATCCAAGCTGACAATGACTTCGGCTTTGTCGAAGTGAAACCGCGGCAGAACACGCAGACCATGCGTTTGTTCGTGGGCATCGAGCAGGGCGGAATTTGACAGGGGGTCGTAGACGACGTGCCGCGCGTCGGGAAAACCCTTAAGAAATTCCTCGATCGCAGCGCGTGTAGTCGGACTGGTGATGGTTCCACTCAAGAATCGAACCGCACCACGATCACTGCGGATGTTCGCCAATTCGGCTTGGATCTCCCGGTCAACTTCGGCCCAGGAGGATTTCTTTCCTTCCTTCAAAGGATGCCGCAAGCGTTGGGAGTCGTAGAGGCCGAGAATGCTCGCCTGCCCCGTCGCACACAATCCGCCGTGCGAGACCGGGTGCTGAGGATTGCCTTCCAGTTTGATGGGCCGGCCGTCGCGCACCTTGGCGAGGAGTCCGCAGCCGGCGCTGCACCCAGCGCACGTGGAGGCATAGAAGAGCGAACGTCCGGGAACCACTTCCTCGGGCTGCGAAAGCAGAGGAATCGCCCTCTGGACAGGAGCACGGCTGCAACCGGTAGCGAAGGCCACACCTAGCGTGAACCCGGTCGCCTTCAGGAAATCGCGGCGGCGAAACTGGCGCGGCCCTCTTTCCGGAAACTCATCCGCGCGGGCCTTCAAGACGTCGGGCGAAGCATCCCGTTCTTTCAGGCTCTTCCAATACCGTTTTGTTCTTCGCTTACTCAAACAAAACTCTCCTCAGTAATGACAGGTCGCACAGTCAATGGACGCATACACGCGATGCGTCACAGGCACCGGGCCCTGCGCCGCCGGGGCTGGCGCGCTGGTGAAATTTCCGTTGCCATCCAGCCCGGAGCGATCCACTCCGCGATGGCAGTTCACGCACCATCCCATGCTCAAATCCTCGACTTGGCGGACGCGCTCCATGGTCTCGACTGGACCGTGACACTTCTGGCACGCGACCCCGGCGTTGACATGGGGGCGATGGTCGAAATAGACGAAGTCCGGCAGGTTGTGAACCTTCACCCACCTGATCGGGGTGGTCTGTCTGGCCGGATCGGGCTGCATCTTTTCGTTGAGCGCCAACGCGTCGTAGATTTTCTCTATTTCTGGAGAGACTACGCGCTGGGGTTCGCGTTTTTCCTTTTTCGCGAGTTCGTCTTCCGCGCGGATTGCCCCGAGTGGCGCCGATACGAACCGGTGGCAATTCATGCAGACATTCGCGGCGGGTATCCCTGCGTGACGGCTCCTCTCCGCTCCGGAATGGCAGTACAGGCACTGCACTTGCAACTCGCCAGCATGCAGGCGATGGGAAAAGGCGATCGGCTGCGTCGGCTCATAGCCGAGTTGATTGCCGGGCAAGGCATACGCGTTGAACTTCGGCACCAGGATCATCAAGCTGAAAGCGAGTGCGGTCAGAAGTACCAGGGTTACGAATGGGCTGCCGAGGTACTGCAGCAGACCAGACGGCTTTGGACGTGGCGTTGCCATTTCGTCAGTCCCTCACACCGCTCGCTCTGCGCGGCCAGACCGGCAGGATCCCAATCCCGTACCAACGCACCAGTTGGGGTTTGCGCCACAGGTAGGGCAATGGCGCAACCAGGGCGTGCACCAGACGCGTGAAGGGAAAGAATCCGACAATCAACCAGCCATTGACCACGTGGAATTTCACGATGAGCGGCATAGTCACCAGGTAGCTGATGTCCGGCCGGAACAAGAAAATGGAATGCAGATAAGGCGCCGCGGACGTCGAATACCAGGAGGTTCCCCAAGGGTAAAAGATGGCGACGTAGATGCCAGCAGCCGCTTGGAGTATGAGCATGGACTCTACGATCCAGTCGGCGGGGGTAGTTACCGTTCTCGCTTTCGGATAGCGGATGCGCCGCTCGATCACACCCACGAAACCAACCAGAGCCATGAGGGCAAACGCTAGGCTGAAGATTTCAAGCACGTAAAGACGCAGCGGGCGGCTGTTCCAGAGCAGCACCTGGCGCGGAATCAGCAGTCCCATCAGGTGGCCCATCAAGATGGCGAAAATGCCGTAATGCAGCGCGGTCAAACCCCAAAAATGCTGGTTATTCTCCAGAAACTGCGACGACAAGCTGGAGTAGGTAAAGGGGGCCTTGCGATAGCGCATAATCGTGCCCAGAAAGAAGACGAATAGGGCCACGTAAGGCAGCATCGCGAACAACAGAAGGTTCATGGTTGGACTTGTCATCGCTTTGGTCCTTCAAACCAACACTCTGAGCAATGGTTCCGTCTCCGGAGCGATGAGCGGTATCTCCGGGAACTGGCTGCGCAGCAAACTTCGTACTGCCAGCAGCACGTGTTCAAACGGGTTCTCCTTGCCGTGCGTCGCCGGCAACATTTTTTCCAGCGCAGGGAGTACGCAGGCCGCAACGAAGTCGGCGGCAGTTTCATGCTCCATCCGCTCCACTAACCGCAGGACGTGCGTGAGGTGGTCTGGAAGTTCGGTAGATTCCTCCAGCCCATGCCGCCGCAATTCCTCCCGCACCCGGACCAGTAGCAGCCCACGTTCGTAGTTCTCGCCGAACAGGTGCCATCCCAATTCCAAGGAACACATTGGGTTGAGATCAAACGTTTGGGTGAATAGCTCCTGGAGTTGGTCGGCCTTCAGTCCCCGCATCTGGATGGCAAACTGCTCCAGTTGTCCGCGACATTCTTCCGGAGCAACCTGTACGCTCGCTTCAATCCGCTGCGAATAGTCCGCCTCGGGATAAGTCAGCAGAGCGACCAGCGCGTTGTAGATGGCAGCATCCTGCATCACATCCCCCGGTGCGGTGCACTGACGAAGCCGAAGCCCGCGTTTGCCTTGTGTTCCAACGGATCTTCCATCATCTGCAAAGCCTCTTCGCGATGCATCGGTGGAATCACGAAGCGGTCTTCGAACGTGCAGAGCGAAGTGAGCTGGTAGATTGCCTCGGCCTCGTCGGATGAGCAGTCCGCCTCCGCCAGCATGCGCTTGGCAACATCCATCGTCACGTCGCCAACGGTCAATGCACGCCGGTACCAGCGCACCGCTTTTTGCTTGCGGAGCGCGTAGCGCACTTTGTTTTCCTGACCCGCGCCCAGCAGCTTGGCCAGATAAGCGACGGGAACGCGTGACTGTTCGATATCGTGAAACAGATCACCCGATACGTGGTCGATCACACCGCCGTCCTGGCTTGCCATCACGGGCGACATCGGCGGAACGTAGAACAGCATCGGGAAGGTCCGGTATTCGAGGTGGGGTGGCAACGCCAGCTTCCACACTTTCACGAACTGATAGACCGGAGACTTCTGTGCCGATTCGATCACCGAGTCGTGCACTCCGCTGGCCCGAGCCGCCGCGATCACTTCGGGGTCGAAGGGATCGAGAATGAGCGAGCGCTGTCCTTCGATCAGCTCGTCGTCGGGCAACTTGGCCACTTCCTCGATTCGTGCTGCATCGTAGAGCAACACACCGAGGTAGCGAATTCGTCCCACGCAGGAGTGGAAGCAAGCCGGCGCCTGCCCGGTTTCGAGGCGCGGAAAGCACAGAATGCACTTCTCCGATTTTCCGGTGGACCAGTTGAAGTAGGTCTTCTTATACGGGCACGCGGCGACACAGGCACGCCAGCCCCGGCAGCGCTTCTGGTCGATCAGCACGATGCCGTCTTCTCCGCGTTTGTATAACGCACCCGACGGGCACGCCGCCACGCACGCCGGATTCAGACAGTGATTGCAGATGCGCGGGAAGTAGAAAAACACCAGTCGCTCGGTGGCAAAGAGTTGTTCGCGCTGCTGCGGTGTCAGACTCTCTAGATTGGGGTCATTTTGCGCGTAAACGGGCGAGCCGCCGAGGTCATCATCCCAGTTCGGGCCGGCTTCCACGTTGATGTACTCACCTGTGACCATCGAAATCGGCTTGGCCGTGGGCTGGTCCGCGCCTTCGGGCGCGTTGAACAGGTTCTGGTAGTCGTAGGTCCACGGCTCGTAGTAGTCGTCCAGGGTAGGCTGGTTAGGATTGTGGAAGATGTTGAACAGCGCGCTACTCTTGTTTTGGGACTTGAGCTCAAGGTCGCCGTTCTTCTTCTCCCAGCCGCCTTTATAGCGCTCCTGGTCTTCCCAACGCGTGGGGAAACCAGTGCCGGGCTTGGTTTCCACGTTGTTCCACCACATGTATTCCGTGCCCTTGCGATCGGTCCAGATGTTCTTGCAGGCGATCGAGCAGGTGTGACAGCCAATGCACTTGTCGAGGTGGAACACCATCGAGACTTGTGAGCGTACATTCATGTTTGCCGTCCGTCGTTGATCGTTGGTCCTTAGTCGTTCGCCACTGCAACTACCACTTCAACTCCGGCAGCTTGCGCACCAGCACGTGGGTATCGCGGTTACATCCGGTCGGACCCCAATAATTGAAGTGGAAGGTGAATTGTCCATAGCCGCCTGCCATCAGGTTTGGCTTCAGTCGAGTGCGCGTGAGGCTGTTGTGGCCGCCAGCGCGCCGGTTGCCACGCAACGGTGAGGTCGGCACCGAGTAAGTGCGCTCCGGCGAGTGGTACTGAATGCAAATGCCGCGTGGAATGCGCGCACTGACGGCGGCACGCGTGACCACGACTCCGTTGTCGTTGTGCACTTCGACCCAGTCGTTGTCCACAATGTCGATTTCGGCCGCGTCCTTGTCGTTAATCCAGAACGGCTCGACCCCGCGCGACAGCGTGGTCATGCGCTGGTTGTCGCCGTAGGTCGAGTGGATATGCCACTTCCCGTGGGGCGTCAGGTAGTTGAGCATCTTGGTCGGCCCAACTTCCTTGCTGAACGTCAGGTCGGCATACTGCGTGGGCAGCGGCTTGGGTTTGTACGTCGGCAGGTGTTCGCCGAACTGTATGTAAAGCGGATGGTCGAGATAGAAATGCTGCCGACCGGTCAGGGTGCGCCACGGCATCATGGCTTCCACGTTGTAGGTGAAAGGAGAGTACGCGCGTCCGTTCTCGGTCAACCCCGACCACATAGGGCTGTTGAGCAAGCGATGTGGATGCGCCTGCAGGTCCTTGTAGCTCAGCCGCACACCCCGGTTCTTCTCCGCTAGATGGACCAAAGGCACGCCGGCCTTCTCTTCCATCTCCTTGTACGAGCGGTAAGCAAGTTCACCGTTGGTTACGCTGGCGAAGCGCAGGATGATGTTGCAGGCGTGCTGATCTTCGAGCAGAGACGGATACTTCTTGCCGTCCCACGCCACCGTCGGGCACGTCTTCAGGGCCGCGTCGTATTCGTCCTCGATTCTGTAGTGCGTGCCGTGCGCTCCCAGTCCGTTGGCCCGCGCCAGTGGACCGAAAGATATGTACTGCTGGTAAAGGTTCTTGTAGTCGCGCGAGACTACCTTCAATCCCGGCATGGTTTTGCCCGGAATCGCTTCCACTTCTCCGCTCAACCAGTCTTTGATGTCGGGCTGCGCGATCTCAGCCGCCGAATCGTGCGCCAGAGGCGAAGCCACCAGATCCTTCACCGGCTCAGGAAAATGCTTCTCCGCCAGTTCCGAGAACTTCTTCGCAATGGCACGGAAGATTTGCCAGTCGCTCTTGGACTCCCACGCCGGAGGCACGGCTTCCGACAGAGGGTGGATGAAGCTGTGCATGTCGGTGGAGTTGAGGTCGGCTTTTTCGTACCAGGTCGCCGCAGGCAGCACGATGTCCGAATACAGGGCGGACGTGTACATGCGAAAGTTAAGATCCACCACCAGGTCCATCTTTCCCTGAGGCGCGTTCTTGTGCCACTCCACCTCGCGAGCACTGCCTTCCGCCAGGTTGTCGTCGGAGATCGCGTTGTTGTGCGTGCCCAGGTAGTGCTTGAGAAAATATTCGTGGCCCTTGGCGCTGGCCATCAGCGCATTTCCACGCCAGATGTACCACACCCGCGGCCAGTTTTCCGGCGCATCCGGGTCTTCAACGGAGAACTTCAGCTTGCGCTCTTTCAGTTGCTCAACTGCATAGTTCACGACCGCTTCGTCGTTCTTGGCTCCGAAGACCTCCGCTTCTTTCACCACTTCCAACGGATTCTTCTGAAATTGCGGATAGAACGGCAGCCATCCCGAGCGTACGGCGCGCACTTGCGTGTCCATGGTGTGTCCATGAGCGAGGTTTGCGGAAGATCCTCCGTTGCCGTTGGCGAGCGGAACCGTGTGGTAGTCGGTGAAGTCGCGCTCGTAGCGCCACTGATCGGTGTGCACATAGTGCCAACTCGGGGCATTCTGCAGCCGGGCTGCGGGGAACCAGTCACGCCCAAATGCAATCGAGGACCACGATTCCCCGGGCGCCAGTTTTTCCTGCCCAACATAGTGGGCCAATCCGCCACCGTTCACGCCGATGCAACCGCAGAACATCAGCGCGTGAATTGCCGCCCGATACATCAGATTGCCGTGGTACCAGTGGTTGATGCCGGCGCCGATAATCACCGTGCACTTGCCATTGGTGTATTCGGCCGTGGTGGCCCACTCCCGAGCAAAACGGATGAGCACCTGGCGGCTGAGGCCCGTGTACTTCTCACTCCAGGCTGGCGTATAGGGCTGGGTCTCGTCGTCGTAGCTCGCGGGATACTCACCTTCCAGCCCGCGCGATACTCCGTACTGCGCCATCAGCAGGTCGTAGACCGTGGTAACGGTGACTGTCTCACCGTCTGCCGTCTGCACGCGCCGTGCTGGCACGCATCGCGTGATCGTGCGTCCATCGGCGAAGTCGTCCAACGCCACCGGAACGACGGCATCCCCCTGACCCAGAAAAGTCAGGGCAGGGTCGATCGGCGAGCCATCCACGCCGTCTTTCATCAGTAGGTTCCACTTGCCTTTTTCCTTTCCCCAGCGGAAACCCACGCTGCCCATCGGCATCTTGGGACGGTTGTCGGCCGAGTCCCACATAAGAAATTTCCAGTCGCCGTTCTCCGTGCCCTGGTAGCCCTCAAGGCGGTTGGCCCGCAGCAGTTTCCCCGCCTGCCACTTCCCATCGTGTTCCGTGAGTTCCACCAGGTAGGGTGAGTCCGTGTATTGCTTGGCGTAGTTCAGGAAGTACGGAGTCTTTTTCTCGTGGTGAAATTCTCTGAGCAGGACATGGTTCACCGCCATCCACCAAGCGCCATCCTGACCGGCGTTGATCTGCACCCACTCGTCGGCATACTTCGAGACTTGCGCAAAGTCTGGCGTGAACACCCACATTTTGGAACCGTTGTGACGAGCTTCAGCCGCGAAGTGGCAGTCGGGCGTGCGCGTCATGTTGAGATTCGACCCCATCACCGCCAGCAACTTGGCGTTGTACCAATCGGCTGACTCCTGCACGTCGGTCTGCTCGCCCCAAGTCTCAGGAGACGCTGACGGCAAGTCGCAATACCAGTCATAAAAGGACAGAGAAACTCCGCCCATCAGCTGCAACATCCGCGCACCACTGGCGTAACTGATCATCGACATCGCAGGAATGGGTGAGAAGCCCGCAATGCGGTCCGGCCCATGTTTCTTGATGGTGTAGATATTGGCGGCGGCGATCAATTCCAGCATTGTGTCCCAGTCGGCGCGGCGCAAACCGCCTTTGCCGCGGGCCTTCTGCCAGCGCTGCCTTGACTCAGGATTCTCCACCAGCGACTTCCAGGCTTCGACTGGATCCTCGTGCTGCGCTCGGGCCTGTTTCCACAAATCAATCAGCGCTCCGCGTACGTACGGGTACTTCACCCTAAGCGGGCTGTACAGGTACCAGGAGTAAGAAATTCCGCGCTGGCAGCCACGCGGCTCGTAGGGCGGCAGGCCGTTCTCCAGCATGGGATAGTCGAGTCCCTGCATCTCCCAGGTGACGATGCCGTCCTTGACGTGGATCTGCCAGGTGCAACCGCCCGTGCAATTCACCCCGTGCGTCGAGCGGACGATCTTGTCGTGCTGCCAGCGGTTGCGGTAGAACTCCTCCCAACTGCGCAGCTTGGGGTCAACTTCATCCCGGATCCACGAGATCGCGTCTCGGGTTTTCATCCTTCACCTCGATCATTTTTGTGGACCATGCTCCGGCGCACTCCCCGAAAACGCGTTTTCCAGAGCGCGTCCAGCGAAATCAGGCCGAGCACCATGCCGCCCACGCCCAGCAGAAAGAAATTGAGCAGCGAAGTGGTGTCATCCTGCCCGCCCTTCTTAGCCGAGTCTTCAAACAAGGCCACCAGCGAGAGGATCTCGTCGGGCTGGATCGCATGGTCTTTGAATACCGGTGACATGGTGGGACTCGCCGGCGACGACAACCACGCCGCCAGCCCCTTGCGTCCCTGCAACCGTTCGTAAACCCGTGTGAGGTCGGGACCGAGCCTTCCTCCACCC
>JAIQFW010000163.1 GCA_020073105.1 Terriglobia bacterium
AAGGCACCCGACAGGTCAGCTTTCAGCGGCGCCTCGGTGACCAACACGGTTTTCAGCTTGTGGTTGGCAAACTCCGACTCCTGCGTGATTGCCCGCCACAGGTGGTACTCGACAATCAGCACTTTCGCCTTGCTGTGGGCTAGAAGCTGCAGGTGCTCGGCTGCCGTCAGCTTGTAGTCCACCGGCACTACTACGCCACCGGCATGAAGAACCGCATACGCCGAGACCAGCCACTTGGACTGGTTGGTCATGATGATGGCGGCGCGATCGCCGGGCACGAATTCGGCGTCTTGCAGCGCCCGGGCCAAAGGCAGAGCCAGTTCCTTGAAGTCGGAATAGGTGAGGCGACCCTTCTCCCGGTTGCGGTCCGACTCAATCAGGCAGGTTTCATTCGGCCAGCGGTCGAGCGCATCACGCAAGGCGGCACCGAGACAACTATATTGGTCAAGATTGAGCATGAAAGAATTTGCGACTGTTGATTTTAGATTGTTGATCTAAAAGGAGACAGTGCGATCTGAGCCAGAGGGCCCTCAGAAATCAACAATCAAAAATCATCAATCTACAATCGTGCCTGGATCCGGCTGGCCAGGGTGCGAAAATCGGACACGCCCTGCAGTTCATAATCCGGCAGTTCGACATGGAAGTGATGCTCGAGCTTGGTCAACAGATCGAGCGCCTGCAGGCTGTCGATGCCCAGGGTTTTGAAGAAGTCGTCATCGGCTGTGAGCTTCTCCCGCGGAACCTTGAAGTGGGCCGCGGCAAGAGCGAGGATTTCGTCCAGTGTTTGATTCGAAGTCGTTATACCCATAATTTGGTCATCCTGAGCGCAGCGAAGGATCCCTGCATTCTGCCCTAAGGCAAATACGGCTGCGCGTCCGTGCTTTCCACGAACCTTTTCAACCCCTCCTCAACTGCGGGTCGGGTAAAGAGTTCACAAAAGATGTCAATCTCCTGCTGCAACTCCTCGTAGGGGATCGGTTTGATAAACTTCTTCGCTGCGGCCGCCGTAGCCCGATCAAATTTCCCCAGCTGCGCGGCGGTCGCACGCGCTGCTCTCAGCGCTTCGCCTTCGCCGACCACTTGGCTCACCATACCGATCTGCTGCGCCTTCGTCGTGTTGAAACTTCTTCCGGTCAGCAGAAGATCGCGCACAACCGCATTACCCAAATCCCGCTTCAGACGCGGGATGCCGCCGAACCCTGGAATCAATCCTAGCCGCAGTTCGGGGAAGCAAAAGCGCGCCATCTTATCGGCGATGATCAGGTCACACACCAGCGCCAACTCCAAGCCGCCTCCGAACGTCACTCCATGCACAGCGGCGATTGTGGTCAGCGGCGAGGCGTCAATGGCGTTCATCACCCGGTGAATGCGCCCCAGATACTCACGTACGCCTTTCACGGCAGCTTCCTTGGAAATGGCCTGCGACCGGCGATACAGCTCCCGCAGGTCGGCTCCGGCACAAAATCCGGACTTCACATCACTATGGATAATGAGCGCGTGGGCTCCGCCTTCCGAGTCCTCCAGCGCACTGATGAATTTCTCCAGTTCGTCGAGTGTCTGTGAGCCAATCTCATTGCAGGGCTCGCGATGCAGCGCCAGCTCAACGACGCCGTCTGCGACTTTCCACGAGAGTGCTTGGCCTCTAGCTCCAGTCATTTGAGTTTCAGAGAACGTGCCCTCTTTTTTCCTTCGTGGGCCTTTGTGTCCTTTGTGGTTGAAAAAGACTCTAACCACGGAGGACACAGAGGTACACAGAGAACTGTCCCGCTACACTGCCTGCTTCACCGCATACATCTCTTCAATCTCATTCTTGAGGCGCGCTGCAATCATGTCGCGTTTTAACTTCCCGTTCGCCGTCAGCATGCCATTCTCAATCGAGAATGGTTCTGTATGCACCTGAAATGCTCGAATCTGCTTGTAATGCGGCAATCCCGAATTTACCGCGTCAATTGCAGCCTGCACCTGCTGTTCTGTCACCTTGCCGGTCACGATCGCCGCAAGGTAGCCGCGTCCATTTCCTACTAGTACGACCTGCTGCGCACCCGGGAGATTTTGCAAAATTTCTTCTTCGATCGGCTCCGGGGCAATGTTATGGCCGGACCCGAGAACAATCAGGTTCTTGATTCGTCCGATGATTCGCCAATTCCCGGCCGCATTCCTCTCTCCTTGATCGCCGGTGTAAAACCAGCCATCACGCAGGGTCTTGGCGGTTTCCTGAGGACGGTCCCAATACCCCGGAAAGATATTGGGCCCGCGCACGATGATCTCGTCGTTCTCACCGAGATTCATCTCGATTCCGGTAATCGCCGGGCCCACGCGCCCCGGTTCTAGATGTCGCGGATCATCCATGGTGCAGATTGCGGTTGTCTCAGTGAGGCCATAGACCTGCAGTACGGGAATTCCGAGCATCATGAAGTAGTGCTGCGTCTCCACATTGAGTGGCGCGGAACCGCAAATCAAGGCCTTCAGGTTGGAGCCAATCATCTTCTCGCGCACCGTGGGAAACACCAGCGAATTCGCGAGGGCCAGCCACATGGAATCCGCAAGGGTCGCCCTGCCCTCCTGCTTGCGCATCCAGGCATTCTTCGTCTTACGGTAAATCGTGAGTGCGATGCCGCCCGTCTTCCAGAGTTGCTCGTCCACGGCCTTGCGCATGCGCTCGAGTAGTGCGGGGACATTCAGGAAGTAATCCGGAGCGGCCTCACGCATGTCGCCGGCCAGCTTGGTCAAATCTGTGTTCAAAGAGAGCCGACTGCCGCGCAACAGGCAAGTCAGCAACATGATCCAGGAGCCCGCAAAGCAAAACGGGAGATAGTGAAACACGCGATCCTGCCCGGGCCGGCCTTCCATCAGCAGATCGAGGCGCCCTGAGGTGCATCCCAGCATGTGCGCGATGTTGCCGGCATTGAGCACCACGCCCTTCGATTCGCCCGAAGTACCGGAGGTGTAGATGATAGTCACGGGATCGGAATCGGCGAGCTCTGGTAGCGCCAGAGAGGCGTCTGCCGCCTTGAATATATCTTCGAATACGTATTGCGGTGGAGAGTCGGGCCATTGTTGGGCAATGCCGTCGCGCAGCGTGGCTTCCCCGCAGCAGATCAAGGAAGGAGTGCAATCCTTCATCATGGCCACGAGTTCAGCCGGGGCTTGCCGTGCGTACAGCGGGACGACGATCAGGCCCTCGGCCATGATCGCCAGATCCATTGCCACCCAGTCGATGCTATTGTGCGCCAGTAGTGCGACCCGGTCACCCTTGTTCAGGCCCTGCGCGGCTAGGAAGGCCCGGGCTTGCGCGACCTGCCGCAACAGTCCGCGCGCCGTCAGGCCCCAACTCACCTTGTTCGTTGCTTCCTGGTCATGCAACTCCCAAAGAACGGTCGAATCTCCCGTCTTTTCAAGCTGCGCGAAGATATTTCCCAGAAAGCTCATGTGCAAACGTAAAGGCGGACAGCCCGTCCATCCGGTCGAGCAACTCTCGGCAGTCCTGCCGCCAGAAACCGGCGAACTCCGCTCGCCTGCCCAGACGGGACGTCTGGGTCTACACGAACTGTGTATTACCCGTACGCTTCCGCCAGGCTCAGCAATCCTTGGCTCATCGGCGGCAGGTAGTCCTCCCAGTTCCGCTCGCCGGTGCGGGTTGGGAACTCCGAGTAGCGCCGCTGCACTTCTTCCTCGAAATAAACACCCATGCGTGCCATCACTTTCAAATTCCGGACCACGGTGCGCGCGATCCCATCTGCGATTCGTTCCCCGTCAGTCGCTAGCTTCTCCAGTGCCGCGGACAGTTTGGGCTCAAGATCAGCGTCGTCCACATTCATCAAGAGATCCTCGTGGCCCCGCTCGCGCATCAGGTTGCGAATGCGCTCGTCCATGGTGATACCCGCCGAGGGCACCAGCGCCGGCATCGAAGTCACGATCCCGTGATAGCGCGACGACGCCATCATGTGGCAGGCACGCAGCACGCTCACCAGCTCGTAGATGCTGTATTCCTCGGAAGTGAGAACCGGGACGCCGCCAAGTTTTTCGGAAATACGGCTCGCCGGACGGGCATCCAATCGCTCCGTCGCCACCAGGATGACAAACACTTTCCGCCGCTTGCGGAATGCATCGACCGCATTGGCAATTGAGGTCAGGTAGTGCTGGTAGGCGCGGTCCGCCGCTGGCCCGGAGTGATGAAAATAAACCGAGCGGTAGTGACTGTCTTTGTAAGCTCCGGCCACGCCGTGCGCCACAAACTTCGCCACTGAAGCCTTCACCGGCCATTCAAAGGGATTGATTGGACAAACCACCAGCACCGGAGTTGTACCATCCCAGCCCACGTGCCGCAGTGTCTTTTGCCCGTACTCGGCGGGATGCGGCTCAAACGTCCAAGCGGTATCTGTCCCCAACTCGGTCGGCACTCCCAGCTCGCGCAACAACGTCCGCGATTCCTCATTGCGCGTGATGATCAGCGAATCCTTGCAGAACCGGCCGCACATCTTGCGGATTAGCGGGTCCATATGTCCGGCCTCGGCACCGTAGCCCACTGAGAGCTTGTTCTCAGCCGCCGCGATTCCCAGCGATCCAATCATCATCGTCGTCAGCGCATTGGCAAACTTGCTTTTGAACATCGAGCCTTCACACGCCACCACCCCGTGATGCCTGGGCACTTCGTCGGAAAGAAAGGGCGGAAAGATATCCGGAAGGTGAACCTGCCGTGTGCCTTCGAAATACCCTTCCGAGAATTTGAAGTTCTGCGTCATTACGCTGAACTCCACATTCTCCGCGCCGAGAATGTGGCGAATCTGCCGCAGCATCTCCTCCACGCGCGCATCCGAACCCATGTTACGCGTACCGTTGTAACCGGCAAACAACAGCTTCAACTTCTCCCCAGGGCGCCAGGGCTTTCCCCTTCCCAGGGTCCATGCGGTTCTCGTTTTCTCAATCGAGGCGCTCACCCAGGCCTCGAGCAGCAAGTCCATCATGCGGCGGAACCCCCGATCTTCGCCGGCCAGTCCTGGTAGCGAAACGCAAAATTGGTCTCGCGGCTGAACTTCAACAGGGGATAGCTGTACTTCGAAAATGGCACCGGCTTGCGGCCCAGTTCGGCCGTTACCCGGGTATTGTCAAACACGGTATTCCACACCAGATACGGCATAAAAACCTTCATCAGGGAGGCACTGTAGGAGATCTTGCTTTTGTAATTTGAGAGCGTGTTGACGGTCCCGGCAAACGGCCGTTCCAGCAGTGGCACAAATACCGGCCCCCGTTTCTGCTGAGCTGCCGCCAGGGCGGTGGTCAGTTCACGAAACGTCTGCGACTCTGTACCCGAAGCGAGATGGTAGGTATCGTACTTCGGCTGCTCTTTCTGATGAAGCGTCGCGATGGCATCCGCCACAAAGTCCACATTCACGATATCGATTTTGTCATGGGGACGAAACGGTAACACGGGCAGCCCGGCCAGAAAAACAAACGCTTTCACCATATCGAACTGCGTGGTCTCCGCGCGCCGGCTGTCTCCCAGCACGATGCTAGGCCGGAAGATGGTGATGGGCACCTCCGGAAGGAGCTGCCGGATCATGTGTTCACAGAATTTCTTGGTGCGTGCATAGGGATCGTAATCCGAGCGGTCCCAGTCGATCGACCGGTCCTCCGTGACCACTTCGTCCTGACGCTTCCCGGCCACGGCAACAGTACTGACGTGGCTGAATCGTCGCATCCCGTGATAGTGATGCACGCGCATGGCCAGCTGCAGCACTTCCAGGGTGCCACGGAGATTTACGTTCAGGCAGCTCTTTTCCGACTTGCGGTTCAATGACGCTGCACAGTGGATCACGGAATCCGAGGTGTGGATCAGGCGATCGTAGTCGTCCCGCGCCAGACCGAATTGTGTCCCTGTCAGGTCCCCGCGAAAGACCCGGACCCTGGTCTGCAGGGATTCGTAGAAACGGGGAAAATCCATATGCAACTGCCAAGCGTGCCAGAGCCGCAGTTCCGCCTCACGAGCATCGCGCGCCCGCACCAGCACATTCAAGGAAGCGCCGTGCTCCTGCAAGAGATTCGCGGCAACGTGGGCGCCGATGTATCCGGTGGAACCGGTCAGGAATATCGCCACGTTGCCCCATTTGTACCGGTCTTGACGGTGTCGCCGTTGCTTTCGGCGGCCACGAGCTGGAAATTGCGCGCGGGCCTGGCTTCCAGCGGACGACCTTCAATCAGCGGATAGGTCCAGCGGCGCAGGGCTGGAACGTGAATGTTGATCCAGAACTCCCACCAGTCGAGCGACCGGGTGTCATAACCGAAATCGGAGCGCTCTTCCTCGACCAGCGCATGTGCAAGCTTTTCGACGTTTTCAGCCACGAAGTCATGCTCGTTCAGAAGGATAAATGGTTCGAAGAGTCCGATCAGCTTCTCCACCTTCTCCAAGCTGCGTTGGGCCCGCGCCAGGGGAGTCTTCTTGAGCGGCAGCGCAGACATGATTCGCTGAATCGAAGCAATGATTGCCTTTTGCGCCGGCGCCGACATGCGCTGGTACCGCTCCTTCGAGACCGGGATGGCATCAAAGCGAAGGCGCAGCCAGTACTCCAGACCCTCTTGCGCACGGTAGTGCTTACGATGGGCCAGCGAAGTGAGTTCGATGGACCGCCGCATGTCGCATGGGTTGGTGACGGAAGTGGCCAGCTGATATACGGCCTCGTTCCGGCGCTCGACGATCGCAGCTGCGATCAATGTCATACCCTGGCAGACCGTGTCCACCGGAATCAGATCGAGCCGTTTGCGTTCGTTTGTAGGTAGCTGCCGGAAATAGGTCCCCAGCAGATAGGAAAGGGACGCCGAAGTGTTGATGCCTTCATTCCACCCCGGAAACGGCTTCTGTACGGATGTCTCGACAATCGCGGGCCTCACGATCGCGATCGGCAAACCCGCTCCGCGAGTCGCAATCAGCGACTCCGCTAGACTCTTGGTGAGCGTATAGGTATTGGGCCAGCCGAGTTCCAGCGCGCGGCGGGTTCCGGCCTCGGTCAAGTGGTTGCGGAGCCAGCGCACGCGGTTCTTGCGGATCTGGTTCTCCAGTGCTGCACCTTGGAGGTCCTTGGCGGCATGTTCCTTTTCCAGTGCCTGCTGCCGAAGTTCGCCAGTGACCGCCGCACCCTCTGCTTTCTCTTCCGCTTGGCGGACAAACTCATGCAGCGAACGGAGCTCACGCTCAGCGTCGAAATCCGGTAACCGAGCAGGGGTGTAGTTGGGCCGCACTTTTTCTTCCACCCGGCCATCTCGCGTTCCTGCCACGTAACAAGTGGAAAGATGCAGCAGGCCGGCGTGCGTGGACTGGCGCACAAACTCAACAACGTTCACGGCGGCATCGACATTGGTTGCCACCGCTTCCCTCAGATCAGGGTTGAAGTCGGTCAGGCCGGAGCTGTTGATGATCAGATCCAGGTTCCTGCGCAGAAAGTCGCCAGTTTCAGGAGTCAATCCCAGCCCCGGCTGGGACACGTCGCCTTCGAGCACCTCTACACGCTCTGCCAGAAAGCGCGCCAGTCCGGCACCGTAGCGCGCGAACAGTGGATCGAAGACCGGCGATTCTTCAACCAGTTTCTCGAAGCGCCGCTGTGCTGGAGTTGACTTCTGGCGCCGCACCAGCAGATAGATTCGCCCGACCTCCGGCAGATCAAGCAGCGCGTTCACCAGCCATACTTTGCCGATAAACCCAGTCACACCAATCAGCATGATGTGCTTGCCTGCTAGGGCTGCCCTCACGGAAAGTGGTTTGGTCAGCCGGGTACCGTCGAAATGAACGATGGGACGTGCTGACGTCGACACCGTTCGTGCTGCCGGAACCACAGCGCAGCCGAGCTCTTCGACGCCCGCCAAATGCAAATCACGAACCAGGTGTTCCTGACTCCGCTCCCCATCCGGCCCCGCACCCGTGATGCGCGCGAAAACGCCGCGGGGACGAATCACCGGATCGAGCAGCCGTCCTGTGGCGATGCCGTCGCGAAACTCGAGCCGATTGGCCACCACCCACCTCACGCCCAAATGCCGCGCCAGCGGGCGCATGACATGGTCCAAGCCCTGGCTCACCAACACCACGCCGGCTCCGGAATCGACCCTGGCCTTCAGTTGCTGCACTCCTTCCGGCTTGAGCTGGGGTTTCAGTTTGTACTGGAAGTATTCCTCACCCAGCAAATCCAGCCGGTCTCGGCTCACTCCTCGTAGCACGCTATAGACAACCCGGGTGGCAAGTGCCCGGTTTACTACGTACAGAAGAGGACGCAGGACCGCCATCAGAAGCACCAAGCCTCGTCGCACCCAACGCTCGGCAAAGGTCTGAGCGTTCCAGGTAAAGAAGGCAATCGGCCGGACGGTGGTCAATTCGAGAAGGCTGCCCTCCACGCGCCAGTACAGAGCATCATGGCCGGGGCTGCCAGGATTGTGATCTGACTGTTTCAAATGTCCTTTACATCCCGGGACTTGGAGGTCTAAAGCTCACGATCTGGTAAACGGAAGCTCCTATTGTAAACAATTGCAGGAAAAGCGCGAAACAACCGGCACCACAGCTGATACATCCCCAGGGGGGCAAACGCCAAAGATTCATTGGGTTAGCTCCAATGCTCGAATGCTAACCTTTTGCCGCCCGGCCAGTCACAATGGGGTCGGACGCAAGGTCCGTCCACTTCGTGAAGCCGGCTTCCGGTTCCCCGTGAGTAGGCTGCCCGCCATCGCGCTGCTGATCGCGGTTCCGCTGTGGCATGCCGCAGCGGAGCAGTGCACACCCACGACTTCCCCACAGGTCGACTCCGAGATCGCGAAACTGCAGCGGCTGACAAAAATTCAGACCACCGACCCGGTACTACTCTACAACCTGGCGGCCGACTTCGCGGCCAAATGTGATCGCGCTACTACGCTGAATCTCCTAGGGAAGGTCGCTGCCGCAGGTGGTGGCCTGGATCCCGCCGAATACCGGGGATTCGCCTTCCTCAAGGATTCCGCCGATTTCAAAGCTATCGTAGCTCAGGTGCGCGCAACCAACTCGCCCCGGATTCAGAGCGCGCCGGCATTCCTGATCAAGGAACCCGACCTTTTTCCCGAGGGCATGGCCTACGCTCGCTGCAGCGGGCGTGTTTACGCTGGCAGCGTCAAGCGAAAGATCGTTTGGACGGACAAGACCAGAACGGTCCATGACCTGGTGAAGCCAAGCGAGGACGGCCTGGGGTACGTCGCAGGCTTGCATGTGGACGAAGCCCGCAAGGAACTCTGGGCTGTCAGTTCGCGATTCGGCAACGCTCCCGAGATCGCAAGCGCGATTCAGGGGTTGTTCAAGTATGACCTGGTTAGCGGGAAACGCGTCGCTAAATTCGCCGCGCCAAACAGCTCCGGCGGGTTCCTGAACGATGTCACTGTGGTTTCCTCGACGGGGGACGCGTTCGTCACCGACACGCTGGAGGGTTCGGTCTACTCCACCGTGAAGGGGTCGCAGGTGTTGCAGACGTTCCTGCCACCCGGTTCAATTCCAGGCGCCAACGGGATTGCACTGAGCGACGACGAGAGAACACTCTTCGTTGCTGGGGATTTTGGAATCTATCGCGTCGACCTGGCGACGAAGGCGTTCAAGATGCTGGCGAAGTCAGAAGGTGTCATCGACGCCAGCATTGATGGTTTGTATTTTTATCGCCAGTCTTTGGTGGGCATTCAGAACGGAATCCATCCCGGGCGAGTGGTGCGCTTCTACCTCGATCCCGGACTGGCGAGGATCACGCGGAGGGAAATTCTGGAAACGTATAACCCGCTGTTTGAGAATCCCACCACGGGCGGCCTGGACGGTGATTCATTCCTCTTCATGGCCAACCCACAACTCCACAAGTGGACTCCCGGCAAGCCCTCACCACCAGCGGCCCGCCTGCAGGATATTCGAATCTTGCGGATCGCCCTTGATCACTGATCGCTGGAGCGTATCGCGGGGGCCATCATTTCCCGTATCTCTTCTCGTACCCATTCCTTGAATTCTTCACTCTCCACTTCCCATCGGGTTCCACGGTCACCTGGATAAAGTGCCCGTCCGACTTGGCGTCAGTGTTTGCGATCAGGTTCTCCGCCGAGTTGTGTTCCTTGCCCGCGTCCGCTGCATAGTGCAACTGCCAGAGGTCCTCCAGCCCAGGGGCATCGTG
>JAIQFW010000164.1 GCA_020073105.1 Terriglobia bacterium
AAAGTCGAACGCCGCCGGGGGATATCTCATCGAAGTCGCGCAGCCGGGGCTCTACGAACTGAAAACCGCCGCGCAGCGCGCGCTTCAAGCGAAGGTGGGAGATTCCGCTGAATGCTCTGGAGGGCGGGTTCATCCGCTTCTCGGGCTTGGAGGCGTCGCTGGCCTATGACGAATCGCTCGCCGCGGTCCAGTACATCAGCGATTCCTACGGCATGAGCGATCTGCAACGGATCCTCGAGAGACTGGGGCAAGGAAGTTCCACCGAAGCCGCCCTTCGCGCCGTCATCCACTCTGACTACGGAGCGTTGGAAGGCGAAGTCGGGAAGTACCTCATCGGGAAATACGGGAACTAGGGAGGGGTGCTCCGTTCACGAACCCTTTGCCCAAGACCCCATTCTGTGCTAACGTCTCGGCTCGATGTCCGTGCGTGCCCTCTTCAATCTTGTCAGGCCGAGGCCTCTGCCCCGGCGTGATCCAATCCATGCCCAGGTTCCGGAATTACGCCAGGCGAACCTGGCCGCGGTCTACTATGGGCAGCGCATGGCCGGTGACTTTTACGATTTCCTTCGGGTCAGTCCCAACCGGGTCCTGTTTGGACTGCTCGACGTGGCCGGTCCGCTGGACAACAACCGCGCCATTGTCAACGCTGCTCAGCACACGTTCCGCACGTTGGGCTCCAAGTTATTCGCCAAGGATGACATCAACGAAACCGAGGGAGACAGCACTGGGCTTGCCGGCCACGGGTCTGCCCCTGGGACTTTTTTCGCACAGCACCTGCGACGCCTCGACCGTGGCTTTGGAACCGGGCGCGGTCCTGCTGCTCGTCTCCAGTGGAATCGTCGAGGCGAAATGCGCTGGCGAGGAACTGGGCCTGGAAGCAGTGAAAGTGGGCTTGCAGCACTCCGCGGCGGGAAATTCCAATGAGGTCTGTGTCGCGGTCCTGAATCAGGTTCAGGAATTCATGTGCAAGCCACCCACTCACAATGACGTCACTGCGCTCGCCCTGGTGCGCGATGGCGCCACCAACATGGCGCCGGTTGGCGCCTCCTAAATTCATTGTTCTGCAAGTAAGGGCCTACCTGCGGCGTTTCCGCGTGCGGGGTTCCACCTTTCCTGGCGGTTCCTTCACGGTCGGGGCCAGTTCCTCTGCGGTCACAAAGATCGGTTCGATATCGGTCGGAATGCCCTGCAAGCTGTCCAGGGTCTTACGTAGCCCAGGACGGATGACTCCGATTTCATCCAGCATCTTCTTCGCAGCCGCGTAATCGCCGTGGGCTTCGATGGTCAGCAGGTCATGGTCGAGTTCGGTGACCGCAGTCTTGATCTTCGACATGTCCACTGAGAAGGTGCCATCCGGATGCGCAACGAATGCTCCTTTGTCCATCAGGGTGTTGAATTGGACCGCCATTCCCTTGCCGTGGGCGTCATTCAGCCCGAAGCGCAGGCTGCGAAACGCCGAAGCCAGATAAGTTGTGTATAGCTGGCGTTGCGCGGCCTCATCGGCGGGCAGTAGCTTGCCCGATTGCAGTTCCTTGGCATGGTCCATCCAGTACTGCAGGGCGAACAAGCCGGTCACGTCGGCCTTGGCCTCCTCAATCGCGCCGAACAACTCCTTGATCTCTTCGCGAGGGGTGGTGTCGCGACCCTGAACTTTGATCTGATGGGGGCCCAGTCCGTGCATCAGCTCATGGGCCACGGTGTGAGTAAAGAACGGCTCGAAGCTTACGTCGACCATAGCTTCTTGGGTCAATGTCCGGCGCGCGATCGGGAGCAGCACGCTGCGGAACTTGGCTTCCTGCACATTCTTCAGCATGACCCGCTTGCTGCCCTTTTGCTGAACGACGCGGTCGTCATTGGGCAGGTTGTAAGCCGTGGTTTGCACTGCGTGTGCCCCATCGCCCGCGCTGAGAATCTGATCCACCACGCGGATGGGCGCAGCCGCACCCAGCTTGGCATTGCGGTACTGCGGGTCAATCGGCAGGTTGTCCTCGATTTCCTGCAAGTGAGCGGAAAAAACCGAGAGCTTGGCCGTTTCCTCATCGTCCCGGTCGTTCACGTAGGTCTCGAATGCCGCCTTATAACCGAAGAGCTCATCGTTGTAGGTTTCGTACGGACCGATGGTGATGTCGAGCGGCGCGTCCAGGTCCATCCATGCCATGTCACTCTCGTAGTAGTCGTTGGAGAGAAAGGCGTCCGCGCGCAGGTTGAGAAACTTCTTCAAGGATTCGTTGTCTGTCAGTGCGGCGGCTTCATGCAGCAGACTTGATGCGTTGCTCAGATCATCCGCGTACGCCTGGCTGTACGGAATCGCCAGCAGATTGTTAGCGGGAGACTTGCTGTTTTCCCGCCAGCGAATGATGGTGAAGAAGCTCTTTGCCTCCTCCTGCTCTTTCGGCGACAGCTGCGCCACCCACTTCTCAAAAGCGTCCTTGGTCATGTTTTCGGGATAGAAGTTTGCTCCTTGGGGTTTGCGCGCAGGCACCCCCGGGAGGAAAGCCTGGTAGTCGTCCAGGTCTGACCACGGTCCCTTGTTGATCCAGAAATAGTGCAGGCGGGCCTTGCCGAGCGGCGTTGTGTCCTTCTGCAATTTTTCGTAAAGGGCCGGATTCCCGTCCCACAACTGCCGCATGAAGATGTCGTTCAGGATGCGTGCCGCTTCAATGACTTTTATGAGTGCCTGCCGATCGCCCAGCGAGAGCTTCGAGGTATCCACTCGCATCGGAGCAGGCGCGAAACGGTAGGCCATCTTTTCCAGCTGCGCAAGATCCGGCAGCCGGGGTGCGTTCTTTTTCCCCGTGGTCGAAATGCCAAGGCCTCCAAGAACAAACAGTATCAGAGCCAAACCTGCGGCGAGTCTCATCCACGCCCTCCTTCTTGCTCAAGTTCACCGCGATCGGTAACCGGAGACCGATCATCATAACAAGAGACGTAGTGGCAGGTGGCATTGGTCCGGAGTTACAATTCATCAAGGTCGCCGTAACTCCTATGCGAAAACTGCTGCCCTTGTTTTTGGTCTGTGTAGCCGCCCTGCCGGTCGCCTTCGGCGCGGACACCGTCATCGAGGAAATTATTGCGCGGGTCAATAACCGAATTATTACCCGCAGCGAGTACCTGCGCAGCCAGGAGGAGTTGAAAAAGGAAGCGCAGCAGCAAGACCCCGTCAACGCCGACAAGTTGGTCGCGGAGAAAGAGAAGGATGTCCTGCGCGACCTTGTCGATCAGCAGCTCCTGCTGGACAAGGGCAAAGATATGGACATCTCGGCCGATACCGAATTGGTCAAGCGGCTGGACCAGATGCGAAAGCAGATGAACCTGGACAGCATGGAAGACCTGGAAAAGGCTGCCCAGGCCCAGGGAATCGCCTTCGAAGATTTCAAACAGAATCTGCGAAATCAAATCATCACTCAGCAGGTCATCGGATCAGAAGTCGGTCGAAGGCTGGTCATCAGCAAAGAGGAAATGCAGAACTTCTACGAGGCGCACAAAAGCGAGTTCGATCAGCCCGAACAGGTGCGTCTGGGAGAGATCCTGGTCTCGACGGAAAAGAAGTCGGTGGCCGGCGACGAAGCCGCGCAGCTGCAAGCCGCCAAAGCCAAAGCCGACAGTCTTCTGGAACAAATCAAGGGAGGCGCCAAGTTCGAGGACATTGCCAAGAAAGATTCCGATGGGCCGTCTGCCGCCCAGGGGGGAGACCTCGGTTATTTCAAGCGTGGCACCCTGGCCAAAGAGTTGGAGGACAAGACCTTCGCTATGAAATCGGGTGAGGTGTCGGACGTCATCCGCACCAAGCAGGGCTTCATTATCTTGAAGGTCACCGAACACCAGGAGGCAGGAGTTCCTCCCTTCAGTCAGGTTGAACCACGCATCCAAGATGCGGTCTACATGCAGAAACTGCAGCCAGCCTTGCGCGAATACCTGACCAAGCTGCGTGAGGAAGCGTTCATTGACATCAAGCCCGGCTACGTCGACACTGCGGCCAGTTCCAAAGAAAGCAAACCTATCGAGACCGCGGCCAAAGACCCCAACGCCAAGCCGCTCAGAAAGAAGAAAAAGTTCGGCCTCTTTTAGTTTAAGCTAGGTGGGTTCGCGGTCTTCCCCGGATGTAGTTGGGGCCGAGGAATTTTCGCGCGATGAGAATCTTCCGTGCGAGCAAGCCATGAAGGAATTCTTCTTATCCGAATGCACCCAGCAGGAGAACAAGGTCATCACCTCCAGCTTTGTGGTGACCTCCAAGCAGGTCAAGCCCAAGAAGTCGATTTTTCCGACTATCTCCCCAAGACCACCAAGGACATCGGTGAGCTCTGGCAGACCTTGGCAGGCTTTGTCGCGAGTTTTCAGAATCCCTATCTCAAGGCCTTGATTGAGGTATTCATGGCCGACCCGGAGCTGGCCGAGGCCTATCGCAATGCTCCGGCCGCCAAGACCCTGCACCATGCCTATATCGGCGGCTTGCTCGACCACGTGGTCTCGCTGTTCCGTTCCTGCGATTTACTGTGCCGCAACTATCCCCAGATCAATCGCGACCTGCTACTGACTGGGGCCTTCTTTCACGACATCGGCAAGATTTACGAACTCACCTACAACCGTTCTTTTTCCTACACCACACGGGGGCAGCTGCTGGGGCACATGATTATTGAGCTGGAGATGCTGCAGGCCAAGCTGGCCCAGGTGCCGGGTTTTCCGGACGAACTCAAGACGCTGGTGGAACACCTCATCATCAGCCATCACGGGGAATACGAGTTCGGGTCTCCCAAGTTGCCGATGTTCCCGGAGGCGCTGATGCTCCACTACTTGGACGATCTCGACTCCAAGATGGAGAGCATGCGCGCGCACTTTGAACGTGAAGCCGGGACGGAGAACGCCTGGACCGGCTATAACGCGTCGTTAGGCCGTCCCTTGCTAAACACCACGAAATTTCTGGAGAAGAAGCCCGCAGGAGCGCCGGTGTCTCGCGAAGACTCCGGCCACAGCACATCCGGTGCTGATACACCCACGCTACCTGGACTGGACTTGGATTCAAATGGCTCTCGGCCGGTACCCGCGGCCGCCCGTGCAGAGAAGAGTTAATACGAGACCGCGCCGCTTCTTTGCAAACGCTCGCGCTCAATATAAGATTTGTTCATCTGGCCAAATTCTTGGTATTCAAGCTCCACGGAGGCGACTATGAGATCGCGTTTGGTGGCACTCACCCTGTCCCTGTATTTGTCTCTCACCCTGCTGGCTTGCAGCAAGCCGGCCGACCAAACCGCCGATACCAGCACGGCAACGCCGGACAACACCAGCGCTACCGAGAGATCTGGGTCGGGGGCGAAGAGGCCCAAGGCAGCAGCGGAGAAGCCCAAGGCTGAACCCGTGGTTATCCCCGCAGGCACGGCATTGACGGTGCGCCTCGGCCAGTCCGTAGGCTCAAAGATTAGCCAGCCCGGGGAGAGCTTCTCCGCTACCCTGGCTAACCCCGTTGAAGTCGGCGGCAAGAGCGTGGTCCCTGCGGGCGCCAATGTTACCGGCACCGTAGTGGATGCGAAACCCCTCGGACGATTCAAAGGCGGCGCGGTGCTGGAGTTAAAGCTGACTTCGATTAGCATCAACGGCTCCGAGCAGCCAATCCACACCTCTGCTGTCACCCGTACCGAGAAGGGCAAAGGCAAGCGCACCGCCGTGCTGGCGGGCGGCGGGGCGGGACTCGGCGCGCTGATTGGCGGGCTGGCAGGTGGAGGTAAGGGCGCCCTCATCGGCGGTGCTGCCGGAGCTGGCGCGGGCACAGCCGGGGCGGCGTTTACCGGCAACAAGGAGATTGTGCTCCCTGCCGAATCAGCCCTGAGCTTCACGCTTGCAGAACCGCTGGAAGTGAAAGAATAAACAGTAGGCTTCAGGCTTCGGGCTCCAGGCTTTTCCTCTCGGCATGGGGCCTGTTCTGGACCTCCGTGCGAAGCCATGCTTGACTTCAGCCGCTTCTCCGTCCTCACCTTTGATTGTTACGGCACCATGATCGACTGGGAGACCGGGATCTTCTCCGCGCTGCGCCCCATTCTGGTCGCTCATAACAAGAGGCTGACCGACATTGCGCTGCTGGAACTGTATTCCGAGCTGGAGCTGGCAGCCGAACAAAAGCAGGATTTCCTGAACTACCGGGATGTGCTGGAGTCGGTGGTAGGTGGTTTTGGCGAGCAGCTTGGATTTGCCCCGTCTACCGCTGAGATGCGTTCCCTGCCGGAATCCCTGTCCAATTGGCAGCCGTTCTCCGATACAGTTGGGGCGCTCCGAGCGCTCAAGCAGCATTACAAACTCGCAGTCATCTCCAATATCGATGACGACCTGTTCGCCCTGACAGCGCCCAAGCTCGGTGTGACCTTCGACTACGTAATCACCGCCCAGCAAGCCCGCTGCTACAAACCTTGCCGGAAGATATTCGGACTGGCACGGGAGCGAATGGGAGTACACCCAGACAAGTGGCTGCACGTCGGCCAAAGCATTTACCACGACGTGATTCCCGCGCAGTCGTTGGGCATTTCGACCGTCTGGGTAAACCGGCCGTCGCCAGGTATGGGAGCAGGTGCTACCAAAGCCGTGACCGGGAAACCCGACTTGGAAGTGGCAAGCCTGGCGGAGCTGGCGGCCGCATCTGCGAACTGAGAACCGGGAACTGACAACTGCTCTTCCTGGTCTGAACTCTTCCGAATCGGCGTCTCCCGTTTCCCTTCCATCCCACCCGGTATTAAACTGATGGATCACAATCTGCGAAAACCTGCGTTTCTCTGCGGCGTTTCGTTCTGGAGATCACATGGCAACGGCCACCACCCGCGCGAATCCCCTGTCATATCTCACTGACCACTTGAACGACCTCAAAACCAAAGGCACGCACTTCCGTTTGCGCGTGCTCGAGGACGAGCAGGCCCCGGTGTGCACCTTCGACGGCAAGAAGGTCCTCAATCTCGCCTCTAACAATTACCTTGGACTGACCACACATCCCAAGCTGCGTGAGGCGGCGCTCGAAGCCACGCGCAAGTACGGCGTGGGCTCTGGGGCGGTGCGCACGATCGCGGGTACCATGAAGATCCACATGGAGCTCGAAGAGAAGATTGCGCGCTTCAAGAATGTGGAAGCTTGTGTGGTTTTCCAGTCGGGATTCGCGGCGAACGCAGGTACGGTTTCGGCGGTTCTAGGCAAAGATGACTTCATCATTTCCGATCAGCTCAACCACGCCTCGATCATTGACGGGGCCCGCCTGTCCCGGGCCAAGATTCTGGTCTTCAACCACAAGGATATGGCCCACGCCGAAGAACAACTTGCCAGCGTGAAGGACCAGCCCGGCAAGAAACTCCTCATCACTGACGGCGTGTTTTCCATGGACGGCGACGTCGGCCCGCTGCCGGCTTTGTGCGAACTGGCGGAGAAGTATGGCGCGATCATGATGGTCGACGATGCACACGCTTCCGGGGTGCTGGGCCGCAACGGGCGCGGGACCATCGATCACTTCAAGATGCACGGGCGGGTGGACATCCAGGTTGGAACTTTGTCAAAAGCCATCGGCGCGTTGGGCGGCTACGTCTGTGGCACCCGCGACCTGATCGATTTTCTGTACCACCGCGCCCGGCCTTTCCTGTTCTCGACGTCGCATCCTCCCTCGGTGGCGGCCACGTGTATTGCGGCATTCGAGGTGTTGGAGCAGGAACCGGAGCGCATTGAGAAGCTCTGGGACAATACGCGCTTCTGGAAAAAAGAGTTGGGGTTGCTCGGCTTCGACATTGGGGGGAAGAATACGCCCGCGAGTGAAACACCGATCACGCCCATCATCATTGGCGATGGCAGATTGACGATGGACTTTTCTCGGGAGTTGTTCAAAGAAGGAGTGCTGGGTACCGGGATCGCGTTCCCCACTGTGCCCGAAGGCAAGGCCCGTATCCGCACCATCATGACGGCGACACATACGAAACAGGAGTTGCAGCAGGCGTTGGAGGTGTTGAAGAGGGTGGGGAAGAGGATGGGGATTGTGGGGGGTTAGGTGGGCTCATATGAGTCTTTGCGTAATGCCGGCTCCGCAGACGATCCTCTTTCAACGTGCGGCCGCAGCAGCCAGTTCTCGCCGGACGACCTGTTTATTGGTCTGTGGGAACCGGGCCTTGGCTTCAATCCCAAGCCGTCCCGCGTAGTAGAGCAATTTATCCACGCTCTTGTTGGCAATTTTCCCGTTGAGCAGTTCGCTCACCCGTGGCTGAGGCTCCGCCAGGATCACCTGCAATTGGGTTTGCGAATACTTCCGGGCATGCTTCAGGATGGCTTGATACAAGTCTGCCTTGAACTTCAAGATTGTGGCCTGCTCGGGTGAGAATCCCAAGTCATCGAGCACATTGCCCCGCGTTACGTGGGTTGGCTTACTACGTCCGCCCGCCATGTTTCCTCTCCTGAATGATCCGTGCCCGAACCGCCTTGAGGCGCTGCCGTGCCGTATTGATTTCCTTCATGGGCGTTTCGCGGCTCCTCTTTTCAAAACAGTGCAGCACATGGATTACGTCGCGAACTCTAGACAGGTAAATCACGCGATACCACGCCCGCGCGTCCTGATCCCGCAGCTCAAAGACTCCCGGACCGACTGAACTCATCGGCCGGTAGTCCGTCGGCTGCCGCCCCTGCTGTAACAAACGTAAGTCAAATCCCAAGTTGTTCTTCGCCGCATCCGGAAACGAGCTAATCACTTCTTTGGAATCGCCTTCCCAAGCAATTACGGCGTCTTTGGGAGTGGCGGAGTCCATTTGTCACGAGAGAAAGTGTAGCATTTTGAGGAGCCTAAATATACAATTACATGTATTATTGGTTGCAGTAAGATAGGGAGGCAGGCTCACATTTGATCGCGATCCCATATAAACTCTGGTCATGAAGTACTGCCTCTTCCAGCACAACGGTCATCCCGAGTACGGTCTCGTCGAGTCCCTGGCCGGACGGGAAGCAATCACCCGCGTATTACTAAAAGCCCCGGAGAGCGGTGGTGATGTAGAAGACGTGGCGACTAGGCCTATTCCCCACATCCCGTTAGCGGAGGCGAAGCTCCTGGCCCCGGTGCGTCCTTCGAAGATCATTTGTGTAGGCCGCAACTATCGGGCTCATGCCGCAGAGTTGGGGAATGAGGTCCCTCAGGAGCCGCTGATCTTTTTCAAGCCGCCATCATCTTTGCTGGCTCCGGGAGAACCCATCCTGCGCCCCAAGATTTCCCAGCGCACCGACTACGAGGGAGAACTAGGAGTGGTGATTGGTCGCCGCTGCCACAAACCTTCCCCCGATGAAGATATGCGGTCCTGCATCCTGGGCTATACGGCGGTGAATGACTTCACTGCTCGGGACTTGCAGAAGCAAGACAGCCAATGGACCCGGGGGAAGGGCTTCGACACCTTTTGCCCGGTGGGTCCGGTTGTCAGCAACGAGATTGACCCCTGGGCCGGTGTCAGCGTGGAGACGCGCGTCAATGGGGACCTTCGTCAGCAGGGCAACACTCGAGACTTCATTTTCCCGCTCGATGTCATCGTTCGTTACATTGCGGAAGTGATGACACTGCTGCCGGGGGACCTCATCGCTACCGGCACGCCGGAAGGCGTGGGCCCGGTAGTCTCGGGCGATGTGGTTGAGGTCACGGTTGAGGGTGTGGGGACGCTGAGAAATCCTGTCAGGGACGAGTGAGAGTTCCGAAGGTGCCAGCTCTGACCGCGCGAGCCTAAGCACCCGCTTGCGCGGAAGGACTTTCGGGCTGCATGATTTCCAGCCGAATCCCAGACTCAGCTGCCAAGCCCCACAGATCCTTTTGAACCAGCGCTTCGAGACCAACCTGGTGTTCTTTGAGGTGCTGAAGCCGCACAATCCAAACCACTCGAAATTCGGCTTTGTGTTGCTTGTATTGCAAGGTCAGACGAGTGCCCACTTTGAGTGGGCGGCGGACCGCTCCCAGACGGGCCCCCGTGCTGGTAATGTCCAGCGTGTGCGCCAGCTCACAGTGCTGGTCGCCAGAGCTGTCGCTGAACAAGACCCTTACGGGAAGTACAGCTTTGACCCGGTTGCGGCGACGTTTGTTATCCAAAATAGGCTCCCTGCCAGGTTCCCGCGCGGTTGTCATGGGACGCGTGGGCCTTTTCTGCCGACAAAATTGAGTCGTTCCGGAATTTCCAGGAACAGATCTCAGAGGGGAGTGATCTTGCTGGTGATGACAGATTCATTCTCTCCCGCTTCAGCCTTCCGGCCAATAGCCCACAAGTGTGGCAATACCCCTCGTAAGTGGGGCAGATGCAATGTCTTGCCGCACTTTTGTGCTATGCGGAAGCACTGACAGGCCAGCCCGCATCTAACGTTTCTGGGGCTGTATTGCGGATCGGCGAGGTCGGAGACCCAGCAGCTTCAATGGCTTACGGCGAGAATTCTGGAATCCCCGCCAAGGCGTGGATTTGGCGGCAAAGACCTAGAAAACGAACAGCTGCCGGCAGGCTACCCGGCGCGTTTACGCAACTCGCCGGCTGGATTCGGGTTTATTGTAGTAGTGGCAAGTAAGGCAGAAGTAGATGGGACACCGCAGCCACTGGCTCTGTTCCAGGGGGAACATGCCATGAGTCTATTCCGACGTATATTCCGCACGAGTTTCTTGATCGTCTTCTTGACTGCAGCTGTATGGGCGGCCGACTCGCCCGCAGCGGACGCTCCCGGCGCAACGGATCCCCCCGGCCGGGTGGCGCGTTTGCAATACATGAATGGGCAGGTTTCGGTCCAGCCCAACGGTACCGACGACTGGGTGCAGGGCTCCAGCAACCGGCCGCTTACCAACGCCGACAATATCTGGGCTGACAAGGACTCGCGCGCCGAGTTGAGTCTCGGCACGGGTTTGATGCGGATCAGCTCTGAGACCAGCCTGACCTTGACCAACGTCAACACTGACTCCGTGCAGGTCTCGCTGCACCAGGGCGCGCTGAACGTACATGTGCGCCAGCTCGAGAGCGGCGAGGTCTGGGAAGTTGACACCCCCAATGTGGCATTTACGCTGACCAAGTCCGGAGACTATCGCTTTGACGTCGATCCTGACGGGGACAAGACCCTGGTCACGGTGTGGAAGGGTGAGGGCGAGGCCACCGGGCAAGGCCCGGCTGTGCAAGTCCACAGTGGCGAGAAAGTTCAGTTTACCGGCGGAAATTCCCTGGCCCACGAATCGCTCAGTGCCCCGAAGCCCGATGGCTTTGATGAATGGTGCCGGGTTCGCGATCAGCGTGTTGACCAGTCGGTCTCGGCCCGTTACGTCGCACCGGGAACGGTTGGATCCGAAGACCTCGACGAGTACGGGACCTGGAGGCAGACGCCAGAATACGGTGCGGTATGGGTTCCCACTTCAGTGAGCCCGGGTTGGGCCCCTTACAGCTATGGCCACTGGGCTTGGATTGATCCCTGGGGATGGACTTGGGTGGATAACTACTCTTGGGGCTTTGCGCCATTCCACTATGGCCGCTGGGTGTCGTGGGGCGGCTACTGGGGCTGGGCTCCTGGCCCATATTGGGTGCGGCCTTGGTACGCTCCTGCGTTGGTGGCATGGTGGGGTGGTCCGGGCTGGGGTTTCCGCTTCGGTTTCGGCGGAGGATTTGGCTGGTGCCCGTTGGGCTTCGGCGAACCGTTCTTCCCCTGGTATCACACCAGCCGGTTCTACTTCCGGAATGTGAATATTAGCAACACGCGCATTACCAACATCACGAATATCACCAACCACTACTTCAACAATCGCGCCAGCGTTAGCCCGTATGGCAGGAACGGGATCGGGACCCCGCGTTTCGCCACCAAGCCTGGAGCGTTCACGGCTGCTTCCCGGAACACCCTGGAGCGTGGTTTGCCGATCCGCGGTAACTCGGTCCGGATTTCGCCGAGTGATTTGAGAGGCGCCACCAACTTAACCCGGATCAACGCGACTCCGACTCGAGAAGCCAGGCTGGGGCCAAAGGCGAATAGGCCCGCCGCTCGCCCACAGGGCAATGCCTTCTCGCGGCCTACGGTCAGCAGGATGACTTCTCCAGGCGTGCCGCAGCGGACCGTGGGAAGCCAGACAGGTTTCGGTCGCAGCCCGGGAACCAGTGCCCGTGGTGCGGGAAACACGATGGCTCGCGGACCGGAGAGAGGTTCGATGTCGAGCTTTGCTCCAGGCGGACACTACGTACCTCGCCCGCCGCAAGGCATGGGGAATTCAAACAGCTTGGCGAACCGTGGCGCAAGCAACGGTGGATCCAGAGGTGGGTCGACCGAGATGGCGTTCAATCACCCGGTGCCACGCCCATCACAGAGCGGGGTGAGATCTCCTTCGGAAAACTCCGGGCGATTCGGGTCGAGAGACAGGCCGACGTTTTCACGGTCCGTCCCGCGGCCGCCGGCAGATTTCAACAGCCGGGGTACGGCCAGCGCGCGGAATACGGTCCCAAGTTTGGGCTCCTCGTTGAGCCGGCCGCGCGGCATTCCGAACAGCGTGCCGCGTCCGAGCGGGAGGGTTATGCCTGCTCCACGTAACTACGGCAGCACTGAGAACCGGGGAGGCTATTCCATGCGGTCGTACGGAGGCTATGGCGCCTCTCGCGGCTACAGCGCGCCCAACTACGGCGGTGCATATCGTGGCTACAGCATGCCCCGATCGGGTGGCTACTCAGCTCCGTATGGAGGGTCCTACGGTGGCCATGGCGGCTACTCGGCTCCGTCGCACAACTTCGGCGGGTCAGGCGGCGGCTACCACGGAGGCTCCGGATTCCACGGAGGCTCAGGAGGCTCAAGCTCGCACGGCTCGGGTTTCCACGGAGGACGCCGCTAGAACGTATTTTGGTGCTCCCAACACCAACGCCGCCTGCAACCGGGCGGCGTTTCTATTTTGGGGTGAGTGCATGGCGCTCTTCGTAAGCGGCAATCTCTGCCTCGTGTTGCAGCGTGAGCCCGATTTCGTCCAGCCCTTCGAGCAGGCAATGCCGGGTGAAGTCATCGATCTCGAATCTCGCGGAGAAACCGTGCTGGTCGAACACCTGGCGTTGTTCCAGGTCGACAGTGATCTGATAGCCAGACTCTCCCTCCACCCGCCGCACGATCTCGTTGACCTCTGCTTCGGGGAGCTTCACGGTGAGCAGGCCGTTCTTGGCGCTGTTGTTGGCGAAGATGTCGGCAAATGACGGGGCAATGACAGCCCGGAAGCCGAAGCCCGCCAACGCCCAAACCGCGTGTTCGCGCGACGAACCGCAGCCGAAATTCTTCCCCGCCAGCAGCACGCTGGCCCCGGCGAAACCCGGTTGATTGAGGACAAATCCCGGGTCCAGGCTGCCAACCGGCGTGCGGCGCCAGTCGTAGAAAAGGAATTCTCCAAAGCCCGTTTTTTCGATCCGCTTCAAGAACTGCTTGGGGATGATCTGATCGGTGTCGATGTTGGCCCGCAGCAGAGGAGCGACTTTACCGTGATGTACGCGAAACCGTTGCATACTCGGGCCTCAGTGGAAACGCCAGTTGCGGATGTCGGTGAAATGCCCAGCCACGGCAGCAGCGGCAGCCATCATCGGGCTGACCAAGTGGGTGCGTCCCCCGCGGCCTTGCCGCCCTTCAAAGTTGCGATTGCTGGTGGAGGCACAGCGTTCGCCGGGTTTCAGAATGTCGGGATTCATGCCCAGGCACATGGAGCACCCGGATTCCCGCCACTCGAAACCTGCCTCCTCAAAAATCCGGTGCAGACCTTCCTGCTCGGCCGCGCGCTTCACCGCCTGGGAACCTGGCACCACCATAGCTCTCACTTTCGGACTCACGCGGTAACCCTTTGCCACCCGCGCTGCCGCCCGCAAGTCTTCGAGCCGCGAATTCGTGCATGAACCGATGAAAACCCGGTCAACAAAAATCTTCTCGATTGGCGTTCCTCCCTGCAGGCCCATGTACTCCAGCATGCGCCCGATCGCTTCACGCTCGGCTTCGTTCTGGCAGTGGCGGAGTTCAGGGACGGACCCGCTGACCGGCACCACCATTCCCGGGTTCGTTCCCCAAGTCACAAATGGAGCTAGTTTGGCTGCGTCGACTTCCACGGTCGTGTCGAACCGTGCTCCGGGATCGGATTTCAGACCTTGCCAGTGAGCAACCGATCGATCCCACTGTTCCCCATTAGGGGCAAACCGGCGTCCCTTGATGTAAGCGACTGTGGTTTCGTCAGGAGCCACCATGGCTGCGCGCGCACCAGCCTCGATGCTCATGCAGGCACTGGGTGGCCAGCACATGCTCGACTTCCGACGTCCCGATGCCGAAAGCCAGCGCGCCAAACGCCCCGTGGGTACTGGTGTGGCTGTCGCCGCAGACCACCGTCATGCCTGGTTGGGTGAGCCCAAGTTCTGGGCCGATGACGTGAACGATGCCCTGGCTGTCGGAGTCGAGGCCGTCTGGGAGTCACTTTCTCCGGTAGAAAAGGACGTTTGGAAGGACTTCCTTTCCTCGAAAGCCTATGACATCTCCGACCACTATCTCGTGATAAATGAGTTCCAGGCCTATCTTGTTGATGTCTTCGGCGCAGGTGGAGCGCATGCGGTCGCCCACCATCTCCGGCTGCTTGACGATCTCTTCCACCGTCATGGTTCCAGCGGGACGCGAGGATTGCGGCTACACAAAAAGAGAGTGTACCAACAAAGTCGCCGGTACGTGGCCGTTTGGGGCGTCGGAAAACCCGGCATCACGGGTTATTATTGCTTTGATGATCAACGGCAAACGCATCGCCGTGGTGATGCCCGCGTACAACGCGGAAAAGACTCTGCAGGCCACTGTCGGCGAGTTGCCCGACCTGGTGGATACCTGCATTCTGGTGGACGACCACAGTTCCGACCGCACCATGGAAGTCGCCAAGCAACTGGGCCTGCAATGTTTCGTGCACGATCAGAATTACGGCTACGGACGCAACCAGCAGACCTGCTACCGCGAGGCCTTGGCCGGGGGCGCCGACGTCGTCATCATGGTGCATCCCGATTACCAGTACACGCCGCGGCTGGTCACCGCAATGGCCAGCATGGTGGCCTTCGACGTCTATGACGTGGTACTGGGCTCGCGCATCATCGGCGGCACCGCGCTGCGCGGAGGCATGCCGCTGTGGAAGTACGTAGCCAACCGGTTTCTCACCGCCTTCGAAAATTTCTTTCTGCACGTCAAGCTGTCTGAATACCACACTGGTTATCGAGCCTTCAGCCGCGAGGTGCTGCTCAAGTTACCTCTACTCGAAAATTCCGACGACTTCGTCTTCGACAACCAAGTACTGGCGCAGTGCGTACACTTCGGGTTTCGTATCGGTGAAGTCTCGTGTCCCACCAAGTACTTTGAGGATGCTTCCTCCATCAACTTCAGTCGCAGCGTGAAGTACGGTCTGGGGGTGCTGGCCACCACCCTGCAATTTGCCTTGCAGAAAGTGGGGCTGATGCATTTCCGGATTTTCAGCGTCAAGGGGCGGCGGCTCGATCCCGGCCACGCCGCGTACTACGCGCGGGGAGCGGCGGCAGATTCGAAAGGGTGAGCTTTAACCACAGAGGACACAGAGGCCCACAGCAAGCGCTCTAGCCTCCTCGAACATGGCGTGGCGGGATATCGGTCGTTTGCGCCCCTCCCTTGCCCCGCGTAGCATCTAACTAACATGCCAACGGTCACCACCGAGGCCGCGCGCAAGCCACCCAAGCTGGTCCTGGGGGAGATCATCAGCTTCGCCTACGATACCTTCTGCAGCAACAAGGTCCGCTTCGCGCTTACCGCTTTAGGCATGGTCATTGGTACCGCCTCGCTCATCCTGGTCGTCACCATCGGCATGACGGGCCGGCAATATGTCCTGAACCAGATCCAGGCCATCGGGGCCAACCTGATCGATGCCGAATATCAGGGCGGCGCGCAGCGCAACGCCACTCCTGACCTGCTGACCATTGACGATCTGCGCGCGGTGCTGCAGCAGGTGCCCGGCATCGTGGCCGCTTCCCCGGTGGTTCCGCTCGATGACCGTATTTCGATTGGCGGCGGTAAGGAGCGCGATCTTCGCACCCTGGGCGTATTTCCCTCCTACAGCAACGTGCGCAACCTGGTGGTGCTCACTGGAAGGTTCTTCGATGACCAGGACGAGTTGGCGCGGAACAAAGTGGGGGTAATGCAGCAAAAGCTTGCCCAGCAGATCTATGGGTCCGTGGATAATGCGATCGGCAAGGTCGTGAAGGTAGGAGGGCTGCCGTTTACCATCATTGGCACCTTCCGCGAGCGTGTGGACACCTTCGGGCAATCCGAGGTGACGGACAATTCCATGCTCATCCCTTACACCGTGGCCCGGTACTTCACCGATACGCCATCCGTGAAACAGATTTACTTCTCCGCTGCCGAGCCTTCCATGGTGATTCCGGTGACGGACCAGGTGCGCAAGGTGATCCAATCGCGCCATCGGCCGGAATCGGTTTATATGGTGCAGAACCTTACCGAACTGGTCGCCGTGGCCGATCGCACGGCCAGTGCGCTGACCATGGTTTTGTTGCTGATCGCGACAGTCACGCTGCTGGTAAGCGGCATCGGGATCATGAACATCATGCTGGCGACGGTCAGTTCGCGCATCCGCGAGATCGGCATCCGCAAAGCGATGGGTGCGACCAATCGCTCGATTCGCTACCAGTTCTTGTCGGAAGCGATCCTGATCTCCTTGATCGGAGGACTAACCGGGGTTGTGATCGGTCTGGCCTTGCCATTTTCGGTCCGCTTCCTGACCGAATACCGCATCCCTATCTCGGGACTCTCCGCCATCATCGCGATCGTAGTGTCGTCATTGGTGGGAATTTTGTTCGGGACGGTCCCTGCCGCGCGCGCCGCCAAATTGGACCCGGTGGAGAGTTTGAGGTACGAATAAGCTCTTGGCTATTAGCTATTGGCCTTTAGCCTAAATGCGAACCACCAAAGCCGCGTCTGGTTCGAGCTAAGAGCCAACAGCTAACAGCCAAGAGCCAAAAAGCGAAAGCCGGGCTGGTTCGCCCGGCTCTTCTACCAACTCACCTTCAGGGGATCAACTTGGTTGCGAAGTCCCTGTAGATCTTGTGGTCACCGCTTACATCACCAGCGCTAAACTCTCCAATTCCTGCTGCAACACCGGGATCGCGCAACCGGACATTTCTACCCGCCCGGCGGCATCCATCGCTGCCTGGGGCGAGACTCCGTAACCCCGGCCCATCAGGAACACTTGCAAGAGCTCAGCGGCCTCGCGCGAATCGATCAGGCCGCCTTGCAGCAGATCGTTTCGCAAAGCCGTCAACTCCGTCACCGAAAATCTGTCTCTCATCTCACCTCACCTCCGAACCTGACTCCAATTACCCAGTTAGACTCCGCAGGTGCCATGTTCGTTGCATGCAATTTGATTGCCGCACGGCGCCCCCGCGTCCCTCGCCCTGGGAGAAAACTGCCTGCCGTATTAAACCCCTTATATTGTGATGAGTTGCGGATTGCCAAAGTACCCGTAACACAGCCTTTAGACACACGACCGGGTAAAAGAGAGTCTCAGGATTGACACTTTGTGTCGTTGTGGGACGAGAAGGGCAACATCGCCCACTTAGGAGAGAAATCACCCATCGGGCTGCTCACAATTTAAGACGGATCCGTCACGGCCTCATCCACTAACAATATGGGGATGTTGTCCCGCACCGGATAGACCCGGTGACAGGCGCCGCACTTCAAGCTCTCGCCGTTGTCTTTGAGCACGAGTGGCTTCTTGCACGCCGGGCAGACCAGGATTTCGAGCAGGTTCTTGGGAATCATGGTCAACATTTTACGCCTTTCCGGGACAACCGGCGGTTGTCAGAGTGGTGGTGCAGTTTCAGTGTGGCGGCGGGAAAGCAGCCAACCACAGAGGACACAGAGTTCCACAGAGGTCATTTTCCATTGCTTCCCTCTGTGCACCCCTGTGACCTCTGTGGTGGGGCAAGAATCTCAAACCGCACAACCACCGTTGCCAGACATGGCAATTGACTTTCACACCGCCGTGCGAGTAGATTCCCATGCGAATCGTTTTTTGCTCTTTCGCAATTCCTTGGTTCGCGCACCCTCGCCCGCACGGGCGAGGAGGGAAGCGGGTGCGAAGCCCGCGCTGCCGCGCAACTGTAAGCGAGGAAACAGGCGACCAGTCACTGGGATTCCCGGGAAGGCTGGTTGCGGAAGCTTGGACAGTGAGAACTGTCCTGACTCGCCAAGCCAGGAGACTGGCGCGAACCGTCCACACAACCCCTT
>JAIQFW010000165.1 GCA_020073105.1 Terriglobia bacterium
ATCCAGCTCGTCTTCAGCACGCTCGGGTTCAAGGACTTCAAGACCCGGCTGTCGTTCCGGGATCCGAAGAACACCGCAAAGTACAGCGGGACCGACGAGCAGTGGGAGCAGGGGGAGCGTGCCGGTGATGGTGCTGCTCTGGCCGCTCGCCAGCAGCGCCACTGCAAATAGCGTGCTGGCGACGGCTGTTCCCAACAGCGGAGCGAGAGTCAGGTAAGCGACCCGAATCCAGTCGCTGGCAGCGCCGAAGTGCACCACCTGTCCACCGGAGACCAGCACGCTTTCCTTGCCGAAGAACACCATCGCCGCCAGCACCAGAATCGCCGCGTTAACAAAGAACGCGACGGTAAGAGCCACGACTGAGTCAATGGTGTTGAAACGCAGCGCGCGGCGAATGGATGCCTCGTCCTTTTGCAGTCTGCGGCTCTGGACCAGGGCGGAATGCAGATACAGGTTGTGGGGCATCACGGTGGCGCCGATGATGCCAATCGCGACGTACAACATCCCCACCTGACCAAAGTGCGGGAATATCAGGGACCGCCCCATTTCCAGGAAGTTCGGTTGAGTGGCGGGAAGAACAAAAATTTCGATGAAGTAGCACACGCCGATGGTCGTGATCAGCAGCAGAACGATGGCTTCGATGGTGCGCATCCCGAACCCCTGCAGGGCCAGAAGCAGTAGCACATCCAGGCCAGTAATGATGACCGCCCACAGCAGCGGAATATGGAACAACAGGTTAAGGGCGACGGCACTGCCCAAAACCTCGGCCAGGTCGCAAGCGCCGATGGCCACTTCACTCATCAACCAGTTGGGCCAGCGCGTCCACTTGGGATACCAGTCGCGGCAGCATTGCGCGAGGTCTTTTCCGGTGACCACACCCAGACGTGCGGAAATGACCTGCATGAAGATGGCCATTAAGCTGGCGAGGCCGACCACCCACAAGAGTCCATATTTGAACTGGGCGCCGCCTTGCAGATCCGTCCCCCAGTTGCCGGGGTCCATGTACCCGACACTGACCAAGATCGCCGGGCCCACGAAGGCCCGCCACTGCTCCCAAAATCCCGCAGTATGGTGCGGCACTTCTACCGAGCTGTGGACGTCCTCCAGGGATGAGTGGCCGCCAGATCGAGCCTCAGCGGCTGGTAGGCCAGAGCCCACGGGTGCGTTGATCTGCGTCTGGCCGTCTGCGTCTCTCATGGTGATGGTTCAGGAGCAAACAATATGTCAACCAGCATACACTAACATTTATTAACTATGGTTAATTATTTCTGAGGTTGGGATAGGGGGAAACCCAGATTTTATCTGCTGCCGCACGGCCTAGGACGATCGTTCTCGCGGCGGTGCGAATGGAAAGCGTGGTGTCGTAATTGCGTTCAACCAGGCTGAGCTCCGCGCCGGGCCGGATGCCGCGCGCTTCCAGAAATTCGAGCAAAGGCCGATCGCGCTCATAGATTCCACTCACCCGGTACCGTTTCCCCGCCTCCGCCTGGGAAAGCAACAGCAAGCCCCGCCGCCGCCGGCTGCCGGGACTCTCCTGTTCGCTGAGGTTTCCGTGCGGACAGGCGCCCCCACGGCCCAACTTGGCCAGCAACTTGGCTTCGAAATCAGGCGAAACCGCGTGCTCCAGCCGCTCCGCTTCGTCGTGGACCTTGTACCATTCCATGCCGAACATCTCCGAGAGCATGCGCTCAATGAGGTGGTGCCGCAGGGTAAGCCGGCGCGCAATCTTGCGTCCTGCGGGGGTTAGCGCGACATGTCCATCGGAGTGTACTCGCACCAGGCCGTCCTTCTTCAGACGGCGCAGCGCCATGGTCACGGCGGGCGCTGACACCGAAAGCCAGTGGGCCAAGGTGGCCGAGATGACGGTCTCGCCTTCGCTTTCCGCTCCCAGAATGGCTTTGAGGTAGTCTTCCTTGGAGACGGTGATCATGGCTGTGATTATATGACGTATTAAGTATGGTTAACGCAACGTGAGAATAGCCTGGCCTCATTGCCGAATGACGACCGCCAAATTGCCAATTGAAAATCGGCAATTGAAAAAAATCCTATTTGCACCTAACCTTGTCTGTCCCGCGATATGAAAGTTCTGGTCATCGGAAGCGGCGGGCGCGAACACGCCCTGGTATGGAAGCTGCGGCAGTCGCCGCGGGTCTCTCAGGTGTATTGTGCCCCGGGAAACGGCGGGATCGCAGCCGAAGCCGAATGCCTGCCGGTTGACGTGAAGAGGGTTGAGTCACTGACTGCATTAGCGGACCGGCTTAAGCCCGATCTTACGGTTGTGGGCCCAGAATTGCCCTTGTCGTTAGGGATGGTGGATGAGTTCACGCGGCGAGGGTGGAAGACTTTCGGTCCAACCCGGGCCGCCGCCCAGTTGGAATCCAGCAAGAGTTTTGCAAAAGAGTTCATGCAGCGCCATCACATTCCCACGGCGCACTACGCCATCTGCAAATCTCTGGAAGATGTCCGCGACGCCCTGCCGCACTTCCACCTGCCTGTAGTTGCGAAAGCTGATGGGCTGGCGGCGGGCAAGGGTGTCGTCATCTGCAAGACCAAGGAAGAAGCGACGGCGGTGGCGGGTGAAATGCTCAGCGGAAAAATGCTGGGCGAGGCGGGCGCCAGCCTGGTGCTCGAAGAGTGCCTGCAGGGTGATGAGCTTTCCTTTCTCGTGCTGAGCGATGGAGAGAGGGTAGCGCCCCTGGTGGCCGCCCAAGACCACAAACGAGTTGGCGACGGCGACACCGGTCCCAACACCGGGGGCATGGGGGCCTATTCCACATCGGCCATGGTTGACGACCAGATGCAAAACTGGCTGCTGCAGCACATCGCGCGTCCGGTAGTCGAAGGAATGAAGGCCGAGGGCGCTGAATACAAAGGCGTCCTCTACTGCGGCCTAATGATGACGGCCAAGGGGCCAATGGTGTTGGAATTCAATTGCCGGTTCGGCGATCCCGAGACCCAGCCCGTCCTGATGCGACTGGAGAGTGACCTGATGGAGGCGCTAGAAGCCTCGATCGAAGGGCGCGTCAGCGAGGGCGATTTTCGCTGGTCGCAGGATGCGTCGGTCTGTGTGGTGATGGCTTCGGGAGGATATCCGGGCACTTTCGAGGCCGGGAAGAGGATCAGCGGATTGGCGGATGCGGAGAAGGTCGGTGGCGTGAAGGTATTTCACGCAGGGACAACGCAGCATGACAACGCCTACTTCACCGCTGGTGGGCGCGTGCTGGGGGTGACGGCGAAGGCGGCGGAACTCAAGTCCGCGGTGGATCGGGCCTATGAAGCCGTGGGCAAGATTAAGTTCGACGGTGTGCACTATCGCAAGGACATTGCGGCGAGGGCGTTGAAAAAGTAGTTTCTAGTTTCGAGTTTCCAGTTCACGAATCGGCAGAGAGGGATGATGAGCAAACCACAAGTGTCTATCGTGATGGGCAGTGATTCCGACCTGGACATCATGCGCGAGGCCGCCAAGGCCCTCGAGGATTTCGGCATCGTCTACGAGATCGACGTGACCTCGGCACACCGCTCCCCGGAACGTACCGCGGAATACGCGCGCAAAGCGGCGGGACGTGGGGTCCGCGTCATCATTGCCGGGGCGGGCGGGGCGGCCCATCTGGCGGGCGTGATCGCTGCTCACACCACCCTGCCGGTTATCGGCGTGCCCATTCCCTCGACCGCCCTGAACGGAATGGATTCTTTGTTGGCGACCGTCCAGATGCCCGCGGGCATTCCAGTAGCCACGGTCGCAATCGGCAAACCCGGCGCCACCAATGCCGGAATTCTCGCCGCGCAGATCTTGGGGCTTGCCAGCGCGAGTGTGGCCAAGAAACTCGACGCCTACAAAGAGCAGCTATCCAACAGCGTGGAGGAGAAGTCCAAGAAGCTGAAGATCACGCTGGGAACGCAATGAATGCCGGTATTGATTTTGCGGAACTGCTTGCCTATACCGCAGACGAAACTCAGCGGTGGAAGGAGTGGTTCACGAAGAACCCCTCCGCTCTCGACCTGCCCATCGACATCGCCGATGCCGGGACCGTCAGGCGCTTGGTGAAGCACATCTTCTTTGTCGAACTGCACTTCTCAAATATGCTGCTGGGAATCCCGCCCGCGGACTTCGAGAGTTTGCCGGCAAGCACCCTCGTTGAGCTTTTCCGGATCAGCGAGGAGGCGAACGATAGATACCAGAAGTTCCTGGCCACGGCGCGTGCCGAAGACTGGGAAGCCAAGGTAGATCTCGGCCCCAGACTCAGTCTCAAACCGAGCAAACGCAAGTGCATGGCCCAGGCTCTAACCCACAGCATGCGCCACTGGGCGCAGATCTCGACATTCCTGAGGCAGCAAGGACTGAAGCAAGACTGGAACCACGATTTCCTGTTGAGCAAGGCGATGGAGTAAGGCCCGGCGGAACAATCCCTCGTTCATCGTTTTGTACCCTCGTCACGGCAGCCCTCTTCGCAGCGTAGCGTAACAGTGCTGAAGTGGGATGTTGTCGGTCGTCCCAGAGCGATGGCCCCATCAGAATCTATGGCGATTGTTACGCAATATTTCGAGTGCACTCAAAACCCCTGTTGATGGAACTGGCTGGTCAATGAGCGCAATCGCCTGATAGCAACAGTTGCGTGACATAATGCTCCAGAGTCAAATTGTATGGGTGGCATCACACGGACACCAGAGGAGATCGCCACAATCATCGACCACTTTCTCGATGGGACAGGCGGGAGGTGGGATTGGGATGATCTCTGTTCTGTGAAGATAGAAGATCCCGATCTTGATCGCGTTCGTGTCCTCTGTTCAAGCACGAGCTCTAGGTATCCCCCAACTGAAAACGGTCATTATTGCAGTTCGCAGGGGCGCACATATTTGCGGGAACTAGCTGGGAAGTTGCGCGAAGGCGAACGGTCTATAGGATGGTGAGTGCTGTCGCCGTGGCTGTTGAAAAAGTCCCTTTAGACCGAATCGGATGTTTGAGGTGAGCCAAGTCCTATTGCTCAGTGGATGCCTGTTACTCGTGTGGCAGGGAGCGCGGTCGCATCGGCAAAAAAACCATCGACCGTGATAGTTGTCGCAAAATCCTCATATCACTCATTGACCTCTCCTAGTCACTCCAGGCACGCAGCTCGTTTAGCCAGGCCGCATTCCGGAGGGGTCGATTCTGTACACAGGATAAGATCCGGCGATGGCCTCGAAATTGGCCAACGGTGCACCAACGGGGAGCGGGAAGTGATGTCGGCCGCTGCGAGCGATTCGCACGTACTCTCGGAGGACGGGTGCCCTCTCCTCTGGCGGCACCGCCACGAGGTGAACCCGGCGTCGGTGTCCCTGACGAATGATCGCGTTACCATGCGCAGCCTCGACGTTCTTCACCCAATCGGATTCCGGGCCGAGCATCGACACGAGGTAACGTTCGCCCTCCACGGTGGCGATGACCACGGGGTTCGAGCGTCTGTGGCCAGATATGCGACCATCCACTTCGAGAACGGCTTGGCACTTCGGCGGCAGGCCGAGGCCGGACCACCAACAGCTAAAGCGGTTGACCCATCGCCCAAGACGCGTGGGGCGCCAGTTGCGGTAAAACAGCCGCAGGAAAGTGCCCTCGGCAGGGTCGAAATGTCTCGAAGCACTCATTGGCCGGAAGAATAGCGGTTTTCGATGTGGTCTACAGCTTCAGCCCCTTGAGATACTCCCGCAACGGCCCGCCAAGGTCGTTGCGTTTCAGGGCGAACTCCACGGTGGCCTTGAGAAAGCCTAACTTATCGCCGGTGTCGTGACGCTTGCCCTCGAATACATAGGCATACATCTTTTCTTTCTTGAGATTGAGCTTCATGCCGTCGGTAAGCTGGAGTTCGCCCCCGACGCCGACTGGAGTTTCGGCCAGGCTATCGAACAGCGTGGGAGTCAGAATGTATCGCCCGATCACGGCGAGGTTCGAGGGCGCGTCGGCTGGTTTCGGTTTTTCCACCATGTCCAGGATTTCGTACAGCCGTCCGCCGAAGCGGCCATCGGCGGGCTTCACCTTCAGGACGCCATAAGAAGAGATGGCGGGCCCTTCGACGACCTGAGTGGCGAGTACGCAACAGCCAGTTTCATTGAACACATCGATCATTTGTTTCAAACACGGCGGCTCAGCGTCGATGACGTCATCGGCCAGCAGCACCGCGAAGGGTTCATTGCCTACTAGTTCGCGCGCCATGAGCACCGCGTGTCCAAGGCCCATCGCCTCTTTCTGACGAACATAGGCCACGTGGATCATGTCGGAAATCCCGCGCACGATTTTCAGCAAGTCGGTCTTCTTGCGGTCCTGGAGCATCCTCTCGAGCTCATAGCTGACGTCGAAGTGATCTTCAATTGCCTGCTTGCCCCGGCCGGTGATGATGATGATCTGGTCGCAGCCCGAGGCCATGGCCTCCTCGACGCCGTATTGAATGATGGGTTTGTCCACCAGGGGCAGCATCTCTTTGGGCTGGGCTTTGGTGGCGGGCAGGAAACGCGTGCCCAGTCCGGCGGCAGGAAAGACGGCTTTGCGTACGCGCATGGTCAAATTCGATTGTACCTTCTGCGATTGGGAGCTGACCAATATGAGGCCCGAGGGCGAGTTGTGATGCCGTGTTGCAGGGCTGGGTTTTCCTGTGCACCTCTGTGTCCTCTGTGGTCATCGCCCTTTGATTGAATAACAACACAAACCACAGAGGACACAGAGGTACACAGAGACAGCGGGTAGCCACGGATTTTCACGAATCTGCGTAGATCTCTTGTCGCAGAGATCGCGAAGAGAAGCCGCAGAGAGGAGCTAGGCTTGAAGGTTCGAATGCGGGCGCTTCACAGCGCGCAGCGTGTTAGAATTTTCGTGGCAATCCCTGCCATTTGGAGCCCAGGTTGGTTGAGCTAGCACCCTCGATTTTGTCGGCTGACTTCGCGCGCTTGGCCGAGCAGGTTCAGGCCGCGGCTGAGGGCGGCGGCACGGTCATCCACGTCGATGTCATGGACGGGCATTTCGTCCCCAACATCACCATCGGGCCGCTAGTGGTGCGCTCGCTGCGCAAAGCGACCGAGCTGCCGCTGGATTGTCACTTGATGATCGAAAATCCCGACCAGTTCATTCCGGAGTTTGCGGAGGCTGGGGCAGACTGGATTTCGGTCCATCAAGAGGCCTGCCGGCATCTGGACCGGACACTTCACCTGGTTCGCGACCATGGCGCACGGGCCGGAGTGGTGGTCAATCCCGCGACTCCTGTCGAAACTCTGAACGAGGTGCTCGATATCGTGGACTATGTGCTGGTGATGTCGGTCAATCCCGGGTTCGGGGCGCAGAAGTTCATCCCGAACGCCCTGCACAAGATACGCAAACTGGCCGACTTGCGGGCGCAGCGCGGGCTGCACTACCGGATCGAAGTGGATGGCGGCATTGACCTGAACACCGTGGCCGAAGTGGTGCGGGCGGGCGCAGAAATCCTGGTGGCGGGCAACGCGGTGTTCGGTAATGGCGATCCAAAGATTAATGCGCGCAAGCTATTGAAAGCCGCAACCGAAGCTACACTACAGAAAGTCTAGAGTTTCTAGCTTCCAGCCGGTCTCAGCGCAGGAAACCAGAAACCGAGGTCTCGAGGTCTTCATGTCACGTCGTATTCCTATTGTTCTGGCGCTAAGCGCACTCCTGTTGACCGCGGCTTGCACCAACAAGAAGGTCAACAACCCCATTGCTAACATCGATTCCAAGCAACCCGACAAGGTGTTGTTCGACCGCGCCATGGACGCCATGAAGCACAACCGTTTCGACGTGGCACGGTTGACCTTGCAGACGATGATCAATACCTACCCTGATTCTGAATTCGTCGCGCGCGCCAAGCTGGCGGTAGCCGACTCCTGGTATGCGGAGGGCGGCACGGCCTCGCTGACCCAGGCAGAGATTGAGTACAAGGATTTCATCACCTTTTTTCCCAACATGCCGGAAGCCGCAGAGGCGCAGCTGAAGATTGCCAACATTCACTATCAACAGATGGAGAAGCCGGACCGCGACTATACCCATGCCGTACGCGCCGAGACCGAGTACCGGCAGCTGATCATGCAATGGCCGGACAGCAAGCTGGTGCCGGACGCCAAGCAACGCCTGCGGGAAGTCCAGGAAGTGATCGCCCAGCGCGAATTTGGCGTGGGGCGCTTCTATTACCTGCGCCAGTCCTATCCGGCGGCGGTCGCCCGCCTCAGGTCATTGGTGGAGAAATATCCTCTCTACAGCCGGGCGGATGACGCCCTGTATCTGCTCGGCCAGTGCTTCGAGGGGGAGATCGCGATGACCCGTTCCCGCCCTACGTGCTCCGGGACACCGCCCCGTCCGGTGGGATGCTTTCCGGAGAACTTGAAGGCTGATCTCATCGAGAGGTTTGGCAAGTTGGCCGCCGAGGACTACTCGCGGATCATCACCCGGTATCCGGTCATGGACCGGGCGGAAGATGCCAAGGCGCGGCTATTAGCATTGCACCAGCCGGTGCCGAAGCCCACCAAGTCCGCCGTCGCGCAAAACAAGGCCGAAGAAGACAGCCGTAAAGACGCCAGTATGCTCTCGAAGGTCATGGGAAACTTTGGCAAGCATCCCAGCGTGGCTGAAGCCGCGCGGGTCGGCGAGCCCACGCTCGTCGATCCCACGCCAGTGAACGCGACTGAGGTAGTGCAGCAGATGGCAAACGCGGGGGTCCCGGCTAGCAAAAGTGGCTCCGAAGGCCACACGCTCTCAGTCGAGACGGCCGGGGAAGGTGGCCCAGGTCCCGACCAGGCAGTACCCCGGTCGGACGCTCCGCCGGTGGAGAACAGCGCTGCTCCCACCGCCCAATCCGGCGCAAACGAACTGAAGCCCAGCGTCGGGCCGACGGATGCCAACGAGCTGAAACCCAACGTAACCTCAGCAAATGGCGAGGCGCAGCCTCCTCAGCAAGTGAACGAGATTCAACCGGTTTCCACTGGTGCTGCCGCAACCGCTTCCAGCGGCAGTGAGCTTGCTGACGACGCCACCGTGGCCTCCAGCAAGCGTAAGAAAAAGAAGGGCATCCGCAAGATCGTTCCGTTCTAGGCCGGACACGACGGGGCGGTCTCGCGAGCCAGAAGGGGTCTGAGGCCGGAGGCGATTGATCCCTGGCTCTACGGGGCTTCCCGCCGATGGATACTGTCCCCTCGTAACCTGTCTAATGGTTGTATTCTCATTGACTTAGAGTTCGGGACAAGTTACCTTCGCGCTATCCCCCTTCGAGTGTGGAAGGACTTTGCTTGGCGCGGAAGATACTGCTTGCCGACGACAGCGTGACTGCCCAGAACATGGGCCGGCGGATCCTCACGGACGCCGGCTATGAGGTGGTCACGGTCAACAACGGTTCCGCGGCGCTCAAGCGCATCGCTGAATCGAAGCCCGACCTGATCGTTCTCGACGTCTACATGCCCGGGTATGGCGGGCTGGAAGTGTGCCAACGCATTCGGGAATCGCAAGAGACGGCACGCATCCCTGTATTGCTCACCGTAGGGAAGTTGGAGCCATTCAAGCCTGAGGAAGTGCGCCGCGTCCGGGCCGACGCTTTCATCGTCAAGCCGTTCGAAGCCAGTGAACTCCTGACTGCGCTGACCAAGCTGGAGGACAAGATCGTGCCCCAGCCTGCACCCTACAAGCCCGGACGGTTCGCCAAGGCGATGGCCGCCATCGAAGAGACTGGTATCCCCGAGTACGGCGACCCAGAAAAGGGATGGAAGAATCGCCTGAAGATCCCGCCGCCGGATCGCAAGCCTCGCGAAGACGAAGACGAAGACGAAGAGAGACCGGTCTCAAGCAGCGAGTCGCAGAATTCGTATGGGGCTCCGGCGAGCCCGGAAACCACCGCCGCGCCAACCGCGGCGATGCTGCGGGGCGTCACTGCGGAAGAGATTGCAGCCATCGAGGCTGCGGCTGCGCGGTTCAGCGGGCGCGCCATAGAATCGAGCGAGACGCCAAGCCCAGCCGAAGAGAAGCCCGCGGAATCACGGAACAACCAGGCTGACAGCGAAGGAACAGCCGCGCCTGCGTCTGAGCCCAGCGTCGAAGCGGCAGCGAACC
>JAIQFW010000166.1 GCA_020073105.1 Terriglobia bacterium
ACTGATAAACAATCGTAACGTCTTCGGCTCAATGATGGTGCATATGGGGGCTACCGATGCGCTGGTCTCCGGTGTTACCCAGCACTTCCCCGATGTCATTCGCCCTGCACTCCAAATCGTGCGAATGCGCGAAGGGTTGCACAAGGTTTCCGGTTGCTATGCAATGATCACGCGGACGGGAGAACTCTACTTCCTGGCCGACACCAGCGTAAACATCGAGCCCACCGCGGAAGACCTGGTGGAAATCGCTCTGTGCACGGCAGAGGCAGCTCGGCGCTTCGAAGTGGTGCCGCGCGTGGCCCTGCTCTCCTTCTCGAGTTTCGGCAGCACCAAGCACCCGCTTTGCGAGAAGGTCCGCAACGCTGTGGACCTACTGCACAAGGCCGATCCCACCCTCATCGTGGACGGAGAGATCATGGCCGACGTTGCTCTCTCCCCCGAGATGCTGGAGCAGACTTACCCGTTCAGCACGCTTAAGGGTGGCGCCAACGTGCTGGTGTTCCCCGACCTCAATTGCGCCAACATTGCCTATAAGCTGCTGGCGAGGATCGGTGGTGCTGAGACACTTGGTCCGATCCTCATGGGAATGAGTCGGCCAGTGCATTTGCTGCCGCGGGGCGCCGAAGTCGAGGAGATCGTGAACGTTGCCGCCATCGCGGTAGTTGACGCTCAGGAAATTGAGCTATCTGCTGGACGGGCGGCGGAAGTCGCGCAGCCGGTTGTAGCGGCCAACTAGTCTGAAACCAGTCGGTCGAGTCAGCTAGGCCGAGAAAGTAGGTGAGGGAGCAGGCAGTTGTCCTTTCCGAAAATGGGCCTCAGGGTGCGGAACACACCAACATCCGTGGGACCGCGTGTCGGCGGGTGGTAACTTGGACGAGAAGAACAGCCTGAAAACGATGCTATGGCACAGCAACCCTGCCCCAGGTGGCTCCCGTGGAACCGACAATCAAACGTAGTCTGTGGCCCTCTTTCGGCCTAGCACTGATGGCTTCCGTGACAGCCCACTTCCTGGCCTTTTTCCTGTTCACGATACACGAGGCTGGCTCTCCGTACCAGAATATCTTCGCGCTCCTTCGCTTTTCCAGCATCTCACCAGCGGTCGTGACTGGACTCACTGCGCACCTGGGCACACTGTCGTAGGCTACAAGAAGAGATAGCAGACGCTCGTTAGTGATCAACCAGGCCGGGAGGTGAGTCATGCTAGTCTACGGGTTCTTGCTCTTCGTTACTCTTACCTGCCTTCTCCTGCTGATGCAGGCGCTCTGGGGACGAGAAATTTACAACCACTATCGCGGAAGCCGGGCGGTGACGTGCCCCGAGACTCACCGGCAGGTTGCGGTGAGTTTTGATGCCTTCCACGCGGCCCTCACCGGATTACGCGGAAAATGCAATTTGCGCCTCGCCGAATGTACTCTCTGGCCTGCCCGCATCCGTTGCGGCCAGGAATGTATTCCCGCGGCCCGGCGGACAGCAGCGTATACCCAAGGCCAGGTTGAAGTACGAAAGACAAAGAAGATCTATCACGTGCCCGTACTGCTCGCCGCCTTTGCAGCATGGGTATTCGGCGCGGCTTGGCACTCGCAGTACCTGTTTCGGACCCGCTGGAAGGAAACGTTTGGGCTAAGTCGGCCCGAGCTGCGGCAGATGGTCTGGTGGTGGAGTCCACATCTGCTTAGCGTGGTGGTTTGTTTGCTGTTTGCCTACGGAGTGGCATGGCAGCTCGCCTTTCGTGGACGAAGAGGGGTGTGGGCAGGAATCATTGCCTCGATTTCTCTCTGGGCCGCTGTCGCGGCAGCCGGTTGGATTTTCACGGGCTGGACTGGAATCCCCGGGGACGTGCTGCAGATCGAGATCTCTTACACCTTCCTGGCCAGCGTCGCCGTTGGAGCCATCGTCGGCGGGTTGAGCGGCAAACTCATCGCGCCTGCGGTGTAACAGAAGCTGGCCAGCCCCTGGACCATAGAAACGGCAGAACGGTAACAAAGAAAGGAAGGTGGAACCTTATGAACCCCCGACATCCACGCTACATACCTCGGCGAGTCGGCTGGGTGATCCTGCCAATTCTTGCCCTGCTGTTGTTCTCCGTAGGGTTCCTAGCTGCACAGGACACCATTTCAGCCGGACCGCTTCTGCTACACGAAGCAAGGACGATCTATGTGGCTCCATCCTCAGATGAGTTTGTACGCCTCGTCAGGGCTCGGCTCGAAACATGGGAGGCAGTGACGATCACTTCCAAGTTGGAAGCGGCTGATGCCATTCTCACTTGTCAAACTGAGAGCACAATAGTGCCCGCAAAAGTGGTTGTACGGCGGACGATTGCAGAGATTGCCCTTGTGGACCGGCACACCCAGAAGCCCATCTGGAGAACTACAAAGTCTGTGGCTATGGATACAAACAGACTGGCAGATGAGGTCATCGAGCAGCTCAAGAAGGACTGGAGAAAATCAGCCAGTGAGTACTAAGGCATGCTGACCGCGCCCCCGGCAACCCTGGCATCAGACGAAGGGAGGAAGCTTGCGAACGTTTATGAAACCACCCTGCACGGCACCGACAGCATCTACCTGCTTGCGCCTGCATAGTACCGCGCCCTGGAACTAGTCGGAGGTCCAAGGGGCGTCTATCCAAACTAGGGAGAGCGTACGCACGATTCTGAAGTGAGTGACAGGCTCTAGCCCTTGATAACGGCAACCGGTTCGAGCCGCGCAATCTTTCTTGCAATTCCTGCTCTGGCGACTACTTCAACCACTTGCGACACATCTTTGTAGGCTGCTGGAGCTTCTTCCGCCAAACCGCTCATCGACCCTGCGCAGATCAGGATGCCTCGGCTCTTCAACTGTTGGCGTAGTTCTACTCCTCGCACGGTCCTTTTCGCCTTGGCTCGGCTCATCACTCTCCCAGCCCCGTGACATGTGGAACCGAAGGTCTGCTGCATGGCTCCCGCCGTACCAGTCAGGACGTAGGAGGCTGTCCCCATGGAGCCTGGAATCAGCACAGGTTGTCCGATGGCGCGCAGGTCGGCTGGGAGCTCAGGAGAGTTCGGGCCGAGCGCTCGCGTAGCACCCTTGCGATGTACGCAGAGCCGCACCCGGTGTCCATCAATCTCGTGCTCCTCGATCTTCGCCATGTTGTGCGCGATGTCGTATACCTGCCGCAGATGAAAGTCTTTGATTCTGCCAGCCAGCACCTGGTCGACGGTTTGGCGGATCCAATGCGTCAGCAGTTGACGGTTGGCAAAGGCGAAGTTTGCCGCACATGCCATGGCACGGAAATACTCTTGCCCTTCCCAGGAATCAAACGGTACACACACCAATTCGCGATCGGGCAATGTGATCCCGTAATCCTGTGCAGTCTTCTGGAAACGACTCACGTAGTCTTCACAGATCTGGTGCCCAAGTCCACGTGAACCACAGTGAATTTGGACTGCGACGTTGTCCGGATAGATCTGCAGGTGCGCAGCAGTGGCTTGGTCATATACTTCAGCGACTCTGTCCACTTCGATAAAATGGTTCCCGGCGCCAAGAGTCCCGAGTTGACCACGCCCGCGTTCATGAGCGTGCTCGGAGACATACTTCGCATCTGCCTCGGAGATTCGACCGAACTCCTCAGTGCGATCCAGGTCTTCTGATTGTGCATATCCTCTTCTAAGCATCCAGCGCGAACCTTCGTGCAAAACTTCATCCAGTTCGGTGTTCGTCAGGTGCAGGGACCCGCGAGCGCCGACCCCGCTTGGGCAGTTCGCGTATAGGGCGGAAGCTATTTCTTGTAAGAAGGGCCTAATTTCCTCAATTGTCGTCAGTGACACGAGGAGCCGCACACCACAGTTGATGTCGTATCCGACCCCGCCCGGAGAGATCACGCCGTGCGGCAGACGTGTCGCCACGACTCCGCCAATCGGGAAGCCGTAACCTTGATGAATGTCGGGCATCGCAATGGCGTGCTTGACGATTCCTGGCAGGGTGGAGGTATTGACGAGCTGGACGATGGAGTTATCGGTGAGCGCGGTGTTCAGCAATTCCTCATCGGCATACAGGCGTGCTGGAACACGCATGTCATCGCGGAAAGTTGCGGGAATCTCCCAGACAAATTCTTGCAGGTGCACGAAATTCTGCTGGCTGAGCATGGCACTCGCCGATCATCGACCGGGTCAGACGTCTACAACGACCGTAGCTTCAAGGCCTTCCGAACTTTCCTTCACCTCCAGATTGTGGAAAGTAACGGCCTTGAGGGACGTCACACTGTGGTCCAGCTGTCGGCCGTACAACTGCGCACAAAAGTGATTTTCGGTGACGTCGCTAAGTAGAAAGTGATCGTAGAATTCGTGGTGGGTTTGCTCCAGATATAGAATCTCGTTCAGCCAGTTGACCAGCAAGGTCTCCCGATCACTTCCGTCAACCTCGATGACCTGCCGGACAAAGTGTTCGCTGAGAGGCGCCTCCTCGTCCAGAGCCACCAAGGCCTGCGCGGCCTTTTCCAACAGCTCCGCCAAGTTTCGACCTCGCACGCGGAAGGCACGGTCGGCTACGTGTTCAACTTCTTCGGCGCTGATCGGCGCCTCGAGACCGGGCTGCGAGTTCACGGAAACTCCCATCTGGATTGGCAAGCTAGAGCCCTAGCGGGCCAACGCCTGATATGCCGTTATCTTTCGGTTCGCTTTTTTTCAGTGAACCGATCGGGCGAATCGCTTCCGGGACGCGTGCTTGCCACCGCCCGGGCGTGACGTTGCTCCCTCGCCGATTTGCGAACACGGATTGCGATCGCATTCGGCGAGCGATCATCTTGGCTGCCACAACCTCAGCGAGAGCCTCACCCCGATTTGAAAAATGGCGTTGCATTTGTTCCTCCCTGGCGTTGCCAATTCCAAGTTTCGCCATGCACAAAGAGTTCCACTCTAGGATCAAGCTTCTTCAAGCGGCTTGACCTCGCGACTCTTCAGTGGTTGCCGTCTCGATGTCAACCAACTGTTGTTTCCGATGCAAGAAGAAATATGCTGCCAGCAGGGTCACCATCAGCAAGCCGATTACTACCATCAAAATGGCAAAGTACCCTAGCGTGCGCACTGGAGCCAGAGCCTCCGGCTCGTCCTGGCTTACCATGACAAACCAGGCCAGATTGGGATAGATTTGCTTCAGACCAGTGTCGGCGAAACCCACAATCCGGCTTCCACCCCTCATAGGGGCAATAACATATCCAGCTTGACGGCCTTGCAAGGAGCCGAGCGCATCCCGCACCGCCACGTACTCATCCGACTTCAACTTCATGGAAGTGGTGACGTTGGGAGCACTCATTGCGGTGCCATCCTCCCTTACGAGAATCGTTCGTGCGGAGTGGCCGACCTGCGCCTGGGTCAATTGCGAAAAGAGACTGGAAACATCGATTAGCGCGTTGGCGGCACCGATGAATCTCCGCGATCCTTTGCTGTATATCGGGAAACCGATTCTGAAGTACTCAGTTCTGCTTTCCTCGTCGTAAAGGACATCGGAGACATAAATACCACCCCTGCCCTGCGCAGAAACCGCCTGCCAATTCACGTTGTCCACTGGGGCATAATGCAGCGGTTTGTCCGTGGCTGCGATAGGAACGCCATTCTCATCGGTCACGATGATTTTCAGGAGGCGCGGATCGATCTCGCGACGGCGTTGCAGCAAGCGCGAAACCGACGACGACAACATCGCTTCCACTACAGCGTCACCCGCCGGCGTATCCCATTTCTTATCGATCTTCGCAATGTTTGCCCCACTCGCCTCCGGGCTTCTCCGTTCGTAGGCTTGGTTGGCCCCCATGACGGCGTCTACCACGGCGGGTTCCGTGGCAATCGCGCCGACGTCGATCACACGATCGTTGACAAATTGAAGCGCTGCCGTGGCGTCAGCTTGGGCAATGGTCCGAAAGTGCGTTCCGATGACCTGTTCTAGGGATGTGTTGCTCTCGGAGCTCAGATACAAACCAATGAAGTTGAGCGGTACGAGGACCACAATCAGCGCGATCAGCAGCTTTTGTAACGACACCTTGATTTCCAATGAATTGAGCGGCATACTTTGCCTCCTTTTTTCGCGTGGTTCACGCTCGTTTGTCCCCAGCGGCCCGGTGGTAGACTTGGCGGCCAAACATGGTTACGCTCCTGACCCGCTACCGCACAAACGTGCGCGACCGCTCCACCCACAACGGCCCTCCGTTCGGTTGGCGAAATGCGAAAGTCTGATCTCCACGGGTAATCTTGCGGGCGATCATCGCATCATGACCCTCGTATGTCACTGTCGATCCGACCACCGCAATTTGGTCTCCCTTGCTGAAGCTCACACCATTGCCTTGAAGAAAACGGCGAGGCGCTACGTGCACCTGCAGAATTCCGGTGTCAGTTTTGAGCATTAAATGTGTCCCCTCATCGCCATTAATTGGACACCAGAACTGTTGCACCTCCTGGACAACGCCCTCGACCCTGACTTCAGTCGCCGCGTTGTACTTGGGCGCTCGCTGTTTCGCGCCATTGTGAAAAAGCAGAATCGCAACCAGGACAAGCGCGACTACCGTAAGAATCTTAAGCATTCTCATAGGGCTCCTTTCTGTCACCAATCGAGCCATTCAATCCGTCCATCGTCCCCGGTTCAGGCGCTGACAGTCAGCACCGGACACTTCGAGTGGCGTATGACTTCATGTGAGACTGTCCCGACAGTGTGGGCGGACATTTTCGCGGAGAAGGGCCGGTTGGCGCCCATGATGATCAGGTCGGCCTTTCGCTCAGCAGCTACTTTCACAATCCCGGCTGCGATGAAATCAAACTCCACTACGTACTCCGGTTCAGACCATAGCTTGCCTTCCGGTGGCAACAGCTTCTCCAGCTTCTCCTTGGTGGTTGCTCTCGCCGTGGCTTGCCAGTTGTTAATCATTTGATCGTCGTAGAAATGCTGTTCAGGACCAGGCAATGCTGTGGGCGGCATCACGTGGAGCAGGACGAGCTTGGCTTGAGGCTGGCTCGCAAGAAGCAGAGCGTAGTCGAAGGCCTTGACCGAGGCCGTATGAAAATCGGTTGCAAAGACAATTCGGCGGAATTCTTCCGTCGCTGTCGAGGGAGCATCACAGTCCGGTCCAACGGTTAGAACGGGACACCGGGCCAGCCGCATTACCTCTTCGGCCACCGATCCCAGCACCAGCTTCTTAAGTCCAGAGCGCCCATGAGTGCCCAGCACTACAAGTTCTATGTTCTGCTCATGGAACACGGCGGAGAGTACTTTCCATACCGAGCCTGCTCGTACCACAGTCTCATGTGCGATCTGGTTGAGCTCACTTCGACTGGCCAGGTTTTCCATCTGCCCTTCCGCCTGGTGCCTCTGCCGATCTCTGGGAAGCTCCGGAATGAAAGAGGCAGACTCTGGAGGTAACACGTGCACGAGACAAATCTTCGAATTGTGAGAGCGGGCCAAGGTGGTGGCATACTTGAATGCCTTCTCGGAAGCGTCGGAAAAATCCGTCGCCAGCAAGATGCTCTTAAACGACACACTCGCCTTTTGCTGAGGTGCTTCAGCCAAAGTCACCATAGGAGGCCTCCTTCTTCGGACACTAGGCGACCGTGTTTCGAGGAGACATCTCGAAGCACGCGATATTTCCGGCTTGGATTTGTTTCTGCTCAAGTTTCCTGATCGTTGCAGCCAGCCAATTTCGCAGAGCCTCTTCCAGTTCCTCCTGCGTACCAGTTCGGTAAAGGCTGTCGACTGTCTCGCCTCCGTCATTCAATCGGATGTGATGGCACGGAACCAGCTCGCAGCGACAGGCAAAGGGCACAAATTGCATTAGTGCACAATTCGGGCAAGCAGGGGCGCCGCGCCGTGGACAGGCTGGTGAATCTTCAAATACAAAAAGCGGACGACCCGGAGTTGGAGCGTGGTATAGCCCCAGCTCCAGAAACTTGAGTTCAAGCCTCAAAGTGTCGAGTGTTCGGGCATCGTATCCGGGCATCTGTAGCCTCCGACGGCTGCCATGTGTACTGTGGAGTCGCCCGGTCGCTAATTCTTTTTTAGTCCAGAATCCGAACATCTTTCAGTGATCCAGTGCACATCCTCAGGTGATGAACTGGCCAGCTGTTTTACCGAAGAAACATCCAGATTCCGTTAATCTCTAGCCACGGATGCATCCAGATCGTTACCTTTTCTTGGGAAGCCGGATAGTACTGCCGGGATTAGACCTTCGTTCTGACCCGCGGCTATGTTCCAGTTTTGTCGCGATACGCGTAGTCTAGGTGGTTTTCATTGCGGGCTGGAGTTTCGACCTGCTTCGGCTTGGTAACATCATTCAACTCCTGCAGCCGTCTCAAAATCTCGGCCCCATTTTCACCGGTGCGTTGCCGAGTCGAGCGACGACGGCGCGCTCTTACCCACGCGAACAATTCTTGCAAGAACATTGGGGACACGCTTCAGTTGTCTGGTTTCCGCCGAGCGACAGTGCGCATAAAAGTAGCTTGCGCCCAGCATGTATCCCTGTCAGTGATTAGGGTCATCTCCAAATTGACGCGTGTGACGGTTCGGGTTGGCACAATAGTCTGTCCCCTGCCAAGATTACAAAGACGGGCGCCTCGTGTGCGAGACTGCGGCTATACGGTTCGCCCCGGCCAGGTGCTGTATCTATGTTCTTGCCGTTGTTGTCTGCTATGGAAGAGAAAGACGGTGAATTTCGAACCCGTGCCTTCGACCACGGCTCTTGGATACTCATGTGCGCTGCCACTCAACGTCCCCCCACAGAACTGGTACCTCGCCGGTCCCAAAGGTCTGGCAGAAGGGACCTGACTCGGGCCCACGTCACACCGACAGAATTGTGCTTCTTCGCGCGCACTTAGGCGGTGCTTTGGCCGCGGGCTTAGTGTCCATTTAGTGTCCGGTCCGTGTGGGTCGAGCAAGACGGGAGGGAATTGGAGAGATTTTATAGAGTCCGGCTATCCCGAACATCAGAAAGACCTTGCACGTTAAATCCTAATGCGACTATAGCTTACGAGAATCGGTCGACAAGAAGTCGGCTTACAGGTCCGGCTGCCACAATACTGTAGTCCACCCCTCCTTTGCTTCGCTCAGGATTTCAGCAGCAGGCTCGGGTCCAGCCTGCCCTGAGCAGAAGTTACCGAATGCACCTGCTAAACGCCTCAACTCACAGGTCTGGCTGCCACAGATCTATCCACCCAGACACGGGCGACTGGCGCCCAATCTCACTCTTCGGCACATCACCGATGAATCGTCATCGGCATGGCGTCCGCTTCGTACCCCTCGTGGTTTATTGCTTCCTGTGCCGCGGAGCGGATGGTCGACTCCATCGCATCCTTCGGCACGTCACAGCTTCGACGAATCACCTCCTCGCCGACTTGAATTCGGACCACCCATTTTCTCTTGTCCGCATCCCATGAGACTTCCGCACGATCTGCGCGCATACCTACCTCCCGCCAGAGCCGCTAGCTGAAAAGTCCTGTCGATTGCCACCTTTTCTATTCTTCGAAACAGGGGGCGCCATGGTGCCCAGACTTCTGATGTTCTTGTATCACATGGCTCAATTCGGTATAGGACCTCTCTAGCGCCTCTTTTTCTTGCTCGGTCAATTTTGGATTCTCCAGCGCAGTGAGAATGTCGTCGATGTGCCCCTCCATTTGCTCGAGCTCTGCACAGAGCATGTTGACCTCCATTTCCGACGCTCCGGCTCGCCGTGGTTCTCTGTGTCCGCTACCTCACCAATTCCATCTCGTACTTTGCGATCAGCTCCTTCTTCCCCAATCCCAGAATGCCGTGCTTCCGTCCAACCTTCTCGAAGGCCTTGATCGCCGTGTCCAGGTGATGCCTCTCGTGGGCTGCCGAGAGTTGGGTGCGGATGCGGGCCTGGCCCTTTGGCACCACAGGGAAGAAAAAGCCGACTGCGTAAACCCCATCGTCAAACAGGTCACGCGCAAAGTCTTGCGCCAGCTTCGCGTCATACAGCATGACCGGCACGATCGGAGTGTCGCCTTCCTTGATGTCGAAACTAACATCCTTCAGCAGCCCGCGCCAGTAACGAGTGTTCCATTCCAGCTTGTCG
>JAIQFW010000307.1 GCA_020073105.1 Terriglobia bacterium
TTGATTACTGCGATGCTGGGATGTGCGGCGGTCGCCTCAGCTCAGGTGAAGGAAAGCGTGATTTACAGCTTTCAAGGTGGCAGCGACGGCGCGACCCCGGTGGGGAGCATCGTGATCGACCAAGCGGGCAACATCTACGGCGCCACAGTGTACGCAACTCCGTGCAGCAATTCCCTGCAGTGCGGGTCGGTCTATCAGCTGTCACCTCCGCAGCAGCCAGGAGGCAAGTGGACGGAAACCACGCTGTACAACTTCCGGGGCCATGATAATGGGGATGGCGGCTCGCCGGAAGGCGGTCTGATTCAGGACGCTGCGGGGAACTTGTACGGCACGACTGGCTACGGCGGGACCGGCCCTTGCATTTTGCTCGGGACTCCGACGGGTTGCGGTACGGTGTATGAACTGGTTCGCCCCAAGCAGCCAGGCGGGAAGTGGATCGAGAGGGTTCTGTACAGCTTTCAGGGCAACCAGGACGGGCAGTTCCCGATGGGCGACCTGGTGTTTGATAAGCGCGGAAACCTGTATGGAGCGACCTGGTTCGGCGGAGGCAAGGGCACGTCTTGCAATCCGTTGTATCCCTACTGCGGAACAGTTTTCAAACTCACGCCGCCGCGATCGACCGACCGAACGGGCGCATGGAAAGAGGAAGTGCTGCACAGCTTCGAAGGCCTCGAGCGAGGCGATGGGGCTCAGCCCAACGGGGGCCTGGTACTCGACAAGACGGGAGCGGTCTACGGCGGCACAAAGTATGGCGGCAGCAACTCGCCCGTCTGCGCTCCTTACGGTTGTGGCGTAGTGTTCAGACTTACCCCGCCGGCTAACAATAGTGGAGCATGGACGGCGACCATGCTCCACCAGTTCGAAAACCGACCCCACGACGGTGCGGGTGCAAACGGTGATCTCATTATTTTCAATAACGCAATCTACGGTACCACGCTAGGTGGGGGTAACGGCGGGGCTGGCACAGTCTTCCAACTGGAGAGCCCGAATCATGGCGACACATGGCTCGAAACACTTCTATACACATTTCAATTCGGAAACATCCCAGGATTTCCACAAGCAGGCCTTTCGATTGATGCTAAGGGCAAGATACTGTGCGTAGCCGGGTCCGGCGGAGCTTATTTCGACGGAGCGATCGTCCAGTTCAAACCAGGCCCCGAATGGGCTTTGATCGACCTCTATGATTTTCAAGGACCCCCGGCAGATGGCGAATCCCCTACTGGAAAACTGATTTTTGACCTCCACGGAAATGCATATGGTGTCACTCAACTTGGTGGATCAAGTCCGGCGTGCGGCAACGGCTGTGGCACTGTATTCCTGCTGACGCATTGAAACGCAATGGACATTCAACTTGAGGCTAGGAGGCAGCAAATGCGAGTCGCAAATAGATCGCCCCGGTGGTGTACCTCTGTAGTGATTGTGGCAGTTTTCGTTTCAAGCTTCGTCCGGCCTGCAACAGCACAGACAGGCAACTTGGGACAGAATGCCGTTTATTACGGAGATCAGACATGCTGCCAGGGGACGTCGGCCTTGGCAGACGCCCAAGCTTACTCAGCCAGCCAAAATGGCCTAAATCTCTGCCAAACGATTTACTTCATTCTCACAAACGGCTACCCGTCGGGCGGTAAGGTAATCGATGCCCGAGGGATGGGCGGATCGGCTCTCACCTGCACGGGTACTCCGTGGAACCAAGGTGGAACTTTTGTTAACGTCCCCTCTACCATCCTGCTTCCTGCCGGCACCATTGTCATCCCGCAGACGTGGGTCCTGCCAAGCAAGACTCACCTGATCGGCCAAGGCGACAACATTGCCGCAGGCACGACCCTCAAAGCGAACACGTCGTTCTCCAGCCCCATGATTCAGTTTGGTAGCGTCACCGGAGCCTCCGAGATTTCCGTGGAAAATCTGGTTCTGGATGGGCAAGGCCAGACCATCACCGGAATCCTGAACCAGTACGCGGGGGACTACACCTACGTCGATCACGTGGGCCTGTACAAGATTCTCGGCACCGGGCTCTCCATCTCCGCAACCGATTCCGGTCCCTACAGCAATATCAATTTCGACAGCGTGGGCTACGGCGGAGATGCGAAAAGCAATGTGCTCATCAACATTCTGGGCGATACGATGAAGCACGCGATCGGGCCGCCGATTTACACAGTACACATAGCCAATCAGGGATATGCGGTTAGCGATCTGACAGTTATAGGAGCAGGCAACAGCGCAATTTCAGGCACCTACACGATCGCCGATGACCTGACGGGGATACAACTGACCGACAATACGGTAGGCATGTATGCCTTGGGCAAGTCACGGAACGGGGGCTATTCTCTGTTCACTACTAGTCCACATGCCCCGAGTTGGGCCTCAGGTACTGTTCAACCAACCGGTACCTGCACCCAGGGAAGCATATACAGTTGCACGGGTTCGGCGACCTCCTGCGGCAGCAAAGCGCTTTGGGGCTGCCCAGTGACGAGCAGCGGCGCGTGGGTTCCGATTAGCTGAGTACCAACACTCTCGGAGGCGGCGTACCTCAGTACAAAACTTA